>NZ_JBVIQR010000053.1:0-30827 GCF_055576875.1 Streptomyces sp. NPDC033229 | reverse complement strand
AGCTACCTCGCCGGCCTCCACCTGCGCGCTTCATTGATCTGGATCAAGGACCTCACCCGGACCAGCCCTTGATCACAACCGAATACGCGCCCTAGTTCTGCACCTCGTGGACCCAGGCGGAAAGGCCCGCCAGGAAGCCCGCGCGTTCGCTGGGCGACAGCCCGTCCAAGGCGCGCAGCAGGGGCTCGCCCCGGCGGGCGACGAAGCCTTCGAGCGGCGCGCGGAAGTCCTCGGCGAGGGATACCAGGATCCGGCGGCGGTTCGCCGGATCCTCGGTGCGTTCCACGATGCCCGCCCGGCTCAGGCCGCCGACCAGTTCGCTGGCGGTGGGCAGCGACACATGGAGCCGCCGGGCGATCTCACTGACGGACAGCGGCTGTCCGGCCAGCAGCTGCGGCAGTACGGCGCCGTGGCGCGGCGTCAGCCCGTGCGTCTCCATCGCGTCGCGGAGCTGCGCCGGCATGAGAGCCCGTACCACCGGACCGCGGAAGAACGGTTCCAGCAGCGGTACGAGGCCGACGACCGCGATCTCGTCGGGGGTCGGCCTCCGGGGGGCCTTCCCGGCCTCGTCGGTGTGCGGCATACTGCGAGTGTAGATGGTTTGGAAATCCAAACTGTTGGGATGCTCGAAGGGTGGGGTTCTGTGTCCTCGGTCGGCTACATCGACGCGGTCAACGATGCTTTGGAGCGGTTGGACGATCTCGGATACGAGCGCGGACAAGGGGCCGACCTCGCCAACCGCGGCCCGATGGGCGCCGAGGCGCTCGCCCTGCTCGGGCAGGAGGACGAGGTCGCCCGCTGGGTGCGGCGCTACCGGGGTGCGATGGAGCATCACGAGCCGCCCGCCGCGCGCTTCGCCCTGGACCCCACGGACGAGTCCTCCTGGCGTTCCGCACTGGGAGCCTTCGGCCGGGCCGGGGACTGGGAGCTGCTCTTCGTCCGGGAGCTGGCCGAGGCGCACTGGCGGGAGGTCCTCGTCCGCTGGTGGCCCCGCCTGATCCCCGGCCTGCTCGCCGGTCTGACCCATGGCCTCATCCGCACCGCCCACGCGGTACGCGGTCTGTACGCGGCCGGCGACAAGCCGACGCCACTCCAACTGCGGGAGCTGGCAAGGGGCTTGGCGTACTGGGCCGCCCGCTACGCGGAGCTCCCCGGCCGCCCGCGACTGGCCGGCCCCCACACCCTGCCCGCCGCGGTCGCCGCCCTGCCCCGCGTGGCGTCGGACGGCCCGATGGGGCCGGGTACGACCCGCGGGCGTCTGGAAACCCTCGCCGACCTGCCCGGCTACACCGAGTCGCTGGAGTGGCTGGCTCCCGAGCAGGCGCCCCGGCTGCTGAGCGAGATGACGCTCCAGTTCGCCGACGTCTATCTCGGCCACCCCGAGGTGTTTCCGGTCCCGCTGATCCACGGCGTCACCGCGCCGGCCGCCGCACGCATCGTGCTTCCGCACCTGCCGCAGGAGCTGTACGAGCCGACGCTGGCCCGACTGTGGCAGGTGCACGCGGCGTTCCTGCTGTCCTTCACCACCGACCGGCGCGGCGAGGGCACGGCGGCCTGGCGGTCGGAGGTCCCGGACCTGCCCCCGGTGGCCGACCTGGGCGCACGGGCAGCCGAACACGGCGACGAGCACGTCATCAAGTTCACCGAGGCGTGCCTGCGGGAATACGCCTTGCTCCCCGACCCGCGCTACCTCGCCGCCGCGGTCGCGGCGCAGCAACGCATCTCCCGCCTGGACGCCGGGGGCGGCATCGGGAGCGCAGGGACCGGTACGCCGTAACCGGCCCGGGGCTGCCCGTATCCACAGCCCGTGTCCGCCCGGGCCGGGGACAGGCAAGGGCTGGAGGTGCGCGGGTTCCCAGCGCGGCCGCATGCCTGCCCCCGGTGATGATTCGCGTACCCGCGAGGTCGGCGGAGAAGCGTGTGGGCCGGTGCGGATCCCTACGGATCCGCACCGGCCCACGACGTACTACACGGTCAGGTCACCATCGGTACCACCGGCCTCGACTGCCACCGGCGCCAGTGGAGCGCATGAGGAAGCCGAGGAGCCAGATCACGAGCACGACGACCGCGACCCACCACAGGATCTTCAGTGCGAAGCCGGCACCGAAGAGGATCAGGGCGAGCAACAGAACCAGTAGCAAGGGAACCATGTTTTCCACCTCCAAACGAACGTGTGCCCCGCGGAACGACGTTCACGCCTGGCGGTTCTCCCGGTCCGTCTCCCGGCCTGTCCTCCGGTCTGTCTCCCGGGGCGGGGGCAGCGTTGCCGTGGCGATCGCGCGCCGCACGAGGCTGCCCAGATACAGCGTCCCGTCGTATTCCAGGGCGCTGGTGGCCAGGTGGTAGTTGTGGGCTCGGCGCCGCAGGTCGTGCACCAGCCGGCCTTGGGCATCACGGCCCTGTACATGTGTGGTGCGCCGGGGGTCGGGCAGCAGCGCGTCCGGCAGGGACCACAACGCCTTTCGCAGCGCCGGGTGGTGGCGGTGCAGGGTGTCGAGAAGAGCGTCGCGGGGGCCGGCCAGAGCCGTCCAGACGAGGCCGTCACGGCTGGTCGTCAGGTTGTCGGGAAACCCCGGCAGGCGGTCGGCGAAATCGTCCGTGGTACCCGCCCGGGCGCCGGTCAGCCACAGGCGCCGCAGCCGATAGGCCCCCGACTCGGAGATGACCAGGAACGACTCGTCGGGAGCGAGACAGAGTCCGTTGGCGAACTGCAGCCCGTCCACGACGACCTCCGCGGCGCTCCCCGGTACCCAGCGGATGACGCGGCCGGTGCCGGAGTGCTCAAGAATGTCGCCCTTCCAGTGGTGAAGGGGGAACCGGCGACTGGAGTCGCTCACGAAGACGGTGCCGTCCCGGGTGACGGTGACGTTGCTGCACAGGTTCAGCGGTTCGCCGGCGGCGGCGGTCAGCACGGTCTTCACTGTGCCGGTCGCCGGGTCGACCTGTAACAGTCCGTTGTAGGCGTCGCAGACCAGAAGCCGGCCGTCCGGAAGGCGATGCATCCCCAGAGGCCGTCCTCGTGTGCGGGCCACCTCCGTCACCTGCCCGGTGGCCGTCTCCACCCGCAGGATGCGGCCGTCGGCCACACCGGTCAGCAGATTCCCGGCTCCGTCGAGCGCGAGGTGTTCGGGACCGGCCCCGTCGAGCGGGAGCAGCCGCAAGGGCGGCAGCGTGGGGCCGGCTGCCCCGGCCGGCGGGCGGTGGGGCCGCGGCGGCCGCCAGACGACCGGCCTCATGCGCGGCTTACGCGGCATGGGCGAGCCGCCCCCGCCGGGCCCGTACGCAGCGCAGCATCTCCTCCGCGTACGGCAGGGCGATGAAGAGGCCCACCGCCGCGCCGACCGACGCGAGATACGCGGCGGGAAGCGGCTGCTCCTTGGGCACGAGCTTCCAGTCGTCCGCGGCCTTCTTGCCGTTCCGCAGCCCGGCCCGCACCTTGTCCCAGTGCAGGCAGGCGGTGAAGGCCGCCGCCGACAGCGGGAGCACCTCCAGGAAGCTGTGGATGTGCTGCTCCACCGGGCGTACTTCCCGGTCGTGCGTGGCGATCGTGACGTCCCACAGCGCGGTGGCGCCGTGGGCGAGGGCCGCGCCGCCCATCAAGGACAGCACCAACGGGTTGACTTTCGCGACCAGGGCCGCCACGACCGGGATGCCGGCCTCGGTCATCATCAGTGCGTGCACCGCCGACTCGCGTACACCGCTGGTCTCCTCGATCCGCGTGCGCCGGTGCATCACCCAGTCCGCCACGGCGGGGACGAACCACAACGGCAGCACCCCGTACATGAGGAACCTGCGGCTGGCGTTCTCCACGTCGTCCGCACCCGGGGGAATGCGCAGGGCGGGCCGGTCACGCCACCGCAGCCACCGGCGTGCGGGACCTGTCCGGGATATACGCATGGAAGTGCTCCCTCGTGTCGTGATGGGAGCCGAGCCGGTGCGGGCGCCCATCGTGGGTCGGGTCGTTCAGACCTGTCCGGGCGTGAGCGACTCGAATGTCTGCTCGAAGTGGCGGCGTCGGGAGGGCACAGGCGGTTCGCCGGGTACGGACACGCCGGGCCCGGCGAGCTTTCCCGCCGGGCGCGGCTCTGTGCCGTGTGTTCCACTTCCTGCCATGGCGTCCCTTCATTCGTTGCCGCCGCGTGGCCGGGTACCCGCCCACGCGACCGGTATTCCCGTGCCTCACCCGGCGGACGGGTGAGCGCGGTGTGGCGCTTTCCGGTGCGCCGCGGGCGAGGAACAGCGGACCGGCGCCCCGCAGTCCCCTCACCGGAGGGGCCCGGAGGTCACGCCGACGCCGTTGCCGAAAACCGCAACGTCCCTGCGTAATACGCCTGTCGGCCGATTTGTGAGCCGCTCCCGCCGACCCTTATGCGGAGCGCCCCGGGTCGCTACGATGACGGCAATGGTCACGGTCCGGCGCGCCTTCGGTCTGCCGCGGACTCGCCCTGTGGGCGCACGTCCGCGGCGCCTGTTGTTGCTGGCGACGCTCCTTCTGGGCCTGTTGTACACCCACGGTTTGGGCACTGAGGGGCCCGGCGGTCACGCGGTCACCGCCATGTTGTCCGGCGCGGTGACCACCGGTCACACGGCGGCAGCCGAACGGCTTCCCGCTGCCGGTGCGACGGCCGCGGGCATCGGTGTCCACCGGCAGCGGCCCGCTCCCCACGGCGCCGCGGGGCACGGGGTGGAGGACTGTCTGTCCGGTCAGCCCCAGCAGATCGCACCACTGCCGATCCCCTGTGCGACACGGTCGGTCGTGGTGCCCGTACCTCCCCTCCGTCAAACCGTCGCGTCAGCGGTCGGCGCCACGTCGGCGCACCCACCGTCGGTCGATTCCGCGGTTCTGATCATTTAGGCCCCGCACCGCGACGAACCGGCCTCCCCTTCCACGCGCTCGGCCGCGCTGATCGAGGAGGCCGCCGACAGGGCCGTTCGTGATGCCCGCAGGACCGCGGCGCACGCCGCCTTCCCGCAGGTGAACGGCGCTCCCCAGGACCTTCCCCGCCGCTCGTCCGCCGACGCCCGACCGCCGTATGCCCTTAAGGGGCCGCGCGCGCGGTTCCGGCTGCCCTACGGAGCACTGGTGACGTACAACCCCCCACCGCTTTACGCCCTTCACCAAACCGTTCCGCCACCCCGCCCACCACGGTGGCTTCCCGTTCTCGGCCTCACGGCAGTTCTGCTGATCACCCTCTTCGGCTGCGGCCCCTCCGCCTACGACGGCGGCTCCCCCCGGGCCCCGTGGGCGTGGGAAGAGGGCAGCAGTGCGCAGGGCACCCCGCCCACGCAGCCCGTGTCGTCCCACCACCACGGGCCGGTCTGCCACGGTCCGGCCACCACGGACCGTTCCGGGCGGGTTCCGCGCCGGTTACCGGATCCGGTGCCCCTGGCCCTCGACGCCATCGGTTCCGCGACCGTCCCCCTGCCCCCGCTCGCATCAGGGCGCCCGCCGCACGGAGAACGGCAGGGGAGGCGGGCGGCACTCATCCGCCTCTGCCGGTGGCGGACGTAGGCCCGGCGGTCACGGCCGAGTGCCACCACCTCGGCCCTACGCGAAGACCGTGCCGGCCCGCATCCCACACGAGAGCCAAATCATGACGCCTCCTCAGATCTCCAAGGCCCCTTCCCCCGCCCCCGAACCCCCGGGACACGCCACCGCGACAAGCTTCCACCCGCCCGCCCAGGGCGTGTCCGGATTGGTCGGCAACACCCCGCTCCTGCGGGTGTCCGAACCGCTCGCCCCTGCCGGACGCGGATTCTGGGCGAAGCTCGAGGGCTTCAACCCCGGTGGGATCAAGGACCGCCCCGCCCTGCACATGGTCGAGCGCGCCCGCGCCCGTGGTGACCTGCGCCCCGGCGGCGTGATCATCGAATCCACGAGCGGCACGCTGGGGCTGGGACTGGCCCTGGCCGGCATGGTCTACGGCCACCCCGTCGTCCTTGTCACCGACCCGGGCCTGGAACGGTCCATGATCCGGCTGCTCACCGCCTACGGAGCCCAGGTCAATGTGGTCTCCGAACCCCACCCCACCGGCGGCTGGCAGCAGGCCCGCAGGGACCGCGTGGCCCAGCTGATGGATCGGCACCCCGGTTCCTGGTGTCCGGACCAGTACAACAACCCCGACAACGTGGCCGCGTACACACCGCTCGCCCTGGAACTGGCCGCAGGAATCGGCCACATCGACGTCCTGGTGTGCAGTGTCGGAACCGGCGGGCACTCCGCCGGTGTGTCACGTGTCCTGCGGCAGCTCTACCCCGAACTGCGGCTCGTCGGTGTCGACACCATCGGGTCGACCATCTTCGGCCAGCCCGCTCGCACCCGGCTGATGCGCGGCCTCGGGTCGAGCATCTACCCCCGCAACGTCGCCTACGACAATTTCAGCGAGGTGCACTGGGTCGCTCCCGCGGAGGCCGTATGGACCTGTCGGGAACTCGCCGCCTCGCACTACGCGACCGGCGGTTGGAGCGTCGGCGCCGTCGCGCTCGTCGCCGGATGGCTGGCCCGCACCCTGCCCGCGGACACCCGGATCGCCGCCGTCTTCCCGGACGGCCCGCAGCGCTACCTCGGAACGGTCTACGACGACGACTACTGCGCCGCCCATGGGCTGCTGGACGCCCGGCCGGCGGTCGAGCCGGACGTCGTGGGAAGCCCTGACGAGAAGGAAATCAGGCGCTGGACGCGGTGCGTGAAGGTGGTCGACCCGCTCACCCTGCCCGCCCTCTCCGCGCAGCTCTGCCCGACCGGCACCCCGCAGTCAGCCCCTGACGTCCGGGAGCGGAACCGGTGAAAGGCATGATCACCCAGGTGCGCTCCTTCGAGCCCAGCGTCCAGCTCCTGATGGTGAACCAATTCACCATCAACCTCGGCTTCTACATGCTGATGCCCTATCTGGCCCAGCACCTCGCGGGCAATCTCGGTCTGGCCGCGTGGCTGGTCGGACTGATCCTCGGGGTGCGGAACTTCAGCCAGCAGGGAATGTTCCTCTTCGGCGGCACCCTCGCGGACCGGCTCGGCTACAAGCCGGTGATCATTGCCGGGCTGATGCTGCGGATCGTCGGTTTCGCCGTGCTGGGGCTCGTCGATTCCCTGCCCGCGCTGCTGGCCGCGTCCGCGGCCACGGGCCTGGCCGGGGCCCTGTTCAACCCGGCGGTCCGGGCGTATCTGGCCCAGGACGCGGGCGAGCGCCGGGTGGAGGCGTTCGCTCTCTTCAACGTCTTCTACCAGGCCGGGATACTCCTCGGCCCGCTGGTCGGCATCGCGCTGACCGGTGTGAGCTTCCGGCTGACCTGTGTGGTGGCCGCGGGTGTCTTCGCGGTGCTGTCGGTCGTGCAGATCCGTGCCCTGCCCGCCCGTACCGCACCGCCCGACCCGGACAGGTCGGCGGTGTCGGTCCTCGCCCAGTGGCGGACCGTCGTGACCAACCGGCCGTTCCTGCTCTTCTCCCTCGCCATGATCGGTTCCTACGCGCTGTCCTTCCAGGTCTACCTCGCGTTGCCGCTGGAGGTGAAGCGCGTCGCCGGAGACGGACACGTCAACACCGTGGGCGTGGGGTTGCTGTTCGCCGCCTCCGGCCTGGCCACGATCTTCTGCCAGACCCGGCTCACCACGTGGTGCAAGAGAAGACTGGGCCCGGGGCTGTCGATGGTCGCCGGCCTCGGTTGCCTCGCCGTCGCCTTCCTGCCGCTCCTGGCCGCCACGGCGTTGACGGTGCCGGGCCAGGGACCGGCGCGCTGGGCCCTGGCTGTCGGGCCACCGCTGGTCTCGGCCCTGTTCATCGCCCTCGGCACCATGCTGGCCTACCCGTTCGAGATGGACACGATCGTCGCGCTGGCGGGGAACCGCTACGTGGCCACGCACTACGGCCTCTACAACACCATCAGCGGCATCGGCATCACCCTCGGCAAC
Source organism: Streptomyces sp. NPDC033229 (assembly GCF_055576875.1). Taxonomy (NCBI): domain Bacteria; kingdom Bacillati; phylum Actinomycetota; class Actinomycetes; order Kitasatosporales; family Streptomycetaceae; genus Streptomyces; species Streptomyces sp. NPDC033229. The sequence goes on along the minus strand of NZ_JBVIQR010000053.1, from coordinate 22,921 downwards.
CTCCTCACCGGTGTGACGCTGGACGCGGCCCGCACCGCCGGAGCCCCGGCGCTGCCCTGGGCGGTCCTCGCCGCCACCGGTGGGGTCTGCGCGCTGGCCGTCCTCGGCCTCCACCGCACCGGCCGCCTCAGCCTGGCCGCAGCGCCACGACCGCACCCCGCGACGGTCTGATCCATCCGGCAGCCGGCGCCCGGGGGTGGGGCACGCGTCACATGCCCCACCCCCGGGTCGGCAAGGCCCCCCTGCCCGGAGCCGACCGGGCGTTCATGAGCGGAATCGAATGACAGCCGTCGGACGTGGGGTGGAGCCGTCCGCCGACCGGGCGGCCCCTCACGGGCAGCGCTGAATGGCGACCAGGGCGACGTCGTCGTCGAGAGCGCCACCGGTGTGGGCGAGCAGGTCCGCGTGGACGTGGTCGACGAGTTCCTGCGGCCCGGCGCCCTGGTACGCGGCCAGACGTTCCGCGAAGGGGTAGAACGCGCCTTTGCCGTCGCGTGCCTCGATGACCCCGTCCGTGAAGATCAGGATCAGATCGCCGTTCCGGTAGGTGAACGGCTCGCTGACGTAGTCGTCCTCGGTGACGTCGCTCCCCAGACCGAGGGGGAGGGAGGGCTCTCGCACCGCGAGCGAAATGACCTTGCCGTCGCGTACGAGCAGCGGGGAGGGGTGCCCGCAGTTGATGAGCCGGATCTCCTCGCCCTGGTCCGGGATCTCCAGCACGGCGGCGGTCACGAAGCATTCTCCGGCGTCGGGGCCGGCGGTCGAGTCGGTCACGTCCCAGTAGACGGTGTTGTGGAGGTGGGCCACCAGTCGCGCCAGTGGGGGACAGCGGTGGGCGGCGGCTCGGAAGGCGCCGAGCAACAGTGCCGCGTCACCGACGGCGGCAAGGCCCTTGCCGCGTACATCGCCGATCATGATGCGGGTCCCTTGCCGGGCACGGACCGCCGCGTACAGGTCGCCGCCGATGCGGGCCTCGGCTTCGGCCGCGATGTACAAGGACGCGATCCGCAGCGGACCGATCCTGGACGGTAGCGGTCTGAGCAGGACTTTCTGGGCGACATCGGCGACCAGACGCGTCTGGTCCAATGTCTGCTCGTGCCGCTCGTAGACCATACGGAAAGCGACGAGGAAGAGGGAGACCGCGAGGAGGGCCCCGATCTGTGCCTGCTGGTCGGCTGTCGTCAGACGGCCGAAGATCGCACTGAGCCCGATCTCGGCACCCACGGCGAGCGCGCCGATGAAGGCCGTCAGCCGGGGGCCGCCGATCGCCGCCGTGATGGCCGGTGCCACGACGAGGAGCGGCCCCAGATGGATGTCGGCACCGGTCACCAAGTCGACCGCCGTGATCGCCCCGATGAGCCCGAGCGGTACCGCGACCAGTCCGGGTCGGTGCCGCCACGGCTGGCCCTGGCCCAGCGGACGGTGCGGAAGACGCATGGTTCCTGCTTACCCTGCCGTCGGCACCGGGGACTCGTCCGACACGTTGCGCGCAGGGCACGTCGGACCGGGCGGAAGCAGGAAGGCCCGTGCGGCGAACCGGTCGGCCGCGATCCCCGCCGGCCGGCTGGGACCCGGATACGCTCCACGTGGCCGTAGCCTCTCTCGATGACCAGCTTCGAGACGCATCGGCGGCGCGTCCACGACACGAGTCTTCCGGTGCGTGCCCGGCACGCCGCCTTCCGCACCTGTGTCGTGTGCTTCGCTCCGTACGGCTTCCGTGCGACCTACCACCACCTGTGCCGTAGCGCCGGGATCCCGGCCGACCCGCGCGACGACCCGGCGTCGCTGATCCGCGCGGTGGAGGAACTCCACGCGGCCCGCACGCTCTGGGGGGGCGGACGAGGCGGCATTCATGGCACGCCGCCGACGGGAGAAGGCAGTCGGCCGACGGCACACCACCGCGGACGGTGGCTGGCGGGACTGGGGGCGTGGGGCGGGAGGCAGCCTCGCCTACTGCCCCGACCCCGGGCGTCACCCCACCGAACCGCTCCCGATCGTGGTGGGACGCATCCTGCGATCCCGCGTCCCGGCCGCGGCGGCGGCCTCGACATGCCGGGCGTGCGGCAGCGACGCGGGGACGACCGGCTGGAGTTGCGGCCACTACCTGCACCGGTTGTGCGCACAGTGCGGAGTGAGCCTCGGCTCCCGGGAGACCGATACCGACCGGGCCCTCCTGGCGGCCAGGCAGGAACGGTGGAAAGAAGTCTGGAGACGCGCGGTCCGACCACGAGGACTCCACCGCCCCGCAGGACCGCCGGTCAGGTGACCTGGGCGTGAAAGAGGTGCTATCCCCGCGGATCGTTGGAAGAAGGCCAGGGGATGACCATCACACCATCACGCCCGGCACACGGCCGCGCGGACACCAGGGACGGACCATGCAGACCGACACCGTAAAACGGTTCCTCAACGCCCTCAGCCCGGCAAGCCGGGACGACGTACAGCGCATGCCCGCCGAAAAGCAGGAACAGATGGCCGCGGCGTGGGAGAAGTACCTCAGCGACGACACCTCACTGCTGACACTGAGCGAACTCGACCCGCCCGCCGCCGAGCACCGAGCCGCCGAGCACGTCATCCAGGATCTCGACTGACACACCTGAACGGCACCGTCCGCCACGGGCTGTCCGGGTCGGTGGTCAGCGCCCGGTGCGCGTCCAGGACCGTGGTGTACCAGGGGCCGAACTCCTCCGCGTCGAAGTGCAGACACCGCCCCAGCACATACCCGGCGGAGAACTCCTCCCACGAGTCGTACGAGGCCTGCGCGGCCCCGGCCGCGCGCTCGATCGCCGCGTACATCTCGGACTCCGTGGCATGCCGGGCGCCCCGGCCCCAGCGGGCCATCTTGGAGCCGCGGCCGATGTCCCACGCCGCGATCGTGCGCACGAAACCATCGGGCGGCAGAAGACCGTCGGCGCGGAAACGGGCCTCGTACCGCAGCACCTTGCCCACCAGGGCACGCAGGTGCGCCACGAACTCCCCGAACTCGGGGTCGTCGGCGACCGTGCCGTCCTCCTGGGCGCGGGCGCGCAGCGTCGACTCCACGCAGTCGCGCCACTGCTCGGGATCGACACGGCGGGCCCCCGCACGGAGCAACGCCGTCCGCGCACCCAGCACGAAGTCCCAGTACCAGGGGCTCACCTCCTGGTCGAGGAGCCGCTCCTGGATCGCGAGCCAGTCCTCACGGCCGTGCACACCCCAGTCGTCGGCGATCCGCTCGATCTCGCCCCGATAGCCCATGCCGTGCCAGTGCGGCGTGTTCCACGCGTCGCCGTTACGGAAGCACAGGTGCGCACCGCAGGCCAGGCCGTGCAGCAGCGGGCCGGGGGCGGGGGCGCCGGTGCGTCGCGTCACCACACGGTCCATCAGCGCGTCCGGGGAGAACAACTCGTGGTGCAGGTCCAGCCACGTCTCCCGCTCCCCGTCGTCGGTCAGGAAGTACTGCTCGCAGGGGGTGGCCGCGTTGACCGCGAGGAGGTCCACCTCTTCCGGGACGATCCGAGCGAGCGCGCCGAGGGTCGCGTACTCGTAGACGAGGTACGGATGCGGTCGCGGGAGCAGGCCGGAGGTATAGACCTGCGCGACGGTGCGCCCGTCGGGCGTCTCGGTGGTCAGCATGGGGTGCGTGCCCTCGCCGGCCGCCTGCGCCTGGTCGAGACGCACCGGGTAGTACACGCCCTCGATCGCGAGGGTGCGCAGATACGCGTAGGCGTTGTCCGCCCGGCTCAGCTTGTACAGATACTGCTCCAGGTCGGTGGGCGCCTGCCAGCGGCTCCCGTCCTGCGGCGCCGGTACCAGCGGGAAGAACTCGTCGTGGACCTCGTCCTCGGCTGCGGCGTGCATGGGGGTTCCTTCCGTTCCGGTCCCGGCCTTGAGATCGCGTACGTGCGTAACGGCCCTGCGGCCGAGCCCGGGTGGGCGGTCGGTCTCAGGGCAGGGCGTGTTCTCAGACCGTGCGACGGTCCGGCACCTGCGGTGCGGATTCCAGGGCGGGGGCGTCCGTGCCTTGTTCGGCACGGAGCCGGTCGGCCATCGCGTCCGTGCGGTCCCTCAGCGTGCGCACCCGCTCGGCCGTAGGCGTGCCCTCCGGGGGAGCGGACGCGGGAAGGACGGGTACGCCGTGGGCCTGCGCGGTGAGGACCAGGCTGCGCATGACCTCCGCCTGCTGGGCCAGCAGGGCCGTGGTGAACATGTTGGCCCGCAGGGTCTTCTGCAAGCCGAACGCGCCCCGGTAGGTGATCTCACAGGCGACGGCGACGGTCTCCAGCCGTTGCTCGGCCGCCTGTTCCAGTGCGGCGAGCATGACGGTCGCGAGGCCCTCGACGACCTTGGTGACGACCCACTTCCGCCCCGGGAGCGGCGGCAGCAGATCCCGGATCCGGTCGATCTCGGCGTCGAGCGCCTCCGTGGTCATGGCGCTGAACGCGTCGTGCAGCTGAAGGCCGACCACCTTCGACCACGGGATGTCCTCACCGTCGAAGCCGACCGACTCGGGGCCGAAGCGCAGTGCGCCGATGCCGTCCAGGGAGCGCAGCGCCTTCGCGGTGATGGCGGGGACCCGGGGGTGGCGGCAGATGAGGGCGCCGAGCGAGAACTCCCACTGCTCGTGCGTGGGCGCGGCGGGTGCCGGCAGGGAGCGGAGGACGGAGAGCACCCAGTCGCCGGAGGCATGGGTGCCGGCACGTCCGGCGTCGGCGCCGCGTTGCACGGCCTGTGCGACGTCTCTGCCGAAGGAGGCAGCCGCGGTGCCCACCGAATCGCCCAGACTGCGCGCCCGGTCGAATATGCCCATGCCCTGACCCTGCCTCACCTGCGATGTTCTTGTGGCGGCGACACTCTACCCAGAGTTCGGGAGCCGGTGATCAACGCAGCGCGTCGGCACGCCACGCGGCGGGGGAGACGGGCCGCCCCACCCCGGTAGGCCCGTGCGGTGGTTCGACGCACAGTCAGGGGCACACGGGGCGGGTCCGGAGCGCGGTGGGCGGGCTCAGCTCGTGCAACTCGTGGTGTTCACCCTGACAGGTGAATACCTCCACCATATTTCTTCGAGGAACGTCGTCGGCATTGCTCAGGGGTCATTTCCGCCTCTCCCGTGACGACACTCCGCCCCTCCGGACGCGATTTCCGGAAACGGACTCACGGCGATGTGTAGAAAGAAGAAGTAAGGGCACGCGATGGACCGAGGGACGGTCGCCCGCTTTCGGAGCACCGTTTTCCTCACGGCTGCATATCGTCGATGAAGGAGCCTTTCATGACCGAGAACATCTGGGGTTACCAGCCGACGGCCGGCCACACCGCTGGCACCAGCCTGGTCGGGTACAAGGTCGAGGCGACCGACGGGAGTATCGGCAAGGTCGACAAGCACAGCGACGACGTGGGTTCCGCGTACCTGGTCGTGGACACCGGGGTGTGGATCTTCGGAAAGCACGTCCTGCTGCCCGCCGGCACCATCATCCGGATCGACGCGGAGGAGCAGAAGATCTACGTCGGCCGGACCAAGGCCGAGATCAAGGACGCACCCGAGTTCGACAAGGAAAAGCACCTCGGCGACCCGGGATACCACGATCAGGTCGGCGGCTATTACGGCGGCCACCGCGCCTGACACCGTGCGCGACCTGAATCACCGCACACGGGTCGCGGCCTGAATCACCATCACCGCGCATGGAGCGGGGCCCGCCGGAAAGCCGGCGGGCCCCGCTCCATGCACACGCGAGCACGTCACGTGCTGAGGACGGAGTCGTCCAAGGGCCGTGCCCCCGGGAGCCGGTGGCGGGCCACGATCAGGGCGGTGTCCACATCCCGGGTCCCGGTGGACACGCACAGCGTGTAGGCGACGTCGTCCATCCGCCTGCGCACCTCTTCCCCGCCCTGCCGGGCTCCGAGGGCCTGGAGGGTCTCGTACTCCGCGATCAGGTCGGCCAGCACTGCGGGGTGGGCCATCAGCATGTTGGGCTCCTCTCGACTGCCGTCCTTCGGTCCGGCGACCGTCTACCCGCGATGCCGCTCTTCATCCATGAGCCGGCGGCGGAGGTTCAGGGAATCCGGCTGAACGGGCTGTCGTCGAGTCCCGCGAGCAGAGCGGCGGGGTCGCGGTAGACGGCCAGCGCGCCCGCCTTGCGCAGCTCCTCCTCGCCGATGCCCCCCGACAGCAGCGCGACGCAGCCGACACCCGCCCCCCGGGCTGCCTTGACGTCCCACACCGTGTCCCCCACGAACAGCGCCCGCTCGGGTGCCACACCTGCCTGTTCGAGGGCCTGGCACACCGGATCGGGGGCGGGTTTGGTGGATTCCACGTCGTCCGCGCTGGTGGCATCGAAGATGGCATCGTCGGCGTCGACGGCCCGGCGCAGCGCGGTGAGTTCCGTTCCCTGCGCCGACGTCGCGAGAACGACGCGCCAGTTCCGGGCAGCGAGGGTACGCAACAACTCCGCCGCCCCGGGCAGGGCCGACAGCCGGTCGAACCAGGTCGCGTACAGCACCTTGTGCGCCGCGCTGAGGGCCTCGTCCTCGTCGTGTTCGCGGGCGTCGCCGAGGAGCTGGTCCAGGAGCCGACCCGATCCCATGCCGACCGTGTGATGGATATCGGACATGGCGACATCGTGCCCGGCCTGCCGGAACGCTTCCCACCAGCTGACGGCATGCAGGTAGTTGGTGTCCACGAGCGTGCCGTCGACGTCGAAGACGGCCGCGCGGGGACGCACGTCGCCGGGGTTGCCGTCAGTGGTCGCGGTATCCGTCTCCGGGCACACGGCTCAGCCCTCTTCCGCGTCGCGGGCGATGTCGTCCTCGACGGCGTACTCGTCCAACGGGCTGGTGGCCGGCCCTTGGAGGAGGGATCCGTCGGTGTCGAAACGGGAGCCGTGGCAGGGGCACTCCCACGTCCGTTCGGCGTCGTTGAACGCGACCAGGCAGCCCAGGTGGGTGCAGCGGGCGGAGAGGGCGCGCAGGGTGCCGTCGTCCTGCCGGTAGACCGCGCACCGGCGGCCCTTCACCCGCACGAGGGCTCCGGTGCCGGGGGCGATGTCCGCGACGGAGTCCACGTGGGAGGGCCTGAGCCGGTCGCCCAGGAAGTGCCGGCCGACCTCCGCCTGGTGTTTGAGGAAGGCGGGCGCCTCGCGCACGGCGCTCCACAGCCGCCGGGGGTCGTACAGGCCGGCCCAGGACGGGGCGGGGGTGCGGTCGGTGACGAGGTCCGCCAGCAGCCGGCCCGCCATGACACCGCCGCTCATGCCCCACCCGCCGAAGCCGGTGGCGACGTAGGTGTGCCGGGCGCCCGGATGGAAGGGACCCACGAGGGGGACGGTGTCGGTGGAGTCGTTGTCCTGGGCGGCCCAGTGCCGGACGATCTCGGCCTCCGGGAAGTGTTCCCGGGTCCAGTCGGCCAGCCTCGCGAACCGCTCGGCGACTCCTCCCGTGCCGGGGGTGAAGCTTTCGCCGGTGACGATCAGCAGCCGTTGCCCTTCGGCGTAGGGCGCGGTCCGGACCGACCTTTTGTTCTCCTCCTCCGTGATGTACATGCCGCCGGGGTCGAGGCCGGCGGGGAGCGCGGCCGCGACGACGAGTTCCCGGCGGGGCGAGAGTCGCGTGAACAGCAGGGCGCGGTCGAAGACCGGATAGTGGGTGGCCACGACGACGTCGCCCGCGGTGACGACGGCTCCCCCTTCGGATGTGACCCGGCACGGTGTGCCTTCGGTCAGGCCGGTGACCCGCGTGCGTTCGTGGATCCGCCCGCCGCGGGCGGTGATGTCCTCGGCGAGGGCGAGCAGGTACTTGCGCGGATGGAACTGGGCCTGGTTCTCCACCCGGACCGCGCCGGCGACGGGGAAGGGCAGCCCGGTCTCCTCGACGTAGGCCGCGTCGAGCCCCGCCTCACGGGCCGCCTCCGCCTCGGCCCTGACGCTCTCACGCGACCGGGGATCGGTGACGTAGGTGCAGGACGGGAGGCGTTCCAGCTCGCAGTCCACCTCGAGGGCGGCTGTGATCTCCGCGACCCGTTCGACGGCTTCCTGCTGGGAGCGCGCGTACAGCCGGGCTTCCTCGCTGCCTCGGGTGCGGCGCAGTTTCCCGTAGACGAGGGTGTGCAGGGCCGTCACCTTGGCGGTGGTGTGGCCGCTGACGCCCGCGGCGATGCGGTCGGCCTCCAGGACGGCCACCGAACGGCCGGCTTCCAGCAGTTCCCAAGCGACGCTCAGCCCCGCGATGCCTCCGCCGATGACGGCGACGTCCACCTCGAGGTCGGCGGTCAGGGGAGGGTGGGCGGTGGCGGGGGCCGTGGCCATCCAATGGGATTCGGCGATGCCGGGGAGCGCGTGGGCGGGATCGGTGGCGGGTGACATGACAGACCGGGTTCCCCCGTCGCCCCGGCCGAACCGTCGTCCGCCGGTATTCGCCCGGACGGCCGGTCCGCGCCGGTCACGTCCGGTCTCAGCCGGCCGGGGGCCCGGCGGCCGAGGGGCGGTCGTGGCCGCGCTGGTTGAACCGGTCGGCGGCCTTGTCGTTGAGGGCGCTCAGCCTACGGCGCAGCCGGGAGCCCGGCCCGCCGGGCGGGGTGCCCAGGGTGTGGCCCTCTACGGTCCCGCCCCGCTCGCCGTCGGCCCGGGGCAGGACCCGGGCGACGACCGACAGAAGACGGGTGGTGGTCGCCGGGGCGAGGCCGTGGGCGGTCGCGGCGAGCCGGGCGGCGGGCGTCAGGACGATGCGCGACCGACGCCGCTCGATGCCCGAGACGATGCGTTCGGCAGCCCGCTCGGCGTCCATGGAGACGAGGGGCGCGCCCGCGACCGCGGAGAACCAGGCGAATTCCCGGTCGGCGGCCCCGCCGAAGCGCGCGTGCAGATGGGAACCGGTGCGCATCAGGCCGGGGTGGACGGCGGTCACCGTGACCCCGCGCGCCGTCTCCTCCGCGCGCAGCCCCTCCGCCAGCGCCGCCACGGCCGACTTGGCGCACGAGTACGGCAGCAGATGCGGGACGGCGACCAGCCCGCCGACGGACCCGATGAGCGCCAGCCGCCCGCCGGCCCGGCTGCGCCGCAGGTGCGGCAGGGCCTCGGCCGCGGTGTTGAGCGCACCTTCGAAGATCGTGGCCATGGCGTCCCGGAAGCCTTGCGTGCCCACGGATTCCCAGGGCGCCACCTGGATGACGCCCGCGTTGGCGATGACGACGTCGACGCTCCCGTGCCGGGCGGCGACCTCGGCGAAGAGGTCCCGTACGGCGGCCTGGTCGCGTACGTCGCAGACCGCGCCCCGGACGTGGCCCGCCTGGCCGGTACCGCCCAGGATCGACTCGGCGTCGGCCAGTTCCGCCGTGTCCCTGGCGGCGACGGTCACGGTGGCCCCGCGGGCCATCAGCTGACGCGCCATGAGCAGGCCCAGACCGCGGGAGCCGCCGGTGACCACGGCGGAGAGCCCGTCGAAGGGGCGGTGGTGCGGGGCGGGGCGTTGCATGGCGGCTCCTTCACCCGTGCGGCGGATGCGCGCGCGGGGACTCGTGGCGGTGTGGGCGGTCAGGGGTGAAGAAGCACTTTCAGCACCCCGTCTGCCTTCTTCTGGAACAGCTCATAGGCCTCCGGCGCCTCACCGAGCCGGAGATGGTGGGTGGCGAAGGTGTCGACGCCGAGGACGTCCTCGTCCGTGAGCAGCGGGAGGATCTCGTCCGACCAGCGGCGGACGTTGGCCTGGCCCATCCGGATCTGGATCTGCTTGTCGAAGAGCGTGAGCATGGGCATGGGGTCGGTCATGCCGCCGTACACACCGCTGATGGAGACGGTGCCGCCGCGGCGCACCAGGGCGATGGCCAGGTGCAGGGCGCTCATGCGGTCCACACCGGCCTTGTGCATGAGCTTCTCGGCCCAGCGCGGCGGCATCAGACCGGCGGCCTGCTGGGCGAGCCGGCCGGCGGGGCTGCCGTGGGCCTCGGTGCCCACCGCGTCGATGACGGCATCGGGGCCCCGGCCGCCGGTGACGTCGCGAACGGCGGTCAAGAGGTCGCTCTCGTGGTCGAAGCCCTCCAGGTCGAAGACGTCGAAGCCGTCGCGCCGGGCCCGCTCCAGCCGGTCGGGCACATGGTCGATGCCGATCACCTGAGCGGCGCCCAGGTGGCGGGCGACCCGGCAGGCCATCGTCCCGATGGGGCCGAGCCCGAGGACCACCACACTGCTGCCCGCCTCGACACCGGCGTAACGCACGGCCTGCCAGGCCGTGGGCAGGACATCGGAGAGGTAGACGAACCGGTCGTCGCTCGGCCCGTGCGGCACCTTGATCGGGCCGAACTGCGCCTGCGGCACCCGGAGGTACTCGGCCTGCGCCCCGGGTACGGCACCGTAGAGCTTGGTGTAACCGAACAGTTGTGCGCCCATGCCGTGTTCGCGGACCTGGGTGGTCTCGCACTGGGTGGGCAGGCCGTCCCCGCACATCACACAGCTGCCGCAGGCGATCTGGAAGGGGACCACGACGCGGTCTCCCGGCGAGAGCCCGGGCACCTGGGATCCGGTCTCCTCCACGATGCCCATCGGCTCATGGCCGAGGATGTCGCCGGGCGTCATGAACGGGGTGAGCACCTCGTACAGATGCAGGTCCGAGCCGCACAGCCCGGTCGAGGTGATGCGGATGACGGCATCGGTGGGTTCCTGGATCACGGGGTCCGGGACCTGGTCGACCCGGACGTCGCGCTTGCCGTGCCAGACGGTGGCCCGCATAGCGGATCACCTCCTTCGTTTACAACAGAGGGCAGGGGCAGCGGGTGGAAGCCGGGTCGGCGGGTCGGGGGCCCTCGGCAGGTGAGCGCTGTCTCTTCCGTAACCGAGTGACCAGCCGCGCGAAAATCAAACGTGGGCCGTTCGAGGAGCCGCTTTGTGGACCGGACGGCGGGACAGGGGCGGGAACAGCCGGGACCGTGGCACGACACGCCGGGAACCGGGCCGGGGATGATTGCGCGGCCGCCGGCTGTTGAGCGAAGGTACGTGGCGGTCGTGCGTGACATGACTGCCGCCGCGACCGCTCGATACGACGTGAGACTTCGTGGACGGGACAGACAGCATGCCTCTTGACGGTGAGTACGAGCCGAGCCCGGAGCAGTGGGTGCGTGACCAGGTCGAACTGTACGAGAGCTCGGGCGGCACGCGAGGGACGACGCTACGGGGCATGCCCGTCATCGTCCTGACCACCCGGGGCGCGAAGAGCGGCAAGATCCGCAAGAGCCCGCTGATGCGGGTGGAACACGAGGGCACCTACGCCGTGGTCGCCTCCCTGGGCGGCGCGCCCAAGCACCCGGTCTGGTACCACAACGTGGTGGCGGACCCCCGCGTGGAACTCCAGGGCGGCCCCGTGCGGCGCGACATGACGGCCCGTGAGGTCACCGGCGAGGAGAAGGCCCTGTGGTGGGGGCGTGCCGTCGCCGCGTACCCCGACTACGACGACTACCAGAAGAAGACGGACCGTGAGATCCCCGTCTTCGTCCTGGAGGCGGTCCCCACCGGGCACTGACCCCGGTGGGGATGCCGGTGGGTGACTCGACGCCGAGGGGCGACTACACGCCGGCGAATGACGGCTGCTCCGGTTGCCCGTGTGCGCCCGCTGTGTGGGACGCCCCGGTGGGCGGAAGGTAGGTGGCGCACGAGGGCGGCAGAGTCACTCCGGCGAAACGGAGCTGTGCCAGCCTGCTGTGGTAGGCGGCACCTCGCAGCAGGCTTCGGGCGATGTCCGCCACCCGGCGGTTGCCCGGAGCGGCCCACGGGGTGCCGTCGACCCAGGCGTTGAACGCGCCCATGGCCGGTCCGCACCAGATCTGGAAGTCGCCGGCGCGGCCTGCCTCCCCTTGGGTTGCCCAGCGGGAGGACAGCCCCAGGTACCAGCGGAAGACCAGGGCCATGCGGAGCTTGGGAGTGCGCTCGGCGCGCTCGGCCTGGCCGGGACGGTGCGCCCGGAGATAGGCGGCCACTTCGGGCCACACCTCGTCGAGGGGGCGGCGGAAGATCTGTTCCTCCAGCCGTCGCCGGTCCTGCGGGGACAGGTCGTGCAGGCCCTCGTGTTCGCGGTAGAGCCGGTACAGCCATGCCGCCCGGCCCGGGAAGAGCGTGCCGCGCTTGAGTACTTGCACGTCGATGCCCACCTCGAACATGTCGGCCGCCGGGGCCATGGCGCAGTCGCCGATGTCCGCTTCCGCGAGGAGGGCCTTGGCCGCGGCCGAGGTCCCGGCTTCGACGCAGGCCTGGTTGACCGATCCGGTGACGATGTACGCCGCCCCCATGGCGAAGGCGGCGAAGGCGGCCTGGGGAGTGCCGATGCCGCCGGCCGCACCGATCCGTACCGTGCCGCCGGGGCGCCCCGCGAGCGCTTCGCGGTCGCGCAGAGCGGTGATCAGAGGAAGTTGGGTCACCAGGGGACGCCGGTCGGTGTGTCCGGCGGAGTCCGCTTCCACGGTGATGTCATCGGCCAGCGGGACCCTCGCGGCCAGTTCCGCCTGGTCGTTGGTGATGCGCCTCTCGCGGACCAGAGCGGCGAGGAGTTCGGGGGGCGCCGGCCGCAGGAAGAACTCGGCGGTCCCGGCCTGGGAGACCTTGGCGATCACCCGGTTGTCGGCGCGCACCGCCGTGTGGGGACTTCCCCGCAGCCCGGCCGCCCGGTACCGGACGAGGTCGGGGGTGGGCTGGAGGAAGGCGGACGCTTCGACGCAGCGCACCTGGTGGCGCAGATAGAGGTCGACGGCCTGTCGTTCGGCTTCGGGGGCCGCCGGGCTGTGGATGAGATTGCAGGCCCAGGGCAGGCCGTAAGCGTCCCGGTGGAGGCGGAGCACGGCCCGTTCGATGCGATCGGCGGACAGGCCCGCGGCGCCGAAGGAGGCCAGGTGGCCGGTGCGCGCCAGAGCGATGACCAGTTCCTCCGAGGAGATGCCGCCCGCCATGGATCCCGCCATGTAGGGCTGCTCGGCCCCGTGGTCGCGGAGGAAGGCCGCCGACCCCAGTTGGCGGGTGGACACCGGTGGTGCGGCGGCGAGGATCTGTACTCCGCTGCCGCGCCGCGGGGGCCGGGAAGTGGCGCCGATGCGTCCGTCGGCCCGGACCACGTAACACGGCCGGTCCAGATCGCCGAGTACGTCGCGGACCCGCGTGGAACCGAACTGCACGCTCATGCCGTCACCCGCGTCCGGTGGTCGGAGTCGTCTTGGAGGGCGATGTTCTCCACGGCGTAGACACGGAGCCCGTCCCGCCAGATGCTGCCGTCGGCCCGGGCCACCAGGCGGCTGGCTTCCCGGCGGACGTCGCGGAGGTGCACCTCGGCCTGTACCTGCCGGTGGTGCGGCTGGATCTGCCCCCGGTAGGTCCACCGCAGTTCCGTGCCCGGGTGCGGGGTGAGCGCGTGGAGCCGGCCCTCGGTGATGACGCCGGTATGGAAGAGGAAAGCCTTGACCATCTGGAAGAGCATCTCGACACCACAGGAGCCGGGCATGACGGGCTCGTCGAGGAAGTGCTGGGCGAAGTACCAGTCGTCCGCGCGAACGGGTTTGGTACACAGCAGATAACCGGCTCCGTGTGTTCCCCCGTCCGGTACGAGCTCGGCCGCGGATCCGGCCAGGAAGTCGAGCCGCCCGTGACCCGGCCGGGGGCCGCCGTCGAGATCGAGGGTGCGGGCGGTGGGCGGCGGGGTCTCCCGGCGGTGCAGCCACGGTGGGACGTGGCGCCCCGCGTCCATGCCCTGCTGCTGCGCCAGGGCGGGTTCGGTGAAGAAACCATGGACGGTCTGCCCACGGTAGAAGGTGTCGTCGCCCAGCATGAGTTCGTACCCGTACCGCTGGAGCACCGCCCCCGGCAGAGGGGTGTGGGCGAGCAGCGTGGTGTGCTGGCGGACAGTGCGTCCGCGCAGGTCCACGGCTCGCAGCAGGCACGCCTGCCCTTCGAGGTTGCGGGTCGTGAGGTTCTCCCGCGGATACTCCAGTCCGGCACCCGTCGCGGCTCCGGTGAACGCCGCCGCCTGGATGGACGTCTCCAGGTAGAGCAGGTTGGGGGCCGTGCCTCCGTTCTCCTCGAGGTACCACGCGTCGTCCGGTACGTCGTACTCGGTGGTGTATGTCACCCCGGTCGGGTACTCGCCCTGACGGTAGGGGGCGGTCAGCATCCGGTCGACCATCAGCATGTCGCCCCGGGGCGGGCGCGGCCGGATCCGCTGGGACGAAGTCCCGGACGGGCCGTAGGTGACGCCGAGGTCACCTTCGGCGGCGTGCGCCAGGTGCAGTTCGTGGGTGTACGTCGGCTCGCCGCCCGTGGTGTGCCGGAGCGTGTGCGCGGGGTCGCGGGGGCCGATGGCGGCGCCCGGTTCCTCCCGGAGCACCGTTCCCACACCGTGCAGGCGCGCCACGAGGTGCGGTCCGTCGAGGACACACACGTCCGCCACCACGTGGGGCCGGGGGACGAGGCCCACCGAGACGATGTCGGCCTCCAGGGTCAGTGGTCCGCCGAGCCGGGTGGTGTCCGGTACGTCGATGCCGGTCGCCTCGCCGTTCCACGGGTGGAAACGCGGTGCGGGCAGGCACAGGTGCAGCCCGAGGCGCAGGGCGTGGACCTGGAGGGCCTGCCAGGCCGCTTCGAGGAGAGAGGCCCAACCGGCGCGGGCTCCCGGCCGGGTCGTGGCGGTCAGGTGTCCTTGCCGGTAGCGGCCGGCGCGGAGGCCGGAGAAGGTGACCTCGTCGAGGAGCCGGAAGCCCGCCGGTCCGGCCGGGGCCGAGCGGTCGCCCGGCAGTCCGAAGGACGGGCCGAAGACCTCAAAGGCGCGTCCTTCGGCCAGCAGGGCCAGGTCCGACGCATTGACGCGAGGGCGGGTGGTACGGGCCAGTGGCCTGAACCGGCGTGGATACTCCGGCAGCGCCCGCCCCGGCTCTTGCGCCGGGGGCCCGGTGGTGCAGTCGGCTTCGGCGATCAGCCGGCCCTCGTGGTGAACCGTCCAGGTGCAGGCCCCTGGATCGGTCCCGGTGGCCCGGGCCCGCAGTCCGGTGGTGTGCGGTGGCAGGTCGTGATGCCAGGTCACCGTGGTGCGGACCGCGGTCGGCACCCGCCCTGTGCGTTGCGTCAAGGCGGCCTCACCGGCTTCGAGGACAGCGAGCGGCCCCGGGAGACCGCTGTCCTCGGCCCGCGTGGGCAAGGGCCGGCTGGTGCCTTCGAGGATCCACTCCCCGAGCGCCTGGTGCGCCTGGAGCATCACTTGGTGGGCGGTGCGGGCGAGCCGGGCGATCTCGTCGGTCAGGTGTCACCGGGGCGGTGGGGGGTCGGCCGAGGCGATGGCAGGAGGGGCGTGGGAGGGGAGGTGGGGACGTCCTGCTCTGCTTCGGGCCACCACGGGGTGACGAAGTGCGGGCCGTCGAATCCGAGGTCGTCCATGGTCCCTGCCTGCTCGGGGGAGTCGGGGAAGATGCGGGGGTTCGGCATCACGGGCTCACAGGCTCAGCGCTTCCGGAGCCGGCCATGCGGCCCTGTTCGCCAGTTCCGGCGAGACCACGATTCCCTTCAGGCCGTTCCAGCGCTGCAGGACATCCCCGTCGGGAGTGCAGGCAGTGGCGGTGCAGGTGAGCTCCAGCGCGCCGTGTTCCCTCAGCGCCGCGACGATGACGAAGGGTTCGTCGTCGGGCAGCGGCGCGAAGATCTCCACGTGTTCCACGGCGACCGGCAGACAGCGATGCCCGGACAGCCGCCGCCCGAGGAGCGCCGCGGCCTGGAGCAGCAGATCGGCCAGGGCGGGGCTGTACAACGCGCCGGAGTAGGCCCCGCCGGCCAGCCCGGCGTCCCGGAGCCGGGCGGGGACGGTCAGTTGCGTGTCGTCCTCGGCCAGGACCGGCCCGAGGCCCTGCAACAGGGGGCCGTGGAAGAGGAACCCCTCGTCGTAGGCAGGGTGACGGCGGCCCTCCTCGGTCCGGTACGAGGGCAGCTGGAGCCGCCCCGGCGCGGGGAGGCCGTCGGCCGGTGAATGGAACACGCCTTCGTAGCGCGGCAGCGGCGCCGCCCCGCCGTCGTCATGGATCGCCACCCGGACGCCGGTGCCGCCCCGGCCGGCTTGCGGGCGCATCGTGATCCGTCCGCGGGACGGCCGGGTGTCGTCGAGGACGAGGCCCTTGCGGACGGCGAAGTCACGCACCTCCGTCACCGGCCGCCCCGGGCCTGTGCGTTCCACCGCGTTCAGGCACCAGCCGACGGCGGCGGTCATCGGCAGCACGGGACGCCCGTCGATGCTGTGGTGGTGCAGCATGGGCTCGGCGGCCAGGCTGTCGAGGTCGCGCAGCAGGTCCGCGCCCCGCGGGGGAAGCGGGGGCGCCTGGAAGGCCGATTCGGTGGGGCCCAGGACGGTCACCAGGTCGTCGCTGTGCCCGGCGGCCATCTGCTCGACGAAGTACGCGCAGCCTTCCTCCCGGCTCAGCAAGGGGAGCCCCATCTGGAGGAAGAGTTCCTGGGCCTGTGCCGAGGCCATGCCCCCGCGCCACGGGCCCCAGGCGAGCGCCGCGACCCGGCAGTCCGGGTGCCCGGCCTTCCAGGCGCAGGCGAACCGGTTGAGGGCCTCGTTGGCCATCGCGTAGTCCGTTTGACGTCCGTTGCCGTAGATGCCGGACACGGAGGTGAAGACGACGAGGTGACGCAGCCGGTCGGCCGGGAGAGAGGCCAGGACGTTGGTCAGCCCGGTGAGTTTGGTGTCCACGACCCGCGCGACGTCCTGTGCGCTCTTGTGCCGCAGGGGCTGGTCGGCCAGGACGCCGGCGCCGTGGATCACGCCGGTCACCCGCTCGGCGTAGGGCGACAGCGCCGCTCGGACCGCGGCGGCGTCGCCGACGTCCGCGGTGACATAGGCCGCTTCGGCGCCATGGGCATGGAGTGCGGCGAGGGTGGCGTGCATTTCCCGCTGCTGGTCCAGGTGTCCGGCCTGTGCGTCCAGGGACTCGCTGAGGCGGGGGTCGTCGGGGTCGCGGCCCTCGGCCCGGGCCCGCTCGGCGCAGGCGTCGCGCAGCGCCGGTGTGCTGTCGAGCCCGACCGCCCAGTCGGGGAGGTCCTCCAACGGCGTACGGCCGAGTAGGAGGAACCCGCACGGGTGGTGGGCCGCGAGGGCGATGAGGCACCAAGAGGTGATGCCGCGCGCGCCGCCGGTCACCAGCAGAAGGTCGTGGGGCTCGGGGGCGGTGGGGACGGGGGTGGCGGGCAGGAGGGGAGCGGGGACGCCGGACACGGTGAGGGCGCGTCGTGTGGTGCCGTCCCACGCGATCTCGCGCAGGGAAGCGGCATCGGTGATCTCGTGGAGGAACCGGTCGGCCACCGCGGAGGGGGCGAGGCCGGGGGCGAGGTCCAGCGCGCGGCAGAACAGGTCCGGTTCCTCCATGGCGAGGGCTTTGACCAGGCCGCCCAGACCGCCGGTCAGGGCCTGGCACAGATCACCGCCGGAGCCGGCCAGCCCCAGGGCACCGTCCATCTGGGTGACGGTCACGAAACCCGCCCGGTGCCCGGCGGCCACGGTGTCCTTGAGGGCGGGGGAGAGGTGTTTGGCGACGAGGACGGCGTGGCTCAGCCGGGTGATCGTCGAGGCGGTGTCCGACCGGTTCCCCCGGCCGACGGGCAGTACGCACAGGTCCAGCCGCTCGACCGATGCCAGCGCGTCGCCGATCTGCTCGCTCAGCGCCTCCTCCTGCCAGTCGCCGAGAGCCCACCGGTCCTCGCCGTGCGCCGGAAGGCCGGGCAGAGCGAGTTGTCGGGTGTGCCAGCCCTGTTCGGTCAGGGCCTGAACGAGGCAGGCGGCCAGTGCGCTGCCGTCGTCCAGCAACAGCGCCGTGGGATGCGGCCCGTAGGCGTCGGCGAGGGCATCGGCCTCCGGCAACGGGCGCAGCGTCACGAACGCGCGGCCCAGCGGCACCTGTGTGGCGGTGCTCTCGTGGGCGGTGCCCGGGGTGGCGATCTCCGCCAGGAGGGTGGTGAGTTCACGGACGGTACGGGCCTGGGCGAACCGGTAGATCTCCTCACGCGGGAGGAACGGGTAGCGGCGCCACGCCTCGGCGGCGATCTCCACCTGCTTGAGGGAGTCGATGCCCAGATCGGTCTGGATGTCCAGGTCGGGTTCCACCATGTCGAAGGTGTAGCCCGTCTTCTCGGCGATGAGTTGACGCAGGACCCGCTCGATGTCCGCCAACTCCATGGGATGCGCGGCGGTGTCCGACGAAGCCGCCTCCTGGGAGGCGCTGTCCGGTGGACCGTCCTGTGCCGTCCCGGGCGTGGCGGGGCCGCTGACGGCGGGGCGGGGTGCGGGCACGACCCTAGCGTGCGGAGGGTGGGTGCCCTCGGGCACGTCTGCGGTCGGCTCGTGCGTGCTGTCCGACCGTGGTCCGCCGGGGGACGCGCTCGTGCTGTCCGCGTCCGTCGGGGCGGTCACCGGGGTGGCCCCCTGCCGCAGGCGGGCGAATTCGAGCATGATCTCGTGGGTGCGGATGTGGGCCTGGCTCAGGGCGACGCTGTGGTCCCTGATGGCCTCGACCCGCGAGAGCAGGGCGGCATCCGCCTCGTCCACGGTCCGGTGGTGCAGCAGGTCGGCCAGTTGACGGGCCGTGTGCAGCTGGCTCTCCATGTACTGCGCGTGGAGGCCGAGTTGCTCGGTCGCGGCGCGCGCCAGGGCGTCGTTCGCCCGGTCCGGGGGCGTCACCTCCGGTGCGGACGCGGGTGGGGGAGTCGGGACCGCGGATGCGCACCGGTAGCCATTGGCCAGTTCGGCCTCGTACTGCGGTCGGCAGGCCTCCACCGCGAAGGCGTGGCCTTCCAGCAGGCGTGCCACGGCGGAGGGCTCGGGCCGGGGTGGCGGGGCGGGGGCGTCGTAGCGGTCGATGCCGGCGATCTCCACGCCCAGCACCGCCAGCCGCAGTGCGGCGTTCTTGAGAGCCGCCGCGCTGTCGGCGTCCGGCCCGAGGTCGGTGGGGACGGCCTCCACCTCGTCCTCGCCGAGGGTGCGCAGCACCAGCCGTGACAGGACCTGCTTCGGCCCGAACTCCACGAAGACCCGGAAGCCTTCGGCGTGCAGCTGCCGTACCCGGCCCGCGAAGTCCACCGGGTGCAGGAGCTGCTCGGCGAGGGTGCGCCGGTTCGCCGCTGTGTCGCTGCCGTAGGTCGCGCCGGGGGTGTTCGCGAGGACCGGCGTCGAGGGAGGGCACAGGCCTACGCCGGCGACGGCCTCGGCGAAGTCGTCCGCGGCGTGCTGGACCAGCGGGGTGTGGAACGCCGCGGCGACCGGCAGCCGGTGAACCGCGACCTCGTCCGCGGCGCACTCCGCGGCGAATCGATCGACGGCCGCGGTCGGGCCGCCGACGACCAGCTCGTCCGGCGCGTTCAGGTTGCACAGCGTCAGCTCGGGGTGCCCGGCGGCCTTCTCCTCCCAGGTGTCCACGGACATGCGTACCGCGGCCATGGTCCCGGGGTCGTGGCCGTCGACGGCCGGTGGCTCCATCGCCTGCCCGCGCTTGCGCGTGAGCGTCAGACAGGCCTCGTCGGTGAGGCTCCGGGCGGCCCACAGCGCGGTGAGTTCGCCGCAACTGTGCCCCAGCAGTGCCTGCGGAGCGAACCCCAGCTCGGACAGGAAGCGGTACTGGCCCATCGCCAGTGCGCCGATGGCGGGCTGGGCGTAGCGGGTGCGTCGCAGTCTTCTCGCGCTCTCGTGCGCCCCGTGCCGCCCCGGCACGGGATAGACCACCTGGGCAAGGGAATCCTCCTCGCCCGGCCACAGTGCGTTGGCCTCGTCGAAGGCGTCGCGCACCGGGGGGACACACAGAAGGGCGTCGAGGCCCATGTTCACGTACTGGCTGCCCTGACCGGCGAAGAGGGTTGCCACTTTCGTACCGGCCGGCAGAGCGGCACGCCGGTAGTGGGCGCGGCCGGACAGGCTCCAGCTCTGCGCGTCGGGTTCGGTCCCGAGTCGGTCGATGGCCTCGGCCATCAGTGCCGCGCGGGTCTCGTCGTCGGTGGCGAGGATCCCCAGACGGGCGTGGTGGGCGGGGATCGGGCCATTCGCCTCCGGATCGGCCCCTGCCCGGAGCCGCTCCAGCAGGGCGTCCGGGTCCGGGGCATGCCAGAGGTAGGTCTTCGGGGTGCCGTGCAGGGTTCGCGCGAGTGCGTCGGAGGGCCGGTGCTCCTCCAGGACGGCATGGAAGTTCACCCCGCCGAAGCCGAAGGCGGACACTCCGCCGCGGCGGACCGGGCGCCGCGGGTCGCGCACCCACGGCCGTGCCCGGGTGTTGAGGTAGAGGGCGCCGCTCCCGGCCGCCTTCTCGTTGGGCTCCTCGACATTGATGGTGGGCGGCAGCAGCTTGTGGTGCAGCGCCAGGGCGGTCTTGATGAGCCCTGCCGCGCCGGCGGCCGCCTTGGTGTGACCGATCTGGGACTTGACGCTGCCGATCGCCACCCGCCCGCCCTCGTCGCCGGAGCCGTCCAGGAGTGTGCTGAGGGCCGCCAGTTCGGTGGTGTCCCCCACCGTGGTCCCGGTGCCGTGGGCCTCGATGAGCTCGACGGATCCGATCGGTGAGTCGGCGTCGGTGTAGGCGCGCCGCAACGCCTCCAACTGGCCATCGCCGCAAGGTGCGTAGATGCTTTTGGTCCGCCCGTCACTGGAGCTGCCCAGCCCGCGCAGGACGGCGTAGACACGGTCGCCGTCGCGCTCGGCGTCCGCCAGGCGCTTGAGCGCCAGCATGCCGATCCCCTCGCCGAGCAGGGTGCCGTCCGCGGACCGGTCGAAAGGCTTGATGCGCCCGCTCGGGGACAGGGCGGGTGTCTTGCTGAAAAACATGAACGCCAGAAGGGAGTTGTCCGCGTCGCACCCGCCCGTGATCATCAGATCGGCGCGGCGCTCCACGAGCTCGCCGACGGCCATGCGCACAGCCGCCAGGGAACTCGCGCACGCCGCGTCCACGGTGCAATTGGCCGCCCCGAGATCGAACCGGTTGGCGATGCGCCCGGCGACGACATTGCCGAGACTCCCGGGAAAGCTCTGCTCGGTCCACGGGGGCGAGGCCGCTTTGAACTTGCGGACGATCTCGTCGGCATCCCGTTCCGACAGCCCGCAGCTCAAGGCCGATTCCCTGACCATCGGGGCGTAGAGGCGGGCGACCAGTGGCCCGACCGTGCTGCTCTGGCCGCACACGCCGAGAATGACACCGGTTCGCGCCGGGTGGTACCAATCGGCCCCCTCGCACCGGGCGTCCTTGAGGACCTCTCCCGCTACCTGCAGGCTCAGCAACTGGATCAGTCCGATGGAATCCAAGGTCGCGGGCGGCATGGAGAATTCGACCGGATCGAAGACCGTCGGCGGCAGAAAGCCACCACGACGGGCATACGTCTTGTCCTCGGCGAACATATCCGGGTCGTAGTGGTCCGCGACCCGCCACGCCGCTCGCTCCGGTACGTCCGTGATGCAGTCCCGACCGGACACCACGTTGGACCAGAACGCACGCACGTCATGCGCCTGCGGAAACATCCCGGCGACTCCGACGATGGCGATCGGATTTCTGGCCAGTCGGAATTCAACTGCGTCCAGCATGCGAACCTCATTATTATCGGACAGGAGGGACGGGCGTCGAAAATGGGCGCAGCCATGTACGCGGCACGCACCGGTACGGTGACAGCCGGATGCTCCGGTGAGAGTGCCTCAGAATGCCACAGGAGATATTCGCCGCCTCGGTAGAACGTGCGGGTTTTTCTTCGGTTGTCGACGCTCCTCGTGTGAAGCATGGAATATCTCGCCCGCCTGGTAAACAACACCGTCGGTGAATCACCCGTTCGGGAAGGGCGTCGCCCCGAGTCGGCGGGGTGTCGACGCGCCCTGGGGGGAGGCGCCGAGGGGCGCAGCAGCGGCGGGAGCGGGCGGGAGGGGAGGCGCCCGCATTCCGGGGGAGGCATTGTGGCAGGCTGCGTCAAGGCGCCCGGCCGGTCAGGCCGCCGGGCCGGCAAAGATCAGGAAACCGAGGGCTCAGTGAATACGCCGGATCATTCGGGCTGGGGATCTGTCCCCGCCACCCACCGCGAGGCGATCGCCACGGAGACCGCCCGGTTCGTGGACGTGGTCAAGGGCGTAAGCCTGACGACCCCCGTTCCCAGCTGCCCGGGATGGACGCTCCTCGACCTCGTCAGGCACACCGGCAGTGTCCAACGCTGGTTCTCGGTCCTCCTGCGGCAACGCGTACAGGAACCGCCGCGGAGCCGCGATGTGGAACTGCGGCTGCCGACGCGTGAGGACGGCTACGCCGACTGGCTGACGGCGAGCGCGGCCGAGGCCGACAGCACCTTCGCGACAGTCGACCCGGACGCTCCGATGTGGGCATGGGGCGCCGATCAGCACGCCCGGTTCTGGGTCCGGCGGATGCTGTGCGAGACGCTGATGCACCGCGCCGACGCGGAACTCGCCGTCGGCCTCCACCCCGTGATCGACCGTGACCTGGCAACCGACGGCGTGGACGAGTTCCTGGTCAACCTGCCCTTCGCCGCGTTCTTCGCCCCCAAAGTGGACAACGTGCGGGGCGACGGCGAAACCCTTCGTTTCCGATGCGCCGATACGGACGGCGACTGGCTGGTCCACCTCCGCCCCGACGGATTCGGAGTCGAGGCGAAGCGCGGGAGCGCGGAGACAGCCGCACCGGCCGACGCGGAGATCCACGCGGCTGCCGCGGACCTCCTGCTGCTCATGTACGGCCGCCTCCACCGCGGCTCGGACGCCTTCGAAGTACAGGGGCGCGAGGACCTGTTGACGCGCTGGTTCACCAACTCCGTGTTCTGAGTCTCCGGGCCGATACGAACAACAGAAAAAGGGGGCGTCCCTCGTACGGGTGACACCGCGGATGCCATTAACCTCGCTGTTTCGCTTCGGGTGGCTGGGCTGGACTGATCGCGTTGGATCGGTGATTGCGGTTGCTGGCCTGCCGGTGGGCATGGCGGGGGCCCGG
>NZ_JBVIQR010000052.1:0-32022 GCF_055576875.1 Streptomyces sp. NPDC033229 | reverse complement strand
ACGGGCCATGGACACTGGCCCGAAGTTCAGCCGATCGATACCTCCTTCACATGGCTGTCCTTACTTACCTGGAGCGACTTCGTGTCGCACACTGAACGCTTCATATGACAGGCCTCGCCAACCGGAGCGCTCAAGGACAGGCGGCCTCTCGTGCCTGCACGGGAAGGGCGGTCGTCCGGCGCCGGTAGTACGCGACGGCTGCCAGCGTCAAAAGCGGCGCCCAGGCGAGCAGAGGGGCGTAGCAGGCGATAAGGAGCGCCTCCTGGGCCGCCGAATCCGTGATGCCGCCCGCCGCCACGTTCGAAGTCTGCAGGTAGCCGACCCAGCCGCACAGGCCGAACAGCGTGGCCGCGCCCAGCAGTGCCGGGATCACGGCGGCGAGTGGGCGCACCGCACGGCCGCCGAGCAGCGGAATCCAGCGCGGCACGACCTCGCCCCACGGCTGCACCAGGCCGAGCGTCAGCAGGGCAAGCGCCTCGGAGACGGCGGTCAGCGAGAGGACGTACAGCACACCCCAGCCGGTCCTGACGGGCTCTCCGGCTACCGGGAGCCCGGCGACCAGGGCGATCCGCCACAAGCCCGACGGCAAAGTGACCAGCGGTACGGCGTAGGCGGCGAGGGCGGCCCAGCGCGGCACACCAGGCAGTGCATTTATTCTCGGCATGTGATCCATGATCGTCACAAGGGCATCGCCGGACCTCAGCCTGAGGGCCCGTCCCCCCTCCGCCGAATGGGGGAGGGGGGACGCTCGTACGACCGACGCCGGGTGAGGTGTGGAGCTCGCAGAAGCCCCAGGCGCCCCTGCGGCTCGGGCGTCGGCATGCGGTCGCGTCCTGTGTTGAATCAGACGAGGTTACGCTCCAAGGCGGGCGATGTGCCTCTTATGGAATGATCGCGCCGCCGTCGCTCGCCGGGCGAACACATCGGCGGACCTGGCCCTGACGCGATCGGCCAGCGTGCCGAACCGCCGTGTGGAATTGTGGACCTTGCCTGTGGAGTCGATGTAACGCAGGGTTCCTACGTGGGTGTAGGCAGGCTCGGGCGGCATGTGGGGCACGAGGGCCGCAAACGCTGGTCAAGGAGCAGTGGATGCAGCCCTTACCGCCCGTTGCCGGTCGAGCTTCGCCGCAACACGGTCGCGAAGAAGTTCGTACTCTTTGCGCAGTCGGCACCACTCGGTCACGGGCGGGCGGGGGATGACGATGCCCCCGGTGATGACTTCCTCCGGCCGGAACTGCTCCCGGGTGAGGTCGATCTCAACTCCCATGCCCAAGCGGTTCCACCAGTGGTAGTCCGTGCGTTCGCCGTTGACATGGACTTCTCCGCGGATCAGCTCACCGCCCAGGAGGTCGTTGAGGACCATGGCGGTCACGCCGCACTGGTCGCGGGCCGGATTGTCCGGGCTCCAGTGCGGCCGGAATTCCGGGGTGCACGTATCGGCGCTCCAACTGCTGCGAACGGCGTGTTCGATGGTGCTGAGAAGCAAAGTTGTCATGGTGGCATCCTTGCCGGGACCACTGACAATCGCCGGGAAGTGCTCCGAGGCCGCGGCCCGCACACGCTGAGCGACGATCGAAACCCCGATGACCGCCGATGAAGTCGGGTGGCGTAGGGCGCGAGTCGAGTAGCCGTTCCCGCGAGCCGGGACGACGGCCGTCGGTCCAGCACCCGCCTGGACGGTTTACCAGGGCACAGTGGGTTCACCTGCCGGAGAAGTGCGGCGTCCGGCCGGGACGGCTTGCTGCTGTTCAGGCTGGTTCACCGGGTTGTCTGGGGGAGTGCTCCACCACGTCGGCCAGTTTGCCGAGCATGCGGCGGTGACGCAGTTGCAGTACGGCGTCGAGAGCTGTGTTGTGAAGCCGCGCGCTCGGCCCACGCAGGGGGTGTTCGTCCATGGTGAGGAGGCTGTGGCGGTCCCACGACTGGATCTGGATGGCGATCCTGACGGTGCCCAGCGGGCCGCTGTCCACTTCGAGTTCAAGTCTGCGAGGCGGCTCGCAGCGGCGTACGTAGGTGTGGCCGCAGGCTGTCCACGGGCCGAGCCGGATGGTGTATTCGATGGCTGAGCCCAGCTCGGGCCAGGTGCCCTTGGCGGGTGCTGACCTGGCGGTCCCCACAACCCATTCGTCGTAACGGGAACCGTCGGCGAGGACAGCCCAGACCGCCTCCGGGCTCCGCTCGATCAGTTGGTGCCGTACCGCCATGGGTCCTCCGGCGTCGAGGTGAACCGGGCTTCGTCGTTCGGGCGCCTCCAGAGTAAATCCGTCGGCGATGCCCGGCCTGCTGAGCCAGGGGGACAGGGTGTGCCGGGGCGCCGAGGCCGGCCCCCTCCCGCACAACGGACACGGGGGCTGGGCGCCCTCCTGCGCTGCCGGCCTCCGCCGCGACGCCCGCGGGGCTGCCCAGGGCCAGGGCGCCGCCGCGATCAGCCTCTCCTCGGCGCGAGACAAAGCCCGGCCCGACCCCGCGCACCAGCACCCCGGCGACCTCCGCACCCTTGTGATCGCCCCTCTCGGCTGGACGCCCGCGCCATGATCACCGTGGTTACCGGCGTCCGCAACAACGGCCCCCCGGCGCAGATGCCGAAGCATGACCGTCGGTGCCTGGTTCAACGGCAGTACGTCAGCCGACGGGCGCGATACTGTGGAGAAACCTGATGCCCGTCTGGCGCCATCAACGGAAGGAGCGGACCTGTGAGCACACAGCCCGTGGAGCCGTACGGTCGGCCGGAGCGCCCACCTCGCCCGGGCACCGTCCTGGCCGTGCTGCGTGCCCTGCCCCGGCACCTGCGCCACGAGTTCGCCGATGCCGTCGCGGCCGCTCCCGACGATGAAGCGGTCAAGCGTCTAGTCGCACTATGGGGCGGTATTGCCCTTTTTGAGAAGAATCCAGCGGTGCACGCTGCTTTCGACCAGGCCGAAGCCGGGACCCTGCCGGCTGTGCCCCATGAGGCCACTCAGTGACCTACCGCACCGCTCTCACCCCGGACTCGGACAAGAAGTACGCCGCACTCGACGAGTACGACCAGCGCCTCCTGGATGCCGCTCTCGCCAAACTGGCCGCCGACCCCTTCGACTCAGCGGTCTCCGTGGCTTATCCCGGTAGAGGCAACGACGACTTCCGCTCTGCCTTCGTGTACGGAATCGCCATGGTCTACGTCGTTTCCCGAAGCACCACGCCACCGCGCGTCACGATCACCGACTTTGACCTGTAGCAGTTGACCGCCGGCCATGATGAATGGCCCACACCTCAAGGGCGCGTGGGTTTTCGTCGTAAGGATGGTGTGCGTCCGGGTGGGGAGATGCCGATGTCCTTTCAGGGGCGGGTTGTCAGTGGTGGGGTCGTGCCGCAGTATTCCGCGAGGAATACGTACGCGGCGGCGTCCGTCTCTCCCGCCCAATCGGTGTTGAAGTTGTACACCAGGCCGTGCTGTCCGTCCCGTGTGGTGTAGGCGATGCTCTGTGAGCCGGGAAGGAAGCCGGTGTGACCCCAGAGTTCCGTGCCGCAGGGCAGAGTGAGGCGGAAGATGCCCAGGCCGGCTTCTTGCCCCCAAGGGAAATTCGGGGACGGAACCGTAGTGGTCATCTCCTTGAGCTGGGCCCGGGGGAGCAGCTTCCCGCCCAGGAGCGCGGTGAAGAAGCGGTTGAGGTCGGAGGGGCTGGAGATGAGTTCGCCCGCGGACCAGGCCCAGGAAGGGTTGAACTCGGTGATGTCGTGCACCCGGTGTTGCGGGTCGTCGGGGAAGACGGTGTACATCCGCCCGCTGGGGGCCGGGATCCTGGGGTAGGTGCCGGGGAGGACGCTCGCCTGCAGGCCGAGGGGTGTGAAGATCCGCCGCTTGGCCTCGTAGGCGTAGGTGTGTCCCGTGGCCCGTTCGATGACCATCGCGGCGAGGGTGAAGGCGGTGGTGCTGTAATTCCAGCCCGTGCCCGGCTCGAAGTTCGGCTGGTGCTTCATGGCGAGGGCTACCAGCTGCTCGGCGGTCCAGGTGTCGTAGCGGTGGGCCAGGAAGTCCTTTCCGAGCACGTGCAGGCCGGGGTCCTCGGTGTAGTCGTAGATGCCGCTGGTGTGGTTGAGGAGCCGACGGAGGGTGATCTTGCTGCCGTCGTGGCCGTGGACGCGGACCATGCCCGGCAGCCATTTCTCCACGGTGTCGTCGATGGTGAGCCTGCCCTCGGCTTCCAACTGGAGGACGACGGTGGCGATGAGTGTCTTGGAGATGCTGCCGGCCCGGAAACGGTCCGGGGGCAGAGGCGGGCGCCGTGTGTCGAGGTCGGCGACCCCGCTGGATCCGTACCACGTGCCGTGCGCGTCATGGGCCTGTCCGAACGCTCCCGGAACCCCGCCCTTGACGGCGGATTCCAGGGCGGCCTGGGTGAGTCCGTGACCTGCGACCGGGGCAGCGGGCGCTCCGTCCGCCTTCGCGGGCGCCGTCAGCCCGATCGCTGACGCGATCGTGACGGCCGCGAACACCGCGGCGAGTCTGATCCGTACTGCGAGCATCACCATGACGACCTTCCCTTTCACCGGGAAGAGCCATGTTTCCCGGTGAAAGGGACGAGCGGGCGCGATAGCGCGAATCGACATGCCCGTATCGCAGCCGCCCGGCGCACGCCTGAAGGGTGTGTGCGCCCAGAGTTTTCGTACTCCAGTCGAACATCAATGGAACAAGTCAGTAAGAAAAACAGGGTGGCGCCCGTTCGGCCAGGATGTCTCGTCGGACCGGCATATACCCACCGGGTAGCCGCTGCCTACTACGCGGTTCCTTACCGACGCACTCAGGTGTATGCGGCACGGGGGCCCGAGCTGTCTCCGGCCCAGAGGTGTTCATCATCGGGCGCCCACGATCACACCAGGCTGGCCAGTTCTGGTTCGCCGTTTCCCGCCATGCGGTCACTGACATTTATGGTGTGAAGACAGGGCTTCTGCCCTAGAAAAATGCCTGGTACAGGCGCGGTGTGTCGGGCAGGCTTCGCCAGGATGAGCGACGAAACAGCGAGCGACCAGGCGTACGCGCCGGTGGGCACGCTCCAGGGACTGCTGCAAAGAGGCCGAGGACTGGGCGCACTGCTGGCATCCGACGATCCGGTGACAGCTGCCGAGGCGGTGCATGACTCCGTCCGGCGCGACTGGCGGTGGGACTCGGTGGACGACCGCCACCTCTACCTTGCGCGCCTGTTCCAAGAACTGGCACTGCCGCTGGCCCCGTTGGTCGGCCTGCTGGCGGGCGACGAGGACGACTGTGAGCGGGCCACCCGCACGCTGGAGCTGCTGGCCTTGTCGGGTTCGACCGAAGCCCGAGAATCCCTGCGGGCTTACATTCAAGAGGGCGAACACTGGGTGGACGTCCTCGAGTCAGTGGCGGACATCTGGCCAGTCGCATGGTGGGACGACCTCGCCCGTGCCCGGCTGACTGGGGAGGAACGGCTGCTCCAGGGCTCCAGACCCTGGGTGCGCTGGGCAACAGGATCTGCCACCGCCGTTGTCCACTCTCCGCGGCTCCACGCCATCGACGTCAGCCCGACCGGGCGTCAGCTGCTTTCCATTCTCGCGGACACCGGTTCGACCGACAGTGCGAAGGCCCGAGCCCTGCACACTTTGGCTGGTCGTCCACCGGAGCCAGGCCTGCTCCCTTTGGTAGCCGGGCTCGGAGCGGCGGACGGCGGACGACCCCTGCCCTGGCTCACGCGTGCGGTGGAGCGGCTCGGCGCCCTCGCCGTGCCGGAGGCGCGCGCATGGGTGGCGGACGAGCGGCCGTGGTTGTCCTGGACCGGAACCCTCGTCCTGGCCGACCACGGCAACACCCAAGACATTCCGGCACTCATTCAGGAACTCGCCACCCACGAAGAGGCACATCTGTGGTGCGGCCCCGGCCGATTGGCCGCCGGTTTGGCCCGGTTCGGATCGGCAGCAACGGAGGCAGCGCCCGTACTGCGCCGGCTCTGGCTGTGCACCCCGCACTCCTACGAGCGCCCGGCTTACCTCAAAGCACTGGCGGCCATCGTGCCGGCGGGCCTCGACGAGGCCTACACCGAGTCCCTCTGGGACTGTGAGACGAACGCCCGCCTTCTGGGTATCACCTCCCCACCCGACCTGCCGCACGTCCGGCAGAGGCTTTTCGACCTACGGGACGACCGGATGGAAGCACCCGAAGTCAGGGCGGCTGCCGGAACGCGCCTGGCGATGATCGGGTGCTGATCGCCAGGGCTTTTCTTCGCGGAGCAACGCCGGGGCGGAGGGGCCGCGCAGACCACGGCACGCCCTGACATATTCGATCCCGGTGACGATGACGATTCCCTGGCGACCTGACAATTGAGCTGGGTCGGCTGTTCGTCAGTCCCACGTGTTAAAGAGTGTTGCGCCGAGGGTCGCCGGCTGCCAGTGCCTGATCTGGCGCCGCTCCGCGGCGGACAGGGCAGAGGTGTCGGAGTCTGCCAGCGGTGACAGAAGCTGTGCTGCGCTCAGGACGGCGAAGCCATTATCGCTGAGGGCAGTGGCCCAGGTAGGGGGTTCCTGGAATTCGTCGGTGTACCAGTAGAGCCGGTCGGTGACGAAGGCGATCAGCTGGTAGTGGGCGTGGAACAGAGCGATGTGCGTGCTGCTCCGGGCCTTGATCGTGGCGCTGTGGAAGCTGTGCGGGTACTTCTGCTCCGTGAAGTCCTCGACTTTTCCGCCTGCGGCGCGGGCTGCGGAGTGCCAGGCGGTACGGCACGCCTTGGGATCGGTATGCGGAAGTGGCGGGTCGCCCGGGTCGCGGAAGCCTGTTACGCCTCTGTCCAAACAGAAGGTGATCTGCGAACCGTCCACCTTTGCCCCCTCCGAGTAGGCCGCGCCGCTCAAAGCTTCGATGGCAGGAAAGCTACTGATCATCTGGTGGGGGGTGGGTGCCTGGGGGGCGGGTTGTTCCGGGTTGCCCCGGGCACTCCCGCCCCCCGGGGGGGTTGTTATGTGGTGGGTGTGGGGTAGGTGGGGTGTTCGATTCCGGTGAGGTGTTGGACGGTGCGGATGACTTGGCAGGAGTAGCCGTATTCGTTGTCGTACCAGAGGTAGAGGATGGCGTTGTCGCCGTCGACTTTGGTGGCGCCGGCGTCGATGATCGAGGCGTGGCGTGAGCCGATGAAGTCGCTGGAGACGGCGTCGGGGGCGGTGGTGAAGTCGATCTGGCGTTTGAGGGGGGAGGTGAGGGAGATGTTGCGGAGGTGGTCGAGGACTTCTTCGCGGGTGGTTTCGCGGCCGAGGCGGAGGCTGAGGATGGCGATGGAGACGTCGGGGACGGGGACGCGGATGGAGCTGCCGGTGATGGGCGCGTGGAGGTCGGGGAGTGCTTTGGCGACGGCGGAGGCGGCGCCGGTCTCGGTGATGACCATGTTCAGGGGTGCGGAGCGGCCGCGGCGGTCGGCTTGGTGGTAGTTGTCGAGGAGGTTCTGGTCGTTGGTGAAGGAGTGGACGGTTTCGACGTGTCCGCGCAGGACGCCGTATTCGTCGGCCATGGCTTTGAGCGGGGGGACGATGGCGTTGGTGGTGCAGGAGGCGCAGGAGAGGATCTGCTCGTCGGGTTTGATGGTGTCGTGGTTGACGCCGTGGACGATGTTGGGGATGTCGCCCTTGCCGGGTGCGGTCAGGACGACTTTGTCGATGCCGGGGCGCAGGTGCTGGGAGAGGCCTTGGCGGTCGCGCCATTTGCCGGTGTTGTCGATGAGGACGGCGTTGTTGATGCCGTGGGTGGTGTAGTCGATTTCTGAGGGGTCGCCGGCGTGGATGACGGTGATCTCGTTGCCGTTGGCGATGATTTTGTTGTGGGTCTCGTCGACGGTGATGGTGCCCTGGAACTGGCCGTGGATGGAGTCGCGGCGCAGGAGGGAGGCGCGCTTGACGAGGTCGTCGGCGGCGCGGCCGTTGCCGGGGCGGACGACGATGGCGCGCAGGCGCAGGCCGTTGCCGGAGCCGGCTTTTTCGATGAGGAGGCGGGCGACGAGGCGGCCGATGCGGCCGAAGCCGTAGAGGACGACGTCGCGGGGGGCGGGGCGTTCGGTTTTCGCGGTGCCGGTGGCGCCGGCGACGGCGCGGGCGGTGAAGTCCTGGACGGTCAGGCCTTCGTTGTCGCTTTTGTAGGTCGCGGCGAGCATGCCGATGTCGATCTGGGAGGGGCCGAGATCGAGGGTGGTCAGTGCCTGGAGGAACGGGAGCGTCTCGGTGACCGAGAGTTCCCCGCCGGCTATCTGGCGGGCGAACCGGTGGGTTTTGAGGATGCTGATGACCGATTTGTTCACCAGGGAGCGGCTGTGGAGCAGGACGGTGACGTCCTGTTCCCGGTGCAGCTTCCCGATGATCGGGATCATCGACTCCGCGATCTCCTCGCGGTGCTTCCAGTTAGTGAACGCGTCGTCATTGACAGTCACAGGTCCATCTTTCGAGCTAGGCGGCGCTCATATGCTAACCCGCCGGTGTGGTGGCCCTTCAGGCGGAGCCCCTGGGTAGGGGCCGTGACCAGGCCCGCAGCCCCGCCCCGGGGTGCAGGGGCCCCGCCCCGGGGCGGGCAGTGCCCCGCCGCTGCGTGCGGCGCCGAGTCGGACGCGACTGCCGCGCCCCGCAGCGCCACCGAAGCCGAAAGAGACGCTGGCAGTGCTCGCAAGGCAGCCGACAGCGCGGGGAGGGACGCAAGCACCGCGCGCGACGTTGCCACCACGGCAGATAAGGACGCCACAGCCGCCGAGAAAGATGCGGAGAACGCCCGCGACCACGCCAAGGCGGCCGATCAAGCGGCCACCCGCAAAGCCGCGCGAATACGCCACGAAGAAGAACGCAAGCGGCGCGTGGAGGTCGGTAGCCCGGACACTGGTCCTGAATTGCCAAAAGATGACGAAGCGATTCTTTTAGCCACCTGTGGACAGCAGTGTGTGGACGAATTTCGGCAGGCCAAGCTTTCAGCCTCCCAAAATGTTATCGACTGGGTGAAGGCTAATGGGGGTCAAATCCTGCTCGACGTTTTGGGTGTGACAGACGCCAAGAAGTGCTTCTCGTCCGGCGATGTCGAAGGATGCCTTTGGGTGCTGGTGAATGCTCTGTCCGCGCTCACGCTTGTTGCCAAGCTTCCGGCGATCAGTGTGGCAGTCGTCCGCATCGGTGCAGGCATTGGTAAGTTTTTCGAGGAATCCCGAGCCGGTAAGAGCGCCATTGACCGGCTCAGGAAGGTCATCGAGAAGCGCAAGAAGGAGTCCAAGCCGCCTTGCCGAGACGGTAAGTTTGCGCAGACGAACTCGTTTGGGGCAGCCAAGGGGGCCAATCGGAAGATCTCAGATGGGTTTCCACTGCCCTGTGGTTTCGATGCCCCTGAGTTGGACGAAAGGGTCATTGACGACATCAGGGCCTACCGCTTCCGTGGTGGAGCACATGCCACTCCCGCTAAGGGAGTTTTCAAGGACAGTGTCACCAACGAGGATCTTGAGAAGATCTTCAACAAGGGGCTTGAGGCTGAGATGAAGGGACCCAACAAGAGCCACTACTACGAGCGGGTTTTCGACTACGGAGATAACGTGAGGTTCACCTCGGAGAACCAAGGCTCGCAACGGACATCGTGGGTGATGCTGGTTCACAGCAAGTACGGCGATGTCATTACGATGTTCCCCATCCCTAAGCCCTAGCGCTCGAAAGAGGAGAACTGAGTGGGTTTGGACATCTACGTGAAAGATGTCAGGCGCGAGCAGGTGGAGGCGCTCGGCGATGACTCCGATGGGTCATTCAGTCGAACCTGCGAAGCGGCGCCGGAAACGAGTCTGCTGTATGGCGTGTCGAAGTACGGCGACACGATGTTCAATACGACTCAGATCTACAGGCTTGTTTCAGAGCTGGAGAGCCTTCCTGGAGAGGCGCTGACCCCTACCGTCCAGCGTGTCCTTGACGCTGCGCAACGCGCAATCCGGCTGTCCGGATACCTGCTTTTCGTCGGCGACTGACTGATTGTGCAACTGCTGAGGGACACGCTCCCTAGGAATACGGGGCCCTCAGCAGCGTCAGGCCATGTGCGTCTGGGGCACCCCGCTGTGTGACAGGTCAGCTACGGGCCTCCTGTAGCCGCGCCGGTTCGCGAGAGCGGCGGTCGCTGTGGCGCCGAGCCAGCGTTTCACGCCGTGCTCGTCGGAGTCGGGGGCGGGCCATCGGCTGAGCGAGAGGTCCGCACGGATGGTGCCTGCCGTGACGCTGGCCCCGGCGTCTTCGAGCTGCTGGTACAGGCGGTCGGGCTCCAGCTCGACCGCGAGCGTATTCAGCGTTGCCGCTCCAGGGTGAGGACGGCTTTGCTGATGACGGTCATGTGGTTGGGGCTGATGCGGGATCTGCGGAAGATCTGCCAGGACTTCAGTCGTGCCATGCCGCGTTCGACCGGTGCCCGGGCTGCGGCCAGGGCCCGTGACGGTGCGCTGGGTGAGGGTGAGTTCATCGCGCGGTGGGCGTTTGAGTCCGGTGGTGACCCAGGGGCCGGCGCCCTGGTAGGCGCGGTCGGCGAGGATCGGGACGCCCTGGCGTTCGCAGATCCGGATGATGTGGTGGGAAGCGTGCCGGGGGGAAGGTCACGCTCGGGGGCCGCGACGAGCTCCGGAAACGCGGGCCCCATGGGCGCGCCCCTCCGGGAGAGCATCTGTACCGGGCCGTCGCCCCGAACCGCGAGCATGCACCAGTAGCCGTCCCACTTGACCTCGAAATACCCCGACTCGGGGAGGACCGGCGCGGGCTTGGCCAGCCTGGGCTGCGGGATCAGCAGGGGCATGATCTACCGGCCGGGTCAGTCGCCAGGGCGTGCAGCCAGTGGGCGGCCTCACGCCGGTGCCCGGGATCGTGCGGGGCGGCTACCTGGGGGCGGACCGCCATACCCCGCACCGTCAGCTTGCCGACGCAGCGGGCGCTCGCCAGGCTCTCGACGGTCAGGGCATGGGCCG
Organism: Streptomyces sp. NPDC033229; assembly: GCF_055576875.1. Taxonomy (NCBI): domain Bacteria; kingdom Bacillati; phylum Actinomycetota; class Actinomycetes; order Kitasatosporales; family Streptomycetaceae; genus Streptomyces; species Streptomyces sp. NPDC033229. The sequence goes on along the minus strand of NZ_JBVIQR010000052.1, from coordinate 21,091 downwards.
GGTGGTGGAGCGAGGACACAACGGTGGTCTCCAGGGAACGCGGGGCCTGTTCAACGACGCAGCACGATCCCGGGAACGCTGTTACTCCTTGGCGACCCAGCCCCCGAGGTTGTTCACGTTGGTGGCCGCCGCGTGCCGCAAAGCCTCCGGGGAGCCCAGCAGGCTGGGCGGCAGGTACCCGGACCGGACGCCGAGCTCCCATCCGTGCACCTGAACGGCAAGGGCGGCCAAGGCGAGGGGGCCGAGCGGCAGCAGGGACCGGGGGGCGGAGTCAGGTCCCGCGCTGTCCCGGTGCTCGACGAGCCGGTTGATGAGTGCCTGCTCGAAGGCGTGCTGGTCGTCGTAGAGGAGCACGCGAAGAAGGCGCTGATCTGCGGTCAGCGGGCCGGCCATGTCCAGGTGGCGGGCGGCCTCGGCGCGCTCTTCTGTGCTGGGTTTGCTCAGGGGCACGGTGGGCCAGTCTCGGGGCAGGTGCCCGTCCGCCTCGGTCAGGTACAGGCACAGTGCGTCCATCGCCGCGAGGTCCGCAGGATCGGAGGTCGAGGTCAGCGTCGAGTACGGCACCCCGGCACGGATCGCGGGCGCGCAGCCACCTCTCAGCAGCAGACCGATCGCCCGCTGCCAATCCCACACCAGGCTGCTGGCCAAGCATGTTTCGAACGTGTCGAGCCACGTCCTGGCGGTGGGGGCCTGCGTGACGACGTCCCTGAAAGCGATGTCCTCGCTGCTGAGGCTCTCGCCGATGAGCGGGAAGTTGATCTCCTGGTCGCCATTGGGCCAACAGCCGACTTCCAGCACGCCCATGGAGCACTCGGCCGCGGTCCGCAGCACCGTACGTGCGGCCTCGTCGAGGCTGGGGTCTTCCACGGTGCGGGCGGCGACGTGGTCGAGGAGCTCGTCACGCATCTCCTGCAGCTTCTCCGGGGACGGGTCGTCGTAGTACATCCCGTGCCACCGCCGCCGGGTCCGTCCGCGGATGTCGTTGAGCGCGTGCGCTATGCACCCGTCACTGACCTCGTGGCGTGTCACTTCCTGCACGGCTACCGTCCCCTCGTGATCTTCACAGCCGGAGCCGGCACGTTACCAACGGGCTCTGACACTGCCCTCCCGAGTACTGGGGGCGATGGTGAAAGTCAGGTCGTCCCGCAGCCAGGAGAAGGCCGCTGTGCTCTCCGCGCGGGCGGAGGTGAACCGACGGAATGGTGCGTGGAGGTTGACCCAACGGGTGCTCTCCGCGCAGGCGGAGGTGAGCCGAACGTGGGCAGGGCGAGAAGGGCGGTGGTCTGATTCCTGTTCATGACGGGGATTCCTCAGGCTCAGGTGAAGCGTGGGTTGGTGCGGGTCACTGCAGCAGGCCGGTGTGCAACCGAGTGGGGAGTATCCGTTCCCCGAACCGTTTAACCGCGCCGCATGCCGACAGGCAGTCGGCGAATGGGTATTTCCCGCTCCCCGTAGCCCGGCAAGCCTGCGAGCGGGGCAGTCTTCTCTGACGGTGGGTCCAGGTTCTCGTGGCGTGTTGCCGAGCCAGGGGGACCTGGACCGGGCTGGCTGGCCCTTGCGGGGAACGCCGTCATCCCGGCCCTGGGAGACGAACCTTCGCGGCACCCAGGCATCTTTTTGTCAGGTAAACCGTGCGGGCGGGCGAGTCTCCGGGGCCGCACCGTCAGGGGCCGTTAACCGCCCCGTCCCGCCCCTACGACGCCTATTAGGGGCGGGACGGCACCGAAGGATGGGTGCGGGGCTGGCTCGGTGATCCTGGTAGGGGTCGGTTCAGCAGGGAAGGGTGGACTTCCCGGCGGCGCCGGTGGCACCGGTGGTGCCGTTCGCGGTGGTGGTGGCAGGGGTGCCGTTGCCGCCGGGCTTGCCGGGACAGACCGGGCTGGCCGCGCCTCCCGCACCGCCCGTGCCGCCGGTCTTGCAGCGGTGAACCCGGTGATCCCCGATGGAGGTCCCGGGTCCTCGCGGGCGGTGCCAGCACCCGCAAGCACCCCTGCACGTCCCCGAACGCCGGTCAAGCCGATGTCCGTCGCGGGCCAAACGGACTGACTCCCCGGTCATGGACCCGGTCTCGGCGCCACCGGCCCACCGGCCCACCGGCCCACCAGGGCCGACGAGGCGCCATCAGGCCCACCAGGCCGACCAGGGCCGGCGAGGGGCCATCAGGGCCATCGGGCCATCGGGCCGACCGGGGCCGGCGTGGCGCCATCAGGGTCGGTGGGGGTGCCCATCAGGCGTATCAGGGCCAGCCCATCGGGGCGGGTGGGATCACTGGGGGAGAGGCGGTGATCGTCTCACCTCTCACGGCACGATTTCTCTGGTACCGGTACTGGTTCCTGCCGCGCCGCCGGCGTCCGGGCCGGAGCCGGAGCCTAAGAGCCCGCCCCGCGGCCGCTTGTCTGTTGCGGGTTCTCTCTCGATGGCGCGCCGCTCGCACGGTGGTGAGCTGTCCCGCGCTTGCGGCGGGGTGGCTTCTCGCGGGTTCTTCGCTGTCTCCGGCCGCGTGTCAGGCCGGCTGTCGCAGCCACGAGCCGAGAGTCGCGTAGTCGCTGTCGGTCAGGCCATGGCGGGGATCGACACGATGGAGCAGGGCGGGTCCTGGGTGGTGGGCAGCGACCCAGGCCCGGTCGGTGTCGGTGACCTCGTCGTCGACCCAGACGAACGGGCGTCCCGCTGCCCGTTCGACGAGTGTGCGGGTCTTCCAGTGCAGTCCGTTCCGCTCGTCCTGCTCATCGATGCCGGACGGCTCCGGCCAGATCACCACTGCCAGGTGCGGCAGACCGATGCGGGGGGCGATGCACTCGTTCGCGTCAGCCATCCATGTCGTCGCCCAGACCACCTCGCACGCAAGAGCCGCCAGCCGGGGCCCGTGCCCGGGATTGATCCTGGCCAGGAGCGGATGGGCATCGGCTCCAAGCGATGGGGAACTTGTCGTGTAGGTCGGATACGGCTGGGCCGCGCCGAAGGGGATGAGTGGGCCATCGACATCGAGAAACAACAGGGAACGCTGCACAGAGCCAGTCACAGGAGCACGATAACGGCAGATCCCACCAGACCGCCTCGGTGACCAGGGCCCTGTACCCCGCGGCTGCGCAGGCTGCTCTTTCTCGTGCACCACCACGGGCCCCGGGATCCGTAACCGCTGCTCACGGCACCAGGCACATGCAGTTGCCGGGCGCGGACGAAGTCGTTTTCCGGTGCGGTGTCGTCGGGGTGCGGCCAGGGCATGGCGAGCGTGTCCAGGCGCGTGGTGCGCCTCCCGCCCCGGGTGTTGTGGGCGTGGAAGCGCCGGGTGCCGGTGGTCCGCTGCCAGGGGGGCACGAGCACGTCACCGACGTCGGTTCCGCCGCATAGCAACCCGCCCCTGGTGCTGGTTCCCAGCGCGTGACCGAAGCCGGCCTGACCGAAGCCGGCCCTGACCGACTGACCGAAGCCGGCCCTGACCGACCGACCGAAGCCGGCCCTGACCGGCCCTGACCGGCCCTGACCGGCCTGACCGGCCTGACCGGCCTGCCGACTCGACCTGACTGACCTGACTGACCGGCTGACCGGGCTGACGTGGCCGGTTCTCTTCGGCCGTAAAGGGGGGCCTGTCACGGGTCCGGGGAGCGGCCCGGCCGGTCTTCCCAGGGCCGGCCCGTATTCCTCGTACGGCTTCCTCGTATGACGCACCGCACCCTGGTGCTTCTGGGCGGGCGGGCATGGAATTGCGTTGGTGTGGCAGGGGGGTTTCATGAGGCACGTTGCGGGAGGGAAGGTATGCGCGGAGGCGGCCGGGGTCGCACGGTCGGTGCGGCGGGCCTGGCAGGGGCCGGGCCGGGAGCGGGATCTGGTGGTCCTGGCGCTCAAAGCGACGGTGGCGGCGGTCCTGGCGTGGTCCCTGGCCGTCTGGCTGTTGCGTAACACCCTTGCGCTGATGGCGCCGTGGGTGGCGCTGGTGCTGGTGCGGACCACGGTCTACCGGTCGGTGGCCTGGGCGGTCCAGCAGACGCTGGCCATCGCGCTGGGGACCGTCGTGGCGACGGCCGGTGCGATGGCCCTGGGCCGGCCCGTCGTGGCGATGCTTCTCGTCCTGCCGGTGATGCTGCTGATCGGTAACTGGCAGCACTTCGGCGAGCAGGGCATCGCCGGGGCGACCTCTGCCCTGTTCACCCTGGCGGGCGGTCAGTGGTCGGCGTCCATCGCGGCCGACCGGGTCCTGGCGGCGTTCCTGGGCGCGGGGGTGGGCGTGGCGGTCAACGCCCTGGTCCTGCCGCCGGTGTACCTGCGCAGCGTCCATGAGGCCGCGGGCGGTGTGGTGCGTGAGTGCTGCGGGATCCTCGAAGCGGTCGCAGGCGGGCTGAGGGGGCCGTGGCGGTACGACCAGGCGGTGCGGTGGCAGGAACGGGCCCGCCAACTGCCCGGGCTGCTGCGTGCCCTGCGCTCGGCGGTTCAGTGGGCCGAGGAGAGCACCCGCCTGAACCCCGAGCGCCGCCGCCGCGCCGGCCCGGCCGGGGCCGTGCCGGTAGGTGAGGAGACGCTGCGCACGCTGGAGGATGTGGCGGACCATCTGCAGGGCCTGACGCGGGTGCTGGCCGAGGCGGCGGCGGACGGCGCGGCGGCGAGCTGCGTGCGGCAGGGGGACGTCACCCGCCCGTACGCGGACTTCCTGGAGGGGGTGGGGCAGGCCCTGGCTGTCTACGGGCGCACGGTGACCGGTGAGGACTCCCGGGAGGCCCGCCGGGAGCTGGAGCGGGCGCTGCGGCAGGTGGAGGCCGCCCATGAGGACTTGCGTGCCCGTCTGGCCGGGCGGCCGGTGCTGGGGCCGTCCGCGATGGAGCTGTCCGGTTCCCTGCTGGCCGAGGCCCGCCGGCTGACCCGCCGTCTGTGTCCCGGCGGAACGCGGGGCGGGACGGACGACGCCCCCGCAGGGAGCGGGCCGCCGGCCCGCTGAGCCCCCCACGCCTCCCGGCGGCGGTGACGCGACGACGTGACGAAGCGACGACCTGGTGGCGCGGTGGTGCGGTGGCGCACTGGGGTGCGGGCAGCGGGGCACACATGGCCGCCCCCGGACACGCCCCCGGACGCGCCCCCGGACGCGCCCCCGGACGCGCCCCCGGACGGGGCACCGGACGGGGCACCGGGCTCGGCACCGGACAGCCCGGCCACGTCGGCGGTCAGCCGGGAACGGCCCGCGGCGCTTCTCCCCTCGGGGCGCCCGAGGGGCGGCGCGGGCCTGGTGCGGCTCCCTGCTCCGCCGTTCCTTCCGACGGTGCGCCGGGAGGTACTCCCGGCAGCCGCTTCCCCGGCGGTGCCTCCACCCCAGCCCCCTGGGGGCAGGGCCCCGCCGCTGGATATCGCACCGGGCCTCAGGCACCCTTCGTCCCGCCGGCGCCGTCTCCTTCCTGCCCCTCCTCCTGCCCCTCCTCCTGTTTCCCTTCCTGTTTTCCTTCTTGGTCTGTTGGCCGCTCCCCGGGGGCGGGGGTGATGTGCAGGGCGGCCTCCTCCGCGGTAGCGGCCCCGCCGTCGGTGCCGACGTCCCTGGCGACCATGTCGTTCGCGTGGCGCGGGAGCCCGTCGTCGGCTGCCACGAGCCGCCCCGCCCGGGCGTCGCCGGCCTCCTCGCTGACGGCTTCGCCGTTGGTGTTCACCTGGTCGCCGATGCCATCGCCCTCGGGCGGTGCGATGTCGGGCTCTTCCTCGGCCAGGCGCTGCTCCAGGCTCTCGCCCTCCCGCTGTTCCCGCGCTGTCGTGCCGTGATGCTCCGCGGCCAGGGGTTTGTCCGGCGGCGAGTAGCCCTCGTCGAGGGTCGCATCGAGCCCGTCCTCCTCCAGCGCGTTCTCCAGGTCGAGGTCGGGGCGGTCCCGGGTGTCCGAGCGGGCCGGCTGGTAGACCTCGTCACCCCTCGCGTCGTCGGACATCAGGTGCTCTCCTTCATCCATCGGCCGGGCAGCCGGGTTGCCTGTCCATCGTGGAGCGGCCCGTGACGTCCAGCCGCCCCGGCGGTGCCGTACAGGTGAGCCCTTGCCGTCCTCGGGCCCCGCCCGGCACCCCGCCCCGCGGGTCCAAGAGCCCCTCGCGGGCCGTGTTCCCTGTGCTCTCGGGGATGACCGTCTCTCTTCCCGGGGCCGGACAGCCGGCCGCCCAGGTTTCCGCTCTCCTGCCACCCCCCTCGTGTGCACAGCTTCCCGCGGCCGGCACGGGGCTCTCCTGCGGAAGTGCCCGGACTGCGGGCGAGCCGTAGGGGACCATCCGGAGTGCCCCGGGTGGAACCGTGTTCTGTGCAGCCCCTGCGGACGAGCCGCCGGTGGTGCCGGGTGCAGCGGCCTCCCCCCGGTGACTGGGGCGGACGGGGCGGGACCAGGCCGGTGGCCCGCCTGCCCGGCCCCGCGCCCCGCCCCCGCCCCACGCCCCCGCCCGGCCCCGCACCCCTGCCCGCCCCGCGCCGCAGCCCGGCAGGCGCGGCATACGGACAACCCCTGGACCGTCCGGATGGCGTGCGGCACCCGAACCGTCTGCGCGGCCCGCCCCGGGGTATGCGGCTGAGGGAGGTGATCGTTGTGACGCAGGAGAACCGGGACAACCCGGCAGAGCGCTACCCCCGGCCGAGGTTCCCCGAGCAGGAACAGACACCGCCCGGGCACACCGGCCGGATGGACCCCCGCCCGGACCACGGTGAGGACACCTACCGGGGCAGCGGCCGGCTGGAGGGACGCCGGACGGTGATCACCGGTGGCGACTCGGGCATCGGGCGGGCGGTGGCGCTGGCGTTCGCCCGGGAGGGCGCGGACGTGCTGTTCACGCACCTGCCCGAGGAGGAGAAGGACGCGCGCGAGACCTCCGCCCTCATCGAGGCCGCGGGGCGCCGGGCAACAGCCCTGCCCTGCGACCTGCGCGAAGAGGCGGAGTGCCACCGGGTGGTGGACCAGGCGGTACGGGAGTTCGGCCGCATCGATGTGCTGGTGAACAACGCGGCGTACCAGATGGCCCAGCCCGAGGGCCTCGAGGCGATCACCACAGAACAGTTCGACCGGGTGCTGCGCACCAATGTCTATGCGATGTTCTGGCTCTGCAAAGCGTCCCTGCCGCACATCCCCCAGGGCGGCAGCATCATCAACACCACCTCCGTGCAGGCCTACCAGCCCAGCCCCCACCTGCTGGACTACGCCATGACGAAGGGGGCGATCGTGACCTTCACCCAGGGGCTGGCCGGGCAGCTCGCCGAACGGGGTATCCGCGTCAACGCCGTGGCCCCCGGCCCGGTGTGGACCCCTCTCATCCCCGCCACCCTCCCGGACACCGCGAGCTTCGGGAAACAGAGCCCGCTGGGACGTGCGGCCCAGCCGGCCGAGATGGCACCCGCCTATGTCTTCCTCGCCTCACAGGAGGCGAGTTACATCACCGCCGAGATCCTCAACGCCACCGGCGGCACCCCCCTCCCCTGACCGCACACCGGCAGCCGGACCGCACCCGGCAGAGGGGGCCCCGGCGGTGGCGGCTCCCGCGCACCGCACCCCGGGCCCCCTCCGCGCGGGCGGATCCGCCCCCCCGCCCACCCGCCCCCGTTCCCCCGCCGACCTGTTCCCCCGCCGACCTGTCCGGCGCGGCAACGCAGGCTGCCCGGCTCCTCGCACAGGCACCGGCCCCCGCTCATGGCCAGGAACGCATACGCTGCCCCCCTCGGGGTACCCGGCAGCTGCCCCGCCACAGCTGGGCGGCGGTGCATTTGCGCCCCATGAACCCGGAGGGTGGCCGGCATGCCCCGACACCAGCCCCAGGACACACCCCACACCCCGCCAGGAGCGGTCCGGCGACGAGCGGGAGCCGGGAGCCCGCTCCGGCCGGGAGAGCCGGCCGCGTGAGCGCTCCGTGCCCGGCACCGGGCGTGAGCGCTCCGTGCCCGGCACCGCCCGCGCCCGCGAGGGCTGCCAGAGGCAAAGGCGGCACCGCACACGACGAGCCCCGAAGGCGTGAGGGCGCACGGCGCAAGAACCACAAGGGACGCGAAGAAGGAGCGCGCACGCGAAGAAGGACACGGCAAGAACACCCGGCCATGACCGGCCAGGGGTGTGACGACAGGGCGGCCCCGGGCCACAACGGCCGACGCCGGCCCGGCAAAGGCAGGCCCCATGGTGTCCCCCTCGGCTGAGCAGCACATCGCCTTCCCCCTGCTCAAGGCCCAGTGGCTGTGCCAGACCTTCGTCCACTGGCCCTACGAGCCGGCCGTGGTGCAGGCGGTTCTTCCTCCCGGCCTGAGCGTGGACGTCCACGACGGCGCGGCCTGGGTCAGTTTCACCCCCTTCCTCATGAGCCGCGTACGGCCGCCCGGCCCGCCGGCCGCCCGCCGGGCCGCCTTCCCCGAAACGAACCTGCGCACCTACGTGCGCCTCGAAGACGGCACCGACGCACTGTGGTTCCTCTCCCTCGAGGTATCCAGCGCCCTGATGCTCACCGCCCGCCTCGCCGGTGCCCCCTACCACCTGGGGGACCTGAGCCTGCGCACCCGGGGCGACGGAAGCATCACCTACACGGGAGTCCGCCGCGGCGGAGCCCCCTCCTACCACCTGACCGTCCGCCCCGGCCGGGCGCTCGTCCCCGGTGAACGGGACATCTGGCTGACCTCGCGCTGGCGTGCGGTCACCCGCCGGGCCGGACGGCTGTGGCAGACCCCCGTCGCCCACGAACCCTGGCCGCTGTCGACCGCCCGCGAGGACGGACTCCAGCAGTCCCTCACCCAGGCCGCCGGCCTCCCGCCCCCCCGCCGGCGCCCCCGTCCTCCACTTCTCACCCGGAGTCCGCCGCGTGCGCCTGGGGTTCCCCCGCCTTGCAGCCCGCCGCCGGCCCCGCCCCTGACCGAAAAACCCGCCCGGCACCATTTCACCGGGCGGAGGGGTCAGCAGGGCCGGAGTGTGCGGGTTTCCACGGTGAAAGAGAAACCTGGTGGTTTCGGCGTGATACCGGTTCCGGGACGGGCTTCCTCCCGACCGGCGCAGCACACAGCGACTTCACCCCCCCATCCCCGCCCGCGAACCAGCGGCCGGTTCCCCGCTGGGCCGGCCCGGCCGGGAAGGTTCACGAGAAAATGACGGCGCTGTCCGTCAGCGAAGTCTTTTGGCCATCACCTGCTCCCTGGTCACACCGTCGGGCAACAGGTCCCCACGCTCTCCGGTGACGACGAAGCCGCTGCGCCGGTACAGGGCGGTGGCGGCCTTGTTTCCCGGGATCACCGCGAGCCTCAAGGCGGTGGAGCCGGAACGCAGGGCCCACGTCGTGACCGTCTCGATCAGCCGGTTCCCGACACCGGCGCCCCGCGCCCCGGGGCTGACCCACAGCGACCTGAGTCCGCTTCTCTGCGCACCCGCGGAGATGCCCCTGACCATGCCGGCAGGGAGAGCGCCCCGCAGGGCGAGATGGTGCAGGAGCTGGGGATGGCCAGACGGGCACGCCACTGCTCCTGGCCACCCCGGTGCCAGTCGGCAAGCCGGGCTGTGAACGCATACGGCGCCTCGGCCAGGGCGGCAACACGGACCTCCTGCCACAACGGCCAGTCACCTGCCGTAAGGACCCGCAGATTCACCATGCCGTGGAGTATCGCCGCAGGGCCGGTCAACGGGGGAGGGGGAGCACGGTCTGCCAGGAGACGGTCCGCCAGGAGGGCGTGCGCAGGATCAGATGCTGCCCTGGACAAACCCCTCAGCGCCGTCACGCACGCGGGATTCCCGGCTGGTTACGGCTCGTCAAGCCGGCCCTCCGCGGGAACAGGCGCAGGAGGCGCGCATCCGTCTGCCACAGGTGCGCGCCGCGCGGCCCGTGTTCCTCGGCGACGCGAGATGAAGGCGTGTCCCTTCCGCGGAACCTAGTGCCTTCGGCTCGTGGCGGAGGCGAAGCCGAGCCAGGTGTGGCGGTTGCCCCACCAACACCAGCCGATCTTCGGGGCGTTGCGCCGCTCGTGCCCGTCCCGCCCGGTGCCGTTGCTGATCCAGATCGCCGGGGTACGGGCGTCCAGGGCGCCGTTCGCCTTACGCAACCGGGAACCGATGGTCATGAAGCAGCGGTTGCGCTCCAGGATCGCCGGCTGCTGGAGCACCCAGTGGATGCCTTCGGTCAGCAGCAGCGGGGTGCGGCCCTGCTCGGCGAGGGCGGGCAGGACCTCCTGCGGGCTCCAGTTGGCCATGTGGTCGCCACGGTCGAGGCCGGTGATGAGGTAGAGGGGGGCGTCGGGCAGCTCCGCGTCGCAGGGGCCGAAGCGGTCGGCGTCGCTCATGTCGGTGACGACGAAACCGGGCTTGCCGCCGTGTCGGAGCAGCGGTGCGAGGGCGGAGGCGGGGGCGCGGTCCGGATGGACGGCGAGCAGGGTGTCGCTGTCTGCGTACCCGGCGGCCGCGGCGAAGGCGCGCAGCTCGTCGGCGGGGATCCCCGCGAGCTCGTGCACCCCCAGCGCGATCAGGTGTTCTGCCTGGGCGGCGAGCGGCGGGAGAGCGGTTACCGCGGCGGGGGACGAGATGTCGGGCAAGGTACTCCTCGGTTCGAGTCAGGAGCAGGAGGCTCAAGACCCAACGAGGCGGCCCGCCGGAGCATTCCCGGCAGCCGCCACGTCGTGGGTCGCAAGGAACCACGTCGTGGGATGCAAGGAATGATGCAAGGAATCACGCCATGCGCCTGGGCCGACGCGGGTACGGGCGCGGGCCAGCGCTCCGGGCCGGCAGAGGAACCAGGGCGGTCCCTCCCCAGGGCCCCAGGCGCCCTAGGCGTCCCTGGTGCCGCTGGGGGCGGGGGCGGGCCGCCGGTGCAGCCGGTCCGGCCCGCATCCCCCTTCTGCCCCCAGGGGCACGGCACCTGCCGGCGGAGCCGGGACGCCTCACCACGGACGCCCCGGCCGGCCGGGGCCGAGGGGGAAGACGCCAGCACCTGCCGGCCCGCCCCGCCCCCCTGCCGCCCCCCGCGCGCTGTTGCCGCGCCTGCCCCCTTTGCCGTTCCCCGCCCCGCCTACCCGTCCTGCCCGAACAGCGTCCGGGCGAAGTACTGGGTGTCGAAGTACTCCCGCATGCTCACGATCTTCCCGTCGCGGACCGTGAACTGCGCGCTGATCTCGATCGCGTACGGGGTGCCGTGCACGGTCCTCGAGCGGGTGACGCACTCGACCGACACCTGCTCGCCCTCGGCCAGGACGTGCGCGACCTCCACCGCGTAGGCGGCCTCCGGATCGAACAGCGCTCCCATCGGGGTGAAGAACTTCCTCGCGATCTCCTCCAGGCCGTGGAAGGTTCCGGCCAGCGGATGGCTGCCGGGTATGCGGTAGACGGCGTCGGCCGCGATGAGCTCGGGGATCGCCTGCGCGTCACGGGTGCGCAGGGCCTGGAGGTAACGGGTGACGACGGTACGTGCGTCGGGCTGGGTCATGCCTGCTCTCCGGTCGTGTCCGGTGGTTACGCCCGCACGGGGTGCGGGGTTCAACTGCCCAGCAGCTGGGGGGTCAGCGCCCGCTGGAAGGGGGCGAAGAGCACGGACTGCGGCGCGCGGCGCAGATACGCGTCACGGACGGCACACAGCACCGGGCTCTCCACCTGCTCGAAGCCGGCGAACTTGCGGGAGGTCTCGACCATGAACCGGGTCCGTTCCCGGCGCGTGTTCTCATAGGCCCGCAGCGCCGCGACCGGGTCGTTGTGCGAGGCCAGGCACTGGGCCAGCACCACAGCGTCCTCGATCGCGGTGCTCCCGCCCTGGCCCAGGCTCGGCAGCATCGGGTGCGCCGCGTCGCCCAGCAGGGTCACCGGACCCTCACCCCACTGCTCCAGGAAGGGCCGGTCCAGCGCCGGCACGGCGACGATGTCCTCGACGGGCGTCGTGCGCACGGCGTGGCGGACCTCATCAGCCCAGCCGGCGTACGCGCGGATCACCTGGTCCTTGTCGCCGTTCCAGGCGCGCGCCGCGTGGACCGGCATGTTGATCGTGCCCCACCAGTAGGCACGGCCGTGCCCCACGTCGTGGATGCCGAACCGCTTGCCGGCCCCCCAGTAGTGGCCGTTGAACCCCTTGGTCATCCGCGGGTGTTCGTAGGGTGTCACGGCCAGCCAGCACAGGAAACCCCCGTAGCGTGGCCGGCCGTCCCCCGTACGCTGGCGTCGCACGACGGAGTTGATGCCGTCGGCGCCGATCAGAATGTCACCGGTGGCCTCGCGGCCGTCCTCGAAGCGCACCCGCACCCCCTCGGCGGTGGTCTCGTAGCCGGTGGCCACGGCGCCGGTCTCGACGCGCTGGTCGCCCAGGCCCTCCAGCAGGGCCTCCTGGAGGTCACCCCGGTACATCGCCACGCTCGGCGCGCCGAGTTCATCGCCCGCGGACTCGATCGGCAGCGACCGCAGGGTCCGTCCCTCGCCGTTCATGATCTCGGTGTGCAGGATGGTCTGCCCGCGCGCCTCCAGGCCGAGGTCGATGCCCAGTACGCGCAGGGCGGACACGGCGTTGCTCACGACGGATATGCCGAATCCGGCAGGCCGCAGCTCGCTCGCGCGCTCGTAGACCTCCACCTCGACGCCCACGCGCCGCAGGGCGACGGCGGTCGCGAGCCCGCCGATGCCGGCTCCGACGACGATCGCCCGGGTACGGGTGTGCAGGGACATGGTTCAGTGTCCTTTCGGGGTGGAACGGGTGGGGGAGGACGGCGGGGTGACCGTGCCGGTCAGCTCCGCGATGGCCTTGGCCACGTCCGCCACATACGGCTCTTCCATGATCGTGAGGTGGTCGCCCGGGACGGGCACGACGTGCACCGTGCCGCAGGTCACCTCACGCCATCCGTTGGCCGGGTCGGTGTAGCGGGTGCCGGCGGCGCCGTGCATCGACCGCAGGACCTCAGGCAGCGGCTCGTTCGCCCGCAGCAAGGCGATGTCCTGCTCGGCCGGGTGCGGCCGGTGTTCCACGGTCGCCCGCCAGTTGGCGGCGTACACCCCGAACAGCCTGCGGACCAGGGCGTCGGCCCCGTCGGCGGGCAGGACGCCCTCACGGGCGGCCAGGCCGGCGATGAAGGAGAACTTCTCGTCCAGCGTGGTGAGCTCGTCGGGGACGACGGCCAGCGGCGAGGAACCCCCGCGGTGCAGCCAGAGCAGTTCCCAGAAGAACCAGCCCAGCAACGCCTCGTCGGAGTAGGCACCGCGCCGCGCGTCGGGGCCGACCGCGACCGTGTCCAGCAGGATGACCCGCTCCGTCTCCTCGCCGGCCGCCCGCAGCTGCCGGGCCATCTCCACGGCGACGAAGCCGCCGAAGGACCAGCCGCCGATCAGATAGGGGCCCTCGGGCTGGACGCGGCGCATGGCCGCGATGTACGAGGCGGCGATCTCCGGCAGGCTCCGCAGCGGTTCGCTGCCGGGTTCGGCGCCGGCCGCCTGGAAGGCATACAGCGGCTGGTCCTCGGGCAGATGCCGGCCCAGCGGCAGATAGCACAGGACGTTGCCGCCCATGGGGTGGGCCAGGAACAGCGGCCGCCGGCCGCCGCCGGTGCGGATGGGCACCAGCGGGTCGAAGGCCGCGGCCGCGTGGCCGGAGCGCAGCAGGTCGGCGAGCGCGGCCACCGTCGGCCCGGCGATGAACCGCGACAGCCCGATCGCCACGTTGTAGCGCTGCTCGATGAGCACGACCAGCCGCATCACGGTGATCGAGGTGGCACCGCACGCGAAGATGTCGTCGTGGACGCCGACGGGGCCGCCCCCCAGCAGGTCGGCGAGCATCTCCACCAGCGCCCGCTCATAGGCGTCCCGCGGCTTTGTACCACCGCGGGAGCCGGCCCCCGACAACGGCAGGGCGCGCAGCGCCCTGTCGTCCCGTTTCCCCGACGGCGTCAGCGGCAGCGCGGGCAGCCACTCCCAGTGGGTGGGGACCATGAAGTCCGGCAGCACCGAGCGCAGACCGGTGCGCAGCTGGCGGGTGTCGGTGCGGCCGGCGTCGCCGACGAGGAAGGCGACCAGGGCGGTCTGCCCGCCCGCGTCCTTGCGCGCCACCACCGCGGCCTCCCGGACCCGCACCCCCGCATGCCGTGCCGCCAGCTCCGTCAGGGCCAGCTCCGCCTCGGCGGGCTCGACACGGTAGCCGCGGACCTTCACCTGGGTATCCGCACGGCCCGCGTAGTGCAGGGCCCCGCCGGGCAGGACCAGGGCCAGGTCGCCGGTCCGGTACAGCCGCCGTTGCCCCCCGGCGGTGGCCATGGGCACGAACCGCTCGGCCGTCAGCGCCGGATCACCGAGGTAGCCGTCGGCGAGCACCGCACCGCCCAGGTACAGCTCGCCCTTGACACCCACCGGCACCGGGCGGCCCCGCCCGTCCAGGACGTGCACCTCCGCGCCCTCGACGGGGGTGCCGATCGGGGCGAGCAGCGGGAAGGAGGCCGGGTCACCGGTCATCGTGTGACGGGTGACGACATGCGACTCGGTCGGCCCGTACTGGTTCTCCAGGACCGCCCCCGGCAGCGCGGCCAGCAGGCCCCGGATCTCATCGGTCACCCGCAGCTGCTCGCCGGAGGAGACGATGACCCGCAGCCGCCGCGGGACGATGCCCAGCGCCGCGGACGCCTCGGCCAGCTGCTGCAGCGCGACGTACGGCAGGAAGACGCGCTCGACCTCCTCCCGGTCCAGCAGCCGCAGCAACGCGGCCATGTCGCGCCGTTCGTCCTCGGTGACCAGACGCAGGGTGCCACCGCAGCAGAGCGTGGAGTAGATCTCCTGGAAGGAGACGTCGAAGCTCAGCGGCGCGTACTGCGCCGTCGTCCCGCCGGGCGCCGCGGAGGCGGCACGGATCTGCCAGCCGATGAGGCCGGCCAGCGAGCGGTGCGGCATCGCCACGCCCTTGGGCCGGCCGGTGGAGCCGGAGGTGAACAGCACATACGCACCGCCGGCCGCATCGATCGCCGCCGGCAGGTCCTTTGCCGCGGTCCGGGCGTCCAGCGGGTCCAGCAGCGACTCGGCGGGCAGCAGCAGACCGGCATCGGGCACGAGAGCCGCGTCCGCCTGCCGGGCGATGATCTTGGTGGGATGTGCCTGCTGCACCATGGCCGCGAGCCGCGCCGCCGGATAGGAGGGATCCAGCGGCACGCACACCGCACCGGCCTTGGCGATGCCCAGCACCGCGGCGATCGTCTCCCGCGAACGGCCCGTGGCAAGGCCGACCCGGTCCCCGGGCCGGATACCCAGGCACAGCAGCCGCCGGGCCACCCGCTCGGCCATCTCCCGCAGCTCGCGGTAGGTCCATGCACCGTCGCCGGCACTGACGGCCACGGCGCCGGGCGTGCGGCCGGCCTGCCCGTCGAAGAGGCTCACCACATCCGAGGCGGCCGCCGGGCCGGGCGGCGCGAGCGGCGGGGGTGCGAGGAACGCGAAGTCCGGGGCCTCCTCGGGCCGGGTGACGATCCGGCCCAGCACCGCGGTGAAGGTATCGGCGAACAGCTCGGCCTGGGAGGCCGTGATGCCCTGGCCGCCGCCGTCCACCCGCAACCCCATCCGGCCCTCGACCGGGTCGGTGAAGGCATTGACGAGCAGCTGGAAGTCGGTCTCCTCCCAGGTCGTGAACGACTCCAGCCGCAGACCCGGCAGGCTCAGCACCTGCGCCAGCACATGGAAATGCACGTAGTTGAACGCCGTGTGCAGCACCGGCCCGCCGTGGTCCTCCTGAATGGCACTCAGCGGGTACCGCCGGTGGGCATGGGCCTCGCGCTCCTGCCCGAACAGCCCCCGGACCACCTCCAGCCAGCTGCCCGGCACACCGGTGCGGGCATCGCCCACCCGGACGGGAAGCGTGTTCAAAAACAGGCCGGCCATGCGCTCGGCGTCCTCACGCTCGGGACGCCCGTGGGTGACGAGCCCGGTGGTGAACTCCCCGAGCCCCGAGAACAGACGCAGCGTCATACAGTGCGCGGCCAGCAGAACCGACTTCACCGGCAGGGCGTGCTGCCGCGCCAGGCCCCGCACCCCCTCCGCGAGATCGTCCGGGAAAACCGTGTGGTGCACCACAGGGCCGCCCCCGCGCGGCACCTCCGCCGGGGCGAAGCCGTCCAGGCGCAGCACCTCGGCCCCCTCAAGCGTCCGCCGCCAGTGCTCCCGCGCCGCGGGATCGGCCTGCGCCGCCCGCTCCTCACGCACATGATGGGCAGGGCCCGGCAGGACTGCGTCCGCCACGGGGCCGATGGCGGCCCCCAGGGCGTGCTGGTAGTCCTGGAGCAGCTCGCGCAGCAGGTTGGCGACACTGCCGCCGTCGAGCAGGGCGTGATGGAAACTGAACACCAGCTCCACCGCCCCGTCGCACACATGCGCACGGAAGAGGTACAGGGGGGCCCGCTCGAAGTCGTAGCGGTGCAAGCGCCGTTCCTCCACATGCGCCCCGATCGCCGCCTCGACGGCCTCCGGCGCGCTGCCGCGCAGGTCGACCACGTCCAGGCCACCCGGCGCGCTCGCGTGCACGATCTGCAGCGGCTCGGAGAACCCGCCGAGGTCGAAGGAGGAACGCAACACCGCATGGCGGGCGGTGAGCCGGCCGAAGGCGTGCCGGAACCGCTCCTCGTCCCACACCATCGCCAGCCGGTAACGGAAAACATCGTGATAGACGGCGGAGTGCTCCTCGCGGCGGCTGTGGTAAACGAGCCCGATCTGCAGCCGGCTCATGGGGAACGCGTCCACCGCGCCCTCCAGCCGCCCCCGGTCCACGTCGGGGACCAGCGCGAACGGCGCCAGCGCCGTCTCCTGCGCCGCCGGCAGGGACGTCTGCGCCACGTGCGCGGCGAGCCCGGCCACGGTCGGGTGGCGCATGAGGTCGTCCAGAGTGAAGCGCAGCCCCCGCCGCTCCGCCAGCGCCCGGACGCGCAGCATCAGCAGCGAATCACCCCCCAGGGCGTAATAGTTGTCGTGCGCCCCGACCCGCTCCACACCCAGCGCCTCGGCCCAGACGGCGGCGAGCGCCTTCTCCCCGGCCGTACGCGGCGCGGCACCCGCCGCCTGCGCCTCCACAGCGCCCGGCGCCGGCAGCAGACGCCGCTCCAGCTTCCCGTTCGGCGACAGGGGCAGCCGCTCCAGCCGGACGAACCGGGCCGGGATCATGAACTCCGGCACCAGGCCGCCCAGCTGCCCGCGCAAGCGGACCTCGTCCAGGTCCCGGCCGTCCTCGGCGACGTAGTAACCGACCAGGTACGTACCGCGCCCGTCGCAGACATGGTCGGCCACCGCAGCCTCGCGCACCCCCGGCACACGGGCCAGCGCGTCCTGGACCTCACCCAGCTCCACCCGGTTACCGCGGACCTTCACCTGCCCGTCGATGCGCCCGAGGTACTCCAAAGTGCCGTCGGCCAGCCAGCGGGCCAGATCACCCGTGCGGTACAGCCGGCCGCCCAGCACCCAGGGATCGGCGACGAACTTCTCCCGCGTCAGCTCCGGCCGGTTCAGATAACCGCGGGCCACCTGGACACCGGCGATGCACAGCTCACCCGGCACACCCACCGGCACCGGCGCCCCGTCCGGCCCCATGACGTACAGCTCCGTGTTGTCGATCGGCCGCCCGATGGGCACCCGCCCGGCCGCCGCCCCCGGCTCGCACTCGTACACCGAGACATCGACCGCCGCCTCCGTCGGCCCGTACAGATTGACCAGCCGCGGCGCACGGCCGCCGGCCGCCGCGAAGACCCGGTGGAACTGCTCGACGCGCCCCGGCGGCAACGCCTCACCGCTGCAGAACACATAACGCAGCGACCGGACCTCGCCCAGCCGCTGTGGCGCCTGCTCCAGCAGGTCCAGGAACGGCCCCAGCATGGACGGCACGAAATGCAGCACACTGACACCGCGCTGGGCGACGGTGCGCAGCATCAGCTCCGGGTCCTTCTCCCCGCCGGGCGGCAGCAGGGCCACAGCGGCGCCCTCGATCGCCCACCAGAACAGCTCCCACACCGACACATCGAACGACACGGGCGTCTTCTGCAGCAGCACGTCACCGGCGCCGATCGGGTAGGCGCGCTGCATCCAGGCCAGCCGGTTGACCACCGACCGGTGCTCGACCATCACGCCCTTGGGCTGCCCGGTCGAGCCCGAGGTGTAGATGACGTAGGCCAAATCCCGCGCAGTGGCGGCGGGCTCGGCCGGGGCATCCGGACCGTGCCCACCGTCCGGGCCCTCCAGCAGCTCCTCCACCGGACAGACGGCAACACCCTCCGGCACGGGCACCGCCGTCACCGGGGCATCCGTCACCACAACCTTCGCACCGCTGTCCGCCAGCACGAAGCCGATCCGCCGCGCCGGATGACCGGGATCCACAGGCACATACGCGCCCCCCGCCCGCAGGATGCCCAGGATCGCCGGCAGCAGGTGCGCCCCGCGCGCCATCAGCACCGCCACCCGGTCACCCGGCCCCACCCCGCGCTCGCGCAGCGCCGCCGCGATACGGCGGGAGCCGGCCTCCAGTTCCGCATAGCTCACAGCACCCTGCCCGCCCGGCCCGAACACCGCCGGCCGCCCGGGCACCAGGGCCGCCCGCGCCTCGAACAGGGCGGGCAGCGTGGCATCCTCGGCGAACGCCACGCGCGGACCCCGGGCGAAGCCCCGCAGCCGCTCCCGTTCCGCCTCGCCCGGCAGGGGCAGCTCGGCCGCCGGCCGCTCCGGCTTGTCCAGACCGTGCCCGATCAGCGACATCAGGTGCTCGACGAGCGACGTGACGGGCAGGTCCTCATCGAAGACGTCCAAGGCGTAGTTGAGGGCGACCCGCAGCTCGGACGTGCCCCGCGTGCCGACCACGTAGACCGCCAGCGCCTCCTGGTCGTGCGGCGGCGCGAAGTGCATGGGCCCGCTGCGCCCGACGCCCTCCGCCAGCGCCTTGAGCGGCTTGAGCGACATGAAGGACAGCGTGACGTCGTAGAGCCTGCGCTCCGAGCCGCCGGCCGCCGGGAGCTCGCGCAGCAGCTCCCCGTAGGGCAGCCGCTGGTGCTCCTGGAGCAGGGTCAGGGAGTTCTGCACCTGCGCCGCCACGTCCGCCAGCGGCCGCCCGTCGGGGACCTCGACGCGCAGCGGCAGTGTGTTGGCGTACTGCGCCACCGTGGAGAGCTCCGCGCGGCTGCGGCGGTTGAGCAGCGGCGTGCCGAGCACGGCGCCGGAGGTGCGGTGGACGCGCGCCAGCCAGGTGCCCAGCGCGGCCGCGAGGAACGCGAACGGCGAGCCGCCGCTGTCCTTGATGCGCTCCACCACCTCGCCGGGCACGGTGAAGGTGTGCCGGCCGAAGGCGGGCACCGCCTGCGGCTCGTGCCGCCGGGCGAAGAAACTCGGCTCCATCCGCGCCAGTTCACCGCGGTGGAAGGCCCGGTCCGCCTCGCACTGCGGCGAGGCGAAGTACTCGCCCCGCCCGGCGACGGCCTCCAGCGCCGACGGCGCCGCCTCCCGGCCTTTCGCGGCCCCTGCGCGTACCCGGCGCGCGTACTCCTCCGTCGCCTCGGTGTGCACGAGGTCCATGGCCCGCCCGTCGGCGACCAGATGGTGCGTCTGGATCAGCAGGTGGACGGCCGTGTCGCTCTCCCGCAGCAGCGCGACCTTGAACAGCGGCCCGCCTCCCAGGTCGAACGGCGTCCGCAGGATGCTCTCACGCCAGTTGAGGCACGCCTCCCGGGGATCCGGCGCGGACGACAGGTCGACGACCTCGACGGCCGGCGTGCCGTCCGCCACCAGAGCGCCGACGAGCCACTGCCGCGGAACGCCGTCCCTCTCGCCGAAGCGCAGCCGGAAGGCGTCGTGCCGCTCCAGGGTCAGGGCCAGGCAGTCGCGGAGCAGGGGAACGTCCACGGCACCCGTGAACTCCTCGACGATCGTGGCGTTGAACTGCGGACTCCGCGGCGCGCGCGTGGCGGCCAGCCAGATGTCACGCTGATAGGGCGACAGCGGAACGCTTCGCTCCGCGGGCAGCCGAGAACTTCCGGTGTTGATGAGCTTTTCCCTTTCCAGGAAACCGTGTGGTGGGCAGCCGGACGCACGCCCGCGGAACGGACGCGGTGGCGGGTGGTGGGGCCGGGTGCTGTCACCCAGCGCGTCGAACAGACCCGTAACGGTTCCGCAGCATTCCGGCCGGTGTGCGCATGGATGCGAGACCGACGGACGGCCCGGCTCCCACTGCGGCGGTGGCGCCAAGCCACATCGCCTGACCTCGGCGTTGTCTCACCATGTCCTTCACAGGACTCCCCCTTGACCCCGGCTCGGCCGGACTGATCCAACTATCGTGTGCGTGGCGTGATCTATTCGAAAACCAGGGAATCGGCCACTCCGCTGGCCGGAAACGGCCGTGACGAACGCGACGCCCCCACAGGAGAGTTGCTCTCTCCTCCGCAGCACCGGCGCTGCTACCGTGCGCGCCCTGCAGCACGCCGGCCGCCGGGCAGACCACGGGGCACGACCACCGCAAGCCCGGCCGCGGGCCCGAACTCCCCGCCACCGGACCCCTCATGGCGCCGGGCTGCCACAACCGCGGCCACCGGCACGGCAATCCGCCACGCCGCGGAGAAGTACGCCCGCCCCCTCGAAGCCTGCACCGGCCACCGGCCCCGGGCGGTGCCGCTGAAGAGACTCCGGACCCCACAGGGTCCAGGCCCCCGTGTACGGGTCGTCCGCTCGTTCACCTCCGCGAGGCGCCGCCGGTACGCCCGCCGGCGTGAGCCAAGAGATCAACGCCCCCCATGAGCGGCTCCGCGCTGTCGATCGCGGCCGGCCGGCTGTCCTGCGTCTTCGGTCCGCGAGGGCCCGGCGTCGCGATCGGCGCGGCCTGTTCCTCGTCACTGACTGCCGTGCACCCGGCATGCGATGCGCTACGGACAGGCCGCAGCCAGGTGGCCGTGGCAGGCGGGGATCCACCGGCGCGGGCCTGCCGGGCCCTCCGCCGCCCGGCTGCCCAGCCTGGCGCGCGATCGAACAACGCGATCGGACAAACAGCGCGCACCTCGCTCGGGGCCACCCGGCCAGGCCGGAGTGACGCAGATCTCGCCGATCTTCCGGCGTCGGCGGCAACGTCGGTGAACCCGGCGGCAACTAGACGAGTCATTCCGAATGCTGACGGTGTGTCCGGGAACGCAGACAGGGCGTCCAAGATCGTTGTGTGACGAACAACCTGGACGCCCTGCTGA
>NZ_JBVIQR010000051.1:0-32372 GCF_055576875.1 Streptomyces sp. NPDC033229 | reverse complement strand
CCGGGCTCGTCACGGTTGCCGATCGGGTTCGGCAGGACCGCCTCGTGCTCCCACACGGGCGGGGTGATCAGGTGGACCCCGGCGCGGCGGCGGTCGTGGGCGAGGCCGGCGGAGTGCTCCAGCTGGCCAAGCGGAAGGTGGGTCTTGAGGGCGGACAGGTAGGCACCGTTGATGTCGAGCGCCGTCACCTCATGCCGGCCTGGCGGCAGGTCCGCGCGGGTCCACTTCGGGCGGGCCTCCCAGACCTGGTCCGCGCCCCGGGACGTCTGCTTCTTGAGAATGTCGGGGATCCAGGGGTGAGCGACGATGTCATAACGGGCACCTTTGCGGGTCTCGTCCAACAACTGCATCGCGTCCGGGATCGCCCGCTTCAGTCTACTGGACAGACCCGGCTAGGTGGGTTCCTTCTCGAAGGAGTCCTCTGATGGGTACGACGACGGGTCACACGATCGGGATGGCTGGCGGTGTGTCGCTTGCCAGCGACGGTGGGACTGCTGAGGGTGCTGGTGTGAAGGCGATGCCGGTATCCGAGAACGGTCTCTCGGTCGAGCTGCTGGAAGAACTGGCTGCTCTCGCGGCGGAGAGGACCGCTGCCGGCGGTCTTCGGCTGATGGACGAGGGCGGCATTCTTCCCGAGCTCGCTCAGCATCTGATGCAGGCCGCGCTCGAGGCGGAGATGGACCTGCACCTGGCTGATGAATCGGTGCGGGCCGGCGGCCGGGGATCGCGTTCGGGCGGCAATATGCGCAACGGCTACCGGGCGAAGAAGGTGATGACCGAGGTCGGTCCGGTGGTGGTGAACGTGCCGCGTGACCGGCTCGGGACGTTCCGCCCCGGACTGCTGCCGAAATACGCCCGCCGGACCGGAGCCCTCGACGAAATGGGCCTTTCTCTGACCGGGAAGGGGCTCACGTCCGGGGAGATCGTCGCCCATCTTGCCGAGGTCTACGGGATGGTCACGTCGAAGGAAACGGTCTCCACGATCACGGACAAGGCACTGGAATCGATGGCGGAATGGCGTACTCGTCCGCTCGATTCGGTGTATCCGGTGGTCTTCATCGACGCGATCCACGTGCGGATCAGGGACGGTCAGGTCGCCAACCGGCCCGTCTACGTCGCGATCGCGGTCACCGCGGACGGCTACGGGGAAATCCTCGGACTGTGGACCGGCCAGGGCGGCGAGGGCGCCAAGTACTGGCAGACCGTGCTGACCGAGATCCGCAACCGCGGCGTGAAGGACGTGCGGCTCCAGCAGCTCGGTATACGCGGTGACGGCGCCGGTCGCGTCCCCCGCCTCCCCAAGACAATGGGCAAGATTGCTTCGAGCAATCAGCGTGCGCGGGTGGTTCCGGGCCCAGCACCCGCAGCTCATCGGCCAGCAAATCCTCAAACGCAGCGGCGGCGCCGACGGGATCCCCGCCACTCCTCATCCACCGTGCGATCTCATGCCGAGTGGTCAGGACGCCCGGATGGTCTGGTCCGAGTAGGCGCGTGTTGTGGTCCAGCAGCTCTTTGAGCGCTGTGGCAGCACCAGTGGTGTCTCCGGCTTCCCCCCGCCAGTAGGCGAGGTTGTGGCGCGTGGCCAGGGTGTCGGGATGGTCCGGGCCGGCGCTGGTCCGCACGCGCGAACGGCTCGAACACATCCTCCGCGAAATCCTCCAGATCAGACCGGACCTCAGCCAGCTCCTCAGGCGTCACAGTCGATCAACGGATCAGCCGATCATCAGGACACGCCACTGCAGAATGAACCTGACCAGGTCCTACTAGCTAGTAGCCGGGTTTTTCGGCAATAATTACTGAATTGATCACCTCTGTGTAGGGGCGGAAGGCAGCGAGAGGACGGAATCCGCTCAGGCTGGAAACGGGAAGTGGCGGGTAGAGCAATGAGCGAAGACCATGTGCGCTGCGGGCGAGAAGCAGAGAGCCGGGAGCCATGTGCTCGTACAAGCGCTTCAGAATCTGGCGCTTTTCGCGCAGTCGTACACCAACAAGGGCGGCGAGGCATACCAGGTCATAGCTGCTCAGGTCGCCGCATGCCAGTACGTCACCGCAGATGAAGCTGGCACGGTCTATGTTGAGGACATCGGCGAGCCGCTGGGCTTGAGCCACCGCACAGGGGTCGACATCAATGCCATCGGCATGGTCGAGCTGGTAGTGACTGACGAATAGCAAAGAAGTAAGCGGGAAAGGCCCGGAGCCGACGAACAGCGCACGGACCGGTGCGCGGACAGGCAAGGCAGCAAGGGCGTTGAATTCAAACCGTGTCAGCTGCTCATAATTCCTATAGTATGGAAACTGGTGCAACGCCTCGCGCGGCGATGAGCTGACGGTGACTCGCTTCGCCCAAAGTCGTTCGAGCTCAGCCTCCCCGTTGGAACAAAGCTCTCTTAGATGAGGTGTTATCTGCCTGATTCGCGGGTCCGAAAGAGTCCGGCGCGCGACTGCATCGGAAACCGGCTGTATGGCCAGAGCCACAAGACGACCGAAAACGGCATCCGTCTCAGGGGAGGGACACATGTCCGGGAAGTCACGCAGTGACCGGTATATCTCGCACACCCGGTCAGCGATGGACCGGGAATCCGGATCCGGTGCAAGTCTAGAGCTCGATTGACCTGGATCATCCTTGGACCAGCGTGGGAGATTAGTGGCTCCTGAAGCTGGGATCACATCACGCTCAGAGTCGCGTTTTTCTGGTACCGTCAAACTCTCTTTGTCTGGTGGATGCTGCATAACTCCTCCCAAGTTTTGAGTAATTGATCAATATCCGGTATATGGGTCGTGATGACTGCACAGCAGGTCGTGTGACCTGGTCGTGATGGGTTCGTTGGACCATCCGTGGATTCTGTCGAAGCGCCGCTCGTCGTACGACGATCTCGTGCGCCTGGTGGCCGAGCAGGCCCAGATGATCGAGCGGCTGGAAGAACGGGGCGCGGAAATCATCAAGTTGAAACGCCCCTTGGCGATGGACTTGCCGAAGCCTCCTTCGGCTAGCTATGTCAATCAACAAGGCAATCGCCCCATTATGCAGACTGCCTGAACTGGCATCGACATCACCACGTGACGATCTCCGACCTCCACCAACTCCAGCCCAAGCAACTCGTGCAGCGGTGTCGCACCGCGCAAAGGCGCCAACGCCATCCGTCGCTCGCCCATAGGATTCGGACTCAGAAGTTCAGAAGACTAGCGTGCCGTGAAGGTGACCGGCAGATACTGCGGACCGTGCATGAGGAAACTCTGTCGCCAGGTGAGGTTTTCCTCAGAGGTGACCAAGGCGAGTTGGTCGAACCTACGGAGCAGCGCGCTAATCGTGATCTGTCCTACCAGGCGGGCCAGCCGGGAGCCCAGGCAGTAGTGGAAGGAATGGCCGGAGGACAGGTGAGCTGCTGCGTCCGGCCGAAGGATGCTCAGGGTGTTGGGATCGGGAAATCGCAGGGGGTCCCGGTTGGCGGCCGCGATGCAGACCATCACGTGGTCGCCGCGGTGAATGTGCTGTCCGCCGAGATGGATGTCTTGGGTGGGGAAGCGGTTCGGGGACATCACGAGGGGAGGGGCGTAACGCAGCAGCTCGTCGAGGGCCGCTGGGATGAGCGCGGCATCGGCGTACAACTCTTCGAGGACGGCCGGATGGCGGAGCAGCTCGAGCACACCGTTGGCGATCATCTGGCTTATCATGTCGAAGGCTGTGGTCATCACGAAAACCATCGCGCGCACCTCCGCACCCGTGAAACCATCCTGTCCTTCCCGGGCGGCAATGAGTTGTGAGACCAGGTCGTTGCCCGGCGTCTTCTGACGAGCGGCGACCAGCTGCCGAATGTGACCGTCGAACCATGCGACGGAGGCGCGCACCTCTTCCGGACTGGATGCGACGCTGACCCCGATGAGGACGTTGATGTGATGCTGAATGAGGGGTCCGTCCTCATCGGGCAGTCCAAACAGCATGCAGCTCACCCGCTGCGGCATTGGCAGGGCGAGCGCCTGCATGAGATCCGCTTTCCCGGCCGAAGCGACGGCATCCAGCAGCTCGTCGACTGCTTGCTCTATCCCGGGCCGCATCCTTTCAGGCACCTGAGGTGTGAAGGCCTGCGCGGTCAGTCGGCGTAACCGAGTGAGTTCCGGTGGGCTGCTCCGAAAGATGTTGTCAGTGATTTCGAACGGATTGTTCAGGAATCCTAGGTACTGGTGTAACTCCGGAGCGGCGTCCTGAATCGATCGGCCCATCCGGGCATCGGAGAAAACCTGCCGCGCCTCCTCATAGCCGAGCACGAGCCACACGGGCATTCCGTCCGGCAGCACCACCCGGCACACCGGGCCGTACTTCTGCCGGAGTGCTTCAAGACGCGGATACGGATCGGCGAACTGCTCGGGGCCGAGGAGATATTGAACGGCATGCGCGAAACCTGACACGTTTTCCCACTTAACTTGGAGGAGACTGCAGATACTTAGGCGATGCGAGGTTCAAAAGCTGGTCGATCGGGCTCTTGCGATCAGGTCGCGTCGCAGGATCTTGCCCACTGAGTCACGGAGCATGGAGCTCACAGCCTGAGTGCCTCTGACCCTTCGATGCGGGGACGCTTATTGGCTCACACGGTCCATCAACTCACCCAGCGGGACGTTCCTGTCCAGGACAACGAATGCCGTGGGAACTTCGCTATGGGTGGGTTTGGGGATGCCACCGGCGACTGAGGTCGGCGACGGCCGAACGGGAGGAGAGGACAGACTCAAGTTCGGTCGGAGACACGTGATGTCCGTTGTATTCGATGAGTTCCTTGAGCCAACAACGCCGACTCGGGGAAACGGAACGACGGCAAACGTCGTCACCGCGCTCTGGAGCCGACCGCACAAGGTCAGATGGTCGCGGTGTCGATCACGAAGCGGTAGCGGACGTCGCTCGACAGCACCCGCTCGTACGCCTCGTTGATCTTTGCAGCGCTGATCACCTCGATTTCTGCGCCCAGCCCGTGCTCGGCGCAGAAGTCCAGCATCTCCTGGGTCTCGGCGATGCCGCCGATGCCGGAGCTACTCATGCTGCACCGGTTGCCGAACAGCGACTGGAGGACGATCTGCACCGGCTCCTCCGGCCGGCCCACATTGACCATGCTGCCGTCGGTGCGCAGCAGGGGCAGGTAGGCGGCGAAGTCCAGCGGGGCCGAGACGGTGTTGAGGATCAGGTCGAAGGTGCCCGCAAGCTCCTCAAAGGCCTGCGGGTTGCTGGTGGCATAGTAGTGGTCGGCGCCCAGCTTCAGGCTGTCGTCCTTCTTGCGGAGGGTCTGGGAGAGGACGGTGACCTCGGCGCCGAGCGCCGCCGCGATCTTCACGCCCATGTGGCCGAGGCCACCGAGGCCGACGACAGCGACCTTCTTGCCCGGACCGGCGTTCCAGTGCCTGAGCGGCGAGTACGTGGTGATGCCGGCGCAGAGCAGCGGGGCGGCCACGTCCAGGGACAGACCGTTGGGGATGCGGACGACGTAGTTCTCGTCCACGACGATCTTCTGCGCGTAGCCGCCGTAGGTGGGCTGCCCGTCCTTGCCGATGTCGTTATAGGTCCAGGTCGGGCCGCCGTTCAGGCAGTACTGCTCCAGACCCGCCTTGCAGTTGTCGCATTCACGGCAGGTGTCGACCATGCAGCCGACGCCCACCCGGTCGCCGACGGCGAACCGCGTCACACCCGTGCCGACCTCTGCGACGACGCCCGCAATCTCATGGCCGGGGACCATCGGGAAGATACCAGGGCGCCAGCCGTCCGCTGCCTGGTGGATGTCGGAGCGGCAGATACCGGCGAACTTGATGTCGATCAGCACGTCGAACTCGCCGACCGCGCGCCGCTCGATGGTCGTCCGCTCCAGCGGGGCCTTCGGAGCGGGCGCTGCGTAAGCAGCAACGGTGGTCATGCCGATGTTCTCCTAGCGGGGATCCTCGTGCCCGGCGGTGTCGTCATTTCTGATGCGATGATAGGAGGGGGAAGCCCCACATCGCATCAGAAATGACGACACCCTCTCATCCAGTTCCTGTCGTCATGACCCAATTTCGCCGTGCCGTGTCCATGACCTACTGGCGGACGTTCTTAGGGCACCGTCAGGACGACCACGTCCGCGCCGGAGGAGGAGGATACGCCTCCCCCGGTCAAGCACGCGGTGGCGTTCCCTGCGAGCCGAACACCCAGAAGATGGACGACCGCTCCCTGGAAGTACCCGCTGGTGACAGTTCCTGTGGCGCCACCGACGCCGTGGCCCTCCACCCGTTCCTCGGTCAAAGAGGTGATGCTGAATTCGCTGGTGGTGCCGTCCGACCAGGTGAGAGTTCCCTCCCCCCGAACGAGGGCGACAGATCCCGTGCAGCTCATCGTGACAGTTATCTCCGCATGGGCGGACATCAGGAGCACGAGAGGGGGAATGGCTGTCGGGCTACCAAGCGCGAAAACGATGCTGAGGCTTGTGGTGATCGTCTGTGCGTTCTTGGTGATGGCGGGGCTGTAGTTTGACCTGCCTGTTCCCAGGCTGGCAAGGACATGGGTCGACATTTGATTGCCCTCTTACTTCTCGTCCGCGACATCCCTACCTCACATGGCTGAGGCACGCTCCCCGTATTGCGAGAGAGTTGGTTCGTCGTATAGAGGGGGTAGCCATCCCGCGCCGGTGCTACACCTGCTGTAGCACCGGCGCGGGAAGCACGACACCGGCGCGGGAAGCACGACACCGGCGCGGGAAGCACGACACCGGCGCGGGAAGCACGACACGGCCCTCTGTCCATAGCCGAGGGGGATCTGCCGACGACCCATGTGTCGCCGTCTTCGTCGGTCTCGGTGATGGGCGTCCCTGGTAGTTGGGTCTGATGCAGGTTCGGGTGACAGGTTGAGTCACGCGGCCTGGAGGGCCGGTGTGGTCATGACGGTCTCGAATTCGACGGGGGTCAGTCGGCCGAGTGCGGCTTGCCGGCGACGGCGGTGGTAGGTCCGCTCGATCCAGGTCACGATGGCGATCCGTAGTTCCTCGCGGGTAGCCCACTTCCTGCGGTCGAGGACGGGACGGCGGCGCCTGGCTCGTCGCACCCACCGAGAAAAGCAGCCAGTACGCCAGGGCTCCTGATAACCCGCGCGCCTCACATTTACGCAAGGCAGCAGCGGCGAAGGTACCGGGCCAGGATGAGTTCAACGATGGTGCATTCAAGATGATCTCTCATCAGTCATATCTTTGCACCGCCCATCATCGCTGCGCGCTACCGTCGAGTGCCGCGATGGGAGCCGTCGTGAGGCGAGTCCACCCAGACGGCGCATCCCGGCCCGGCCCGTCAGGGGACTCTGTTGCTTCGCACCGCCCCACCCTGGGCCTCACTCCTGCAGCTGACGGCGCCTTCGCCAGACGGCTCCTGGTCCTCGTCGTCCTCCTGGTGGCCGGCGCCCTCGCCTACCTCGCGCACCGGTGGCCAGCGGTGGTGGCCCCGCTGACGCTCGCCCTGGTCGGGGTGACGGTCGTGGTGACGGCCGTGGGCGTCATCGTCAGCCGGTGACCGGCTCTGATGCGGCACCGGGCGGCTGCCACCGGGAGACTGTGCCGGTGACTACACCGACGCGTGACCGAGACCGCGGCCTGGGCCGTGGCGTGCACACCCTGATCCCCGCCGACGAGACGACGGCCACCTCCCCGGCGGAACGGGCGCGGGCCGCCCTCGCGGCGGCGCAGAGCGTCCGGGTGCCGGTCGTCGTGCTGGAAGCGGTCGCGGGTCTCCTGGAGGAGCTGGGCCGCACGACCGACGACGACGAGACCCGCGCGGCCGTCGAAGAGACCCTCTCCTACCTCCAGAGCATCACCGGCTAAGCACGCGCAATGGCTTGCTTTTCCGCTAGCGGCTAAGCAAGCCATTGCGTCCGCGAGCCTGCGAGCGGGCCCGTACGCCGCCAACTGCCCTGTGAGGCGGGGGCAGGGCGGGCCCGGCCGGTCCCAGCAGCCCGGTCGACGGCGGCCAGGAGCGCCGGATGCCACCCCGCGGCGGCCAGCTGGCGGTCGCAGGTCAGCCCGGCCCCGGCGAGCCCGGCGAGCTGTACCCGGTGCTCGACGCCCTCGGCCCATGCCGCGAGCTGGGCCCGCCGCACCTCCACCCGGGCGGCCAGCGCATCGGTGCTCTCCAGGTCCAGCACGGCCTCCTCCGGGCGGCCCGCCGTCCCCGCCGGGACGTGCTCGGCCAGCGCGGCCGCGGCCCGGGTGACGGCGGCGAGCAGACGTGCGGCGCGCTCGGCGTCGGGGACGACGGGGCCGCGCCGGGGCCGCGCCGGGGCCGGGGGTCGCTGGCCTGCACTCAGCCTTCGCCCACATGCAGGCCCTCGCGAAGTGCGCGCGCTGCTCGTCGACTCCTTCGACGACCCGCAGCCCAACAGCCGAAGCGGGGGCGCCCGGAGCCATTCCGGGTGCCCCCGCTTCGGCGTGCTGCCTGGCGCTCCCGCCCGCCACGGGGGTCATTGGCGCGACGGAAAGACAGCACCGCACTCCGTGCGGTATCCCGGACTTCGTCCCGGGCATCCGGGCCACTCCGTGGCCCAGGGCCAACTCCGTTGGCCTCGGGCTCGGATCGCTCCGCGAGACATCATTTAGAACCACGAATTGACGGCGAACGGAATACTGCTAATTGAAGCATGCGCACGTAGAGTCACGGCCCGGCCTTGATGGCCGACGTTGCAGTTGGGATCTTCATAAAAAGTCCATTCCTTGTCAGTTTCGTTAATAATCGAACGCGCTGGAAGCGGCGTTGCGCCGCAAGAAGGCCAGCTCCATGGACTGTAATCTTTCCTATTCCCCTCGAAACCCTCCTGATCCCAGAAGCAGACGGAACCGCTTGGGCATTCCGGGAAGGCGTCGCTAACCTCCGCCGACGCACCTGCGGCCGGGATCAGTAGCAGACATGTGAGCGCAGCAACAGTAAAAATTCTCATACTGACAGAATAGCCAAGTTTGGTCCGGTGAGCTTCGTCAACTCGGCCGCCGATCAGGTGAAGTCCATGGGCGAAGTCGTCTGGTCGAGGCCTCAAAGATCGAGGTCGGCACCGCGTCAACCCTGACCCCACTTGTGCCTCCCCTCGTAGTGTGGAGATGTCCGCTATTGATCAGAAACGCTTGTGATTCTTGGTCGTTGAGCTGGGCGTGAGTGATCTGGTGGGGGACGCCCGGAATCTGTGACCGGCAGCGCAGGAGGTTCTGCGGCTGCGGGCGGTAGCCGCGTTGGTGGCGGGGCGTGAGCGTGAGGACGTCGCGTCGGTGTTCGGGGTGTCGCTGAAAGCCGTGGACAACTGGTGGGCAAAGTGGCAGGCCGGAGGCCGGGACGCGCTGCTCGCGCGGTCGCGCGGCCGTCCGGTAGGGGTCCACCAGTTCCGCACGGTTGAGTCGGCGAACGGCGGCCAGCACGTATGTGGAGTCCGTCCGCACCCGGCCCCGCCGCTTCACCAGCCCAGCGGCCACGAGGTGATCGACCATCACGGCCAGCAGACGGTCCGCCCGGTCACCTTCGGCCATCCGGTCCCGGAACTCGCTCAGCACCGAGTAGTCGAACCCCGGATCGTCCAGATCGAGCCCGAGACAGTACTTCCAGTCCAGACGGCAGCGGACGGCCTCGGCAGCCTGCCGGTCGGTCAGGTTCTCGGCATACTGCAGCACCGAGACCATCGCCAGCTGGGCCGGCGAAAGCCCCCGCCGCCCATCCACCGGGTACCAGCCGGCGAAATCGGCGTCGGTGAACAGCACGTCCAGCCGGTCCCGCACCCACATCGCCGCCGTACCGCGCGGATTGCTCGCCCTCGCCATCCGCACTGTCAACGACGGGATCACCCGCCCCGGACCCTCTCCCATGGACATCGCGATCACACCTCCGACGCCCACCCGGCCCCCTGTACCACCACAGCAGACACCGCGCGAACTGCCTAGACCCTACGACGAATTCAGACCAAGACCCGAAGATCACCAACAGCATCCGTGATCCAGAGCCACGATTCGCACGTCGCCGACATGCCACGAACCGCTGCTCCTGGACCTGCTCCAGGTGCGCTCCGCACAGTCCGACTTCCCCGTCGCCGAGCGCGTCACCGGCCGCCGATGCCCCAGCTGCCAGGCGACCCGACCCGAGCAGTGGACGGAAGCCATGCGAGACCACTACGGCGAATGACGGCGCCGTGCGAATGCTGCGCCCCGCCCTCTCCGTAGTTCCACTCCAACCCACTCCACCCTCATCGAGCACCAATCAGCGCACGACTGTCCCGAGCACTCGACACCGCTGAGCACACCACGTCACCGAAGCCCTTCAACACGAACAGCCACCCTCGCCCCCGGCCACCGGCCGGGGGCTTCGTGCTTCCTGGAGGAGTTCACCGTGCCCACCTACGAGGCCCTTCCCCGCTTCACCGCCGACCTGGACCGCCTCACCCCCGAGCAGCGCCGCCGCTTCCGCCAGACCGTGGCGGCCTTCGTCGACGACCTGCGCACCGGCCGCTTCCGCGCCGGCCTCCGCGTCAAGCGCGTCCAGCGCGCAGCCAGCCGCCCGACATCGAAGACGAACCCCGGTGGGGCGCAGGGCCGGCCGAGACGGCCGCGGCCGCACTCGCGGTGGCCCTGGCCGCCTACGGGCCGGGGACGTACGCCCGCGTCCTCGCCTCCGGACAGGTCACCGCCGGCCTCCCGCCGACGGCGGCCGTGCAGGTGACCGTGCGTTGAACGCCCGCCCTGCGCCCGCTGTCGGACCGTCGCGGCCCCGGCGCCGCGGGCTCGGGAACGGGTGGAAGGGCATCGCCGCGGGGCGTTGACCAGGACAGCGAAAGGGCCCGGCCACCCAGAGGTGGTCGGGCCCTCGCGTCGTTTCCATTGGAAACAGCGGTCAGGTGCGGTCGGGGAATCCGATGCTGGTCATCAGCTTCCGGTAGTCGACGGCCGGCACCGAGTTGGGCAGGAGAATAGGCAGGGGGCAGCAGTCGTCGTACAGCTTCTTGGCGTCGGCCGAGTACCGGACGTACGGCGTGAGGATGTCGCCATACAAGGATTCGGCGAGTGCCGTGGCCTTCCTGGCCGAGGCTTCGGTGTAGCTGGCGGTCGGGGTGCCAGTGAGGATCAGGTGGTTGACCGTCGGGCGGCCGGGGACCGACCTGCGGAGGCGGTTCTTCTCCCGAACGCGGTCGAGCTCCTCGAACAGCGGGACCAGCAGCTTGACGTCCTTCGGATCGGCACGGACCGACGGGATGACGGAGTCGTCCTCGTCGAGCATCCGGATCACGGAGTAGACCATCTTCCCGTAGCTGGCCGGGAAGTCGAGCCAGAAGACATCGTCCTCGTCACCGTCGTAGCCGAGCAGGATCTCGGCGAACCAGTCCTGCCGGTCCGCGTCCTCGGCGATGGCGGTGTCTGCGGTGGACATCTCCTTGCAGCTGGGTACGACGCGCAGGCCGGGGATGTAGGCGAAGGCGTCATCGTCGTAGCCGTCGCCAATGCGGTAGCGGGCCGGCAAGGCGACCTCGTCCAGGGTCGCGGTTCCGTGGATGAGGTCGAGGACGGTCTTCCGTCCCTTCATGGCCTCTTCGTCGTAGCCGAGGATCGTGGTCGTGGACCGGTTGGCGTCGAAGTCGAAGATGGTGCCCGGGTACCCCCGCAGGGCTGCCTCGGTCGCCATGGAGGTGGCGCTAGTGGTCTTGGTGGAGCCACCACACTCGAGGATGAAGGCGTAGATCTTGGGGTGGCGCCGCCCCCTGGGGCGGAAGCGGGGGTCGACGGTGCGCGTCACGCGTTCTCTCCTGTGGTGTCCGAGCCCAGTTCCTTCTTCTCCCACGCGGTCTCCGGGGCGTACTGCGCGTGGTCCTGCAGGAGGCGGAGGTAGCCGACCTCTCGGCTGCCCCATGAGTGTCGGCGGGCGGCGGTGCGGAGCTCGGCGGCGGCGAGAGCGCTCGCGAAGGCGGCGAGCCGCTGGAGTTCGACGTCACCCGAGTCCTGGACGGCGTTGAAGTAGGTGCCGGCGTTCTGCTCGTCGAGGCCGTGGCGTTCGGCTCGGCGGAGCCAGACCAGGGCGCGCTGCTGTGCGGCGGATTGCTGCTGCGGCATCGGCACCCCCCATGCTGAACAGGCCCCTGCCGGAGGATTCCGCCGACTGCTCTGGGTTGTTGTGCTGGGGTCGCTACGCTCCGGGCTCATGGCTGAGCTGGAGACGACGTTCCCATCTCTCGACGGCACCGTGCTGGTAGGCACGGTGACCGTCCCGGAGGGGGCCGCCCGTGGGTTGGCGGTCCTGGTTCACGGTGCTGGTGTGACCCGTGAGGAAGGCGGGTTTTTTGCCCGGCTTGCCGCGGGTCTGGCCGGTGCCGGGTGCCGGTGCCTGCGCTTCGACCTCCGCGCCCACGGGGCGAGCGGTGGCCGGCCGGAGGAGATCACCATGGCCGGTGTCGCCAACGACATCCGCGCCGCGGGTGATCACCTCCGTGCGGCCAGCGAACTCGACCGGCCGGTGCACGTCATCGCGGCGTCCTTCTCTGGCGGCGCTGCAGCGCTCCATGCGGCGCACCGGCCGCAGGACGTCGGGCGCCTGGTGCTGCTGAACCCGCGGTTGGACTACCGCGAGCGGTACATCACCAGCCGGCCGTACGCCGATGACCGGGGCTACCTCTCGGCGGAGGCCGCGACGGCGCTGGAGGTGCAGGGGTTCACCGAGCGGAGCCCGTTCGAGCTGGGCAGGGCCCTGCTCAACGAGGTGCACTTCCTCGACCCGGAGGCCATCCTGCCCGCGGTCGGTGCCCCCACGTTGTTGGTGCACGGCACCCGGGACACGTTCGTACCGGTGGAGTCCTCCCGCCGCTACCTGCCGCTGTTCGGCGGCCCGGCCGAGCTGATGGAACTCGACGGCGCCCAGCACGGGTTCGCCGTGCACGAGGACCCGCAGTACCTGCACCCGCAGTCGCAGGCGTGGCAGGCCGAGGTCATCGAGCGCGTCATCGGGTTCCTCGCCGGTTAGACGGGCAGGGCCGTCAGTGCCTGTCGCAGTTCCCGTACGGCAGCGCGGCGGGCGTGAGGGCGGAGCACGGCGACGGTGCGGCGGAGTTCGCCGAGGGCCTGGCCGAAGTGTGGTGCGGCGGCGAGTTGGAGTGCGGACAGGCCGGTGGTGGCGGCGGCGTCGGGTTCGCCGGCGGCGGCAAGGGCTCCGGCGAGGTGGGCGGTGAAAAAGGCGCGGTCCCGTGGGGCGAATGCGCCCGACAGGTGCTGTCGCAAGAGGGTGACGGCGCGCTCGGGCTGGCCGGCTTCGCGGTGACAGATCGCACTTTGGGCCATGAGCCGGTCACGGTCGTAGCCGGCGCACAGCGGGCCGGTGCAGGTGGCCGGTTCGGCGGGGGCGGCTTCGTTGAGAGCATCGTGGGCCTGGTCGAGGGTGCGGGTGACCAGATCGGGCGCGGTGCCGGTCAGCGCCATGGCGCGGGCTTCCTGCTGGAGCGCTTCGGCGCGGGCGCGTGGGGGCAGGGTCCAAGGGCCGTGGACGGCGGCGTGGGCGAGGTCGCGCATGCGGGCCGCGTCGTCCCGCTCGGTCGCCTGGGCTTTGCGCAGCAGAACGTAGGCGTGCATGGGGCCGTCGCCGCTGAGGGTGGCCCACTCGATGGCCCGGTCATGGAAGAACGTGGTGGTGCGCTGCGGGGCGCCGGCGTCCCGGTGGAGCCAGGCAGTGAGTTCCGCCGCGCGGGCGCCGACGGCTAGGAGGTCACGGCGGATGGCGGGGGAGGCGTCGCGGGCGATCTCATCGATGGCGCCGAGGATGCCCAGCGCGACGGGGAGAGCATGGCGGGGGCCGGTCCGGCCGTCGGTGCGAGCGACCTCGTCCAACGCGGCGCGTAGGTGGTCGATGAGGTGGTGGTCGGCGTAGCGGCGGGCGCTGGTGACGGCGGCGGCCAGGTGATCGAGCGCGGAGGCGTCGAGGAGCGGTGGGGCGCCGGCCAGGGCACCGCCGAAGAGCGTACGGCGGCATCCCGGATCCTCCCGGGGACCGCGGTCCGGACCGGCCGTTGGGGGCGCCGTGGCAGTCAGGTGCTGCTGGGCAGGCCGGAGAGGGACGAACCCGAGGTCTTCGAGCGGCATGCCGAACATCGTTTGCAGGATTCGGCGCGCGACCTTGTTGGGCCAGCCCGGGGTGGGTGACTCCCACCGGCGCACCTGCCGAACGGTGATGGTCGCCGGTTCGCCCAGCGCGGCGGCGTAGCGTTCGTACGCGGCGGCGACGTCGGCTTGCGCGTGCCAGCCGCGCTGTAGGCGGGCGGCGACGAACAGCGCGTTGCCCGGGTGGTGGGACGGCATGAGTTCCCCCGGCGGCCGGTGTGTGGAGGGCCCTGACGGTACTCCCGGACGTGATGCCACGCGATGTGTCCTGCGATATGACCTCGTGCCCTCGTCGGCGTCGCGGTGCACTGGGCGGCGGGGCCAGGGCCTCCGGCCCCAGCCCGTCCGCGACGAGAGGAAGAACCGCTGTGACCTGCGTACGGAGAGGAATCGGTCCGGCCGCGCCGAGGCGCTCCGCCGCTTCGCCCTCACAACCGTCTTTGCAGCTCATGCCGATGATGGTGGGTGAGCTGCCTCCCCTCGATCTGGTGACCATCCGCGCGACGGCCTGTCGCGCCGTCGGGGGCCGCCGGTCCGTACCCGGGCCCCAAGAGGTCACCGAGCTGACTGCGGCGCTGCGGGAGCACCTGGAGCAGATGCTCCCGCACGCCCAGGCCCACGCCGACCAGATCGCCCCTGGCACAACGGCCCGGGAGCAGTGGCAGGCCCTGATCAGCCGGGGCCGCGCCGCTGCCACCGCCCTGCCCGACCGGCAGGGACGGGCGGCGGCCACCGTGCACATGGCCGAGCTGGCGCGCGAGGCCCGGTTCCTCGCTGACTGTCTCGACGAATAGGCCCCGGACCGTGCCGAAGACCCCTTCCCGGAGTGGCTGGGTCTCGCTGGCGGAGCCGGATGCGTCCAGGCGCCGGCGGTGGATCACCGCACGGGACCACACCCGGTGGGCGGCATGCGGCGTGCACTGGGACGCGGTGGCCATCCGGCCGATGATCCTGGGACTGACGGCACTCAGCCGGATGCGCCTGCCCCGCCAGCGCGGCTACCCGGTCCTCGCCGACTACCTCCGTGATGAGCTGTACGTGATGGTGCAGGCCGGCACCGGCGACGCATGCGCCGGCCTGCCCGGCGTTCGCGTCCTCACCCGCGGCCACCACCTGATCCTGCCGCGCACCGAGCACGGCTCCCCTGCGGCCGACTGGCTCAGCCCCCCGCGCGAGGACCCGCCGCTGTGCGTCCCCGCCCCGCGCCTGGCCCGGCAGATCCACGCCCTGACCATCCCCGGAGCGGCCGCCGTCTCATGACCGCCGGGGCCCTCGAAGGTCCGAGCGCGCACCGGGTGCTTCCCGTGCAGCCGGTCGACGGCGGCCGCCGCGAACGGGCACACTCGGAGCAGACAGAAAGGGGCCCGCGCGATGACCGCACAGCCGATCCACCCGCACGAGCCGGAGCGGGTGCCCCGCAACGCCGAGGGCATCGCGGCCGCGCTGGACGGCGGCCGCCGCATGGAGTTCTACCGCGAGCTGCTGGCCGCCGCCCCCGAAGAGGCAGAGGGCGTCCTGCGCCGCTGGTGGTGCGAAGCGATGCTCGACACCGACCCGGCAGGCGACCGGATCACCGCGGCCGCGCTGGACGGAACACTGCCCACGACCACAGTCGCCGACCTGATCGAGCGCCGCCGCGCGGCGGGCCTGCCCGTTGAGTGAGCCGTACGACCAGGAGCCCGAGGGCCTGCCCTGCGTGCTGTCGGAGGAAGTCACCGAACTCCTCATGGACCCCGGCCTGCCCGGCCCGGTGTTCAGCGCGATCGTGGCCGCCACCGTCGTGATCAACGAGACCTCCGGCCAGGTGCCGGTCAGCACCGCATCAGCCCGGTGGCCGCAGCAGCGGCGCATACCGCTCGGCGCCGACGGCTCACTCGGCATCGCCGAGTACGTCATCGTCGCCGACGCCGACCCGCCACACATCGTCCTCACCCGCATCCAGCTCTACTGACCCGCCCGAACCGAAGCCCGGCGAGACACCCGTCCGCCGGGCTTCGGCGTTCGCGGCCGCAGCGCCGCACGGAGCCTACGGCGACCCCTCTTCCTCACTACCGCGGCCGGGCAGGATCAGGGGCCAGACGGTCCACCCAGGGGCCGGGTCGACGTCGGTCGAGCCGAATCGCCACTCCCCGCCGTCCGCGCCGGCCGCGCCGTCCGCGCCGGCCGCGCCGTCCGCGCCGGCGGCGTCGTGCGCGTCCTGGCGGGTCAGGTGCAGGCTCACCGGCCGCACACCCCGCAGCAGCAGGTAGACCCACCGTGCGGCGGCGCCGCCGGTAGCGCGGTCGAGAGCCACCCGCAGCGTGTCCACCTGCCGCTCAGCATCCTCCGCCCGCGCCATCGCGGCGGACAGGCACTTGCGCTCCAGCTCGTACCGGCCGTGCCAGTCCTCGGCCTCCGCCTCGTAGGTGTCGGCCGCGGCCTCCGCCGCAACCGTGGCCGCCACGGCCGTCTCGGCCGTCGTCTCGGCCACCGCCAGGGCGGCGTGCAGCTCGCGCACCCGACGGGTGCTCATGATGCGGATCATCGGCAGAACCCCGTCCCGTCGATCGGTCCGCCCCCGGCGGACCGCCGGGCCTCCCGCACGTACCGCGCCACCGGATTGGCGCCCGTAGGGGCATGGGTACGATCTCGCATAGGGATCTCCTCCTGGTCTAGTCAGGAGAGGGACTCCAGGCCCCGCCCGGTGTTCCACCACTGGACGGGGCCGCCCTCACTTTTGAGTTGTGGGGCCGGGCTGCCCCGGCTCCCCGTCACGCCCGGCCCCGAGGGCCGGGCGATCAGGCGGCCATCAGTTCAGGCCGTCGTACGCCACGGTGTTCGTGGCCCGCTCCTCCGGGGTGATCTCTGTCGCCCACCCCTCCGGCGGCTCGGCGTACGGGCTGCACTCGCCGCACGCGGCGCATGCCCACCGCCCGTGAATCCCGTGGACGATGTTCCCGCACCCCGAACAGGAGTCCGTGGTGTAGTACGTCGAACCGTCGGTCATGCGATCACCCCATCCGGTGGTTCTACTGCTGCTGCGCGTACCCGCTCTGCCACGGGCACTGAGAACAGTTCATCTGGCCGTTCGGCCCCTGGATGACGCTCGCGCCGCAATCCGGGCAGTTCATGATGCCCCCTTCCGAGCCGGTCCGTCCGGCTCCCCGTCACGCCCGGCCCCTCGGGGCCGGGCGATCAGGCAGCCGTCAGGCCAGCCGCGTCAGGAACGCGATCAGATGGTGATCCCGAAGATCAGCTTGAGGTCCCGGCGGGCGATCTCCTGCGGGTCCTGCGGGTCGGCTTCGGTCTCGCCCTTACCGACCCTCCCGCAGTTCCACTTCCTCGCCGTTGATGGTCATGTGCTGGCCGCCGTGCACGACCGTGCCCTCGTTGCCGCAGAACCCAAAGATGTGCTTCGTACCCATGACGTTCTCCTTTGTCAGTCCGGCGAGATCCCGGGCGGATATCCGCCCTCGTCCGCCATCGGAATCAGAGCAGACGTGAGTAGTACTGCTTGAGTCGCTTTCCGGTTTCCATATCGATAGCTGTCCGGTCCGGGTGGAACTCGATCGTGCGGTGCGGGGCTCTGGCGTCCGGTTTCCAGTGGGGTCCGCCGACCATGATCTTCAACCGGACGGGCTGATAATGATCCTTTACCGGGACCTTCACTTCCAGCCGGATCGGCATAGGAAACTGCCCCGGCTTGAGAGGCTGCGTCTCCTCTTTCGCCGTCTGATCTCCCGAATCGATACGGACGATTTTCGGCTTGTCTTCCCAGTTTGCCGAAGCAGACAGGACAACAGACCGGCCGTCCTTACTCCACTCTGCCGAGGATTTCGTCTTGACTCCGTCGATGTGTAGCTCTACGACGGACACGCCCTTGTAAGCGGCGGCTTTCTCCTGGCGGTCCTGGCGCTGCTGGTCGTCTTCTGCCTTCTGCCACACGCCTGCGGACGCGATGGCCAGGACCGCGATCGTGGCGACGTAGGGCCAGGTGCGTCGGCGCGGTCGTGCGGATTCATTGCCACCGTCGGAGGCCGGCGGGTGCGTGGGCGGGGGCGGCTGGGGTGCTCCGTGCCACGTCGGTTCCGCGATGTCGGTCGCGGGCTGCTGCCACCATTCGACGTCCTTTCCCATACGGGCGACGGTAGCCCGGAGCCGCGCGGCCTGGGCGGGGTTGCCGCACAGTTCCGCTACCCGGACTTGGGTAACTAGCCATGAAATGGCCTGATTTGAGTTAATTCCGTGAGCGTTGATGTCCTCGCGCTCGCCGATGGCCGCCATTTGAGCAGCTTCATTGCAGCGGCCCTCCGTCGCGGCCTGGATTACGTCCTGGTGCCGCGTGTCGATGACGTTCGGGGGCATCTCCCAGCCCCAGTCACCGTCGGTGGCGTCCTGCTCGATGTGTGCCTCCGCGTCCGCGAGGCTTTCGCCGTCGCCGACGTGGTCAAGGTCGGGGCCGAACTCCGTTTCCGGTTCGGTTGCGAGTTCCAGAAGTTGGGTTTCGTCAGCCGCTTCTTCGTCGTACACGGCGGCTACGGCCTGCTGGGCTTTGCGGCGCCGCGAGGAGGTGTCGGTGAGCCGGGCTTCTTCCTCGCTCAGGACGGTCTGGACAATGTCGATGTAGTCGGGGCCGACTTTCCAGACGGCTTGACCGGGGTCGAGCGTCGGGATTCGGTTCACCGCCCAGGCGGGCAGGCCGAGGATTGCGCCGACGATGGCCGCTTCTTCCGGGCCGAGGCGTCCGACGTGGGCGATCTCGCACAGGCGCGCCAGGTCTTGCGCTTTGCCGTCGCCCTGGTCGGACAGGGTGTGCATCACGACGTCGAGGGAGAGCCCGAGCCGGCGGCTGTATTTCAGCAGCCGCTGGATCAGTGCGCTCGTGGCGGGGGAAAGCAGGATTTGCCACGCCTCTTCGAGCACCAGGTGCCGGTGGACGGCGGTGGACTGGCGCAGCCATACGTGTTCTGCCCAGCACGTCACTGCGGCCATCAGTGAGGGGATGGAAGGGCTGTTGCGGTCGAGGCCGGAGAAGTCGAACGAGAGGATCGGCAGGTCCGTCTCCGGCAGACTCGCGCCCTCGCCGTCGAACAGGCCGCGAAGACTGCCTTCGGTGTAGCGGGAGAGCGCAATCGCAGGGCCCTCTCCCCACTCGGCGAGCCTCCTCGCGGGCCACCTGCCGTCCTGGGGACGAACCAGCGCGTCCACCAACCCGTGCAGCGATGTCGCCTTCGGGTGGTTCAGGGCGTGTTGCAGCGCGTGGGTGGACTGGGGGCCGAGCGCGGCGGGTTCGACGGCGGCGATCAGCGAGCGGATGAGCTGCTCGCGGACCTCGGGCGGGAAGAGGTCGCTGCACGGGTTGAGGGTGAAGTCATTGGCCTTGATGACCCGGCCGCTCAGATCGTGGGTGAGCTGTGCCCACTCTCCGCTGCTGGTGTCCTCCCCGAGGGAGTCGATGACGACGTACTGATGGGCGTGGTCGAGGATCTCGCGGCGGGCCCGCACCTTCGCGGTGGCGGACTTGCCGGAGCCCAGACCGCCCAAGGCCAGGCTATTGGTCGAGGGCAGGACGGCGGCGTCCGCGAGGACGGGGGAGAGGTGGAAAGGGCGGCCGTCCAGTAGGGACCGCCCGATCGGGATGCCGGGGAACCGGGCGCTGGAGGCGACGAGCGGCGCCGTGATCGCGGCGTGGGTGGACGGCAGACGGATCACAGGATCGCTCCCTTCCGTGTGGAGGCTCCGTGCGGGGTGGTCATCAGGTGGGCGCGGTGCTGCTGGCCCGGGAGCCAGTCGAGGTGGATGCGGTGCCGGTCGGCCGTGAGCGAGGCCTGCCAGCGGGCGTCCGTGACGGTCTCGGGACTGTCGCCCCACACCGTTAGGTAGGCATCGAGGTCCACGAGGGTCGCGCCCTGGACGAGCGCGCCATGCGTGGTGCTGGAAGCGATCTCGTGAGCGTCCTGCTTGACCTTGTCGGTGGTGAACGCCTGCGCCGTGGCGCGCTGCCATTTCGCCGACCGGCGGGACTGCCCTGCTGGCAGCGGCCGGTACAGCACCGCCAGTGAGCGATCGGAGTCCTGTCCCAGCAGCAGCCGGGGCATGAGGTCGTCGTCGCTCTCCTCGGGCCAGGCGGTGATCCGCGCGGTCGAGGCGTAGCGGCCGTCCTCCAGAGCTGCCCAGCCGGGGCCGCGGTCGGTCACGGCCGGGAGCGGTTCGGGTGCCAGTGGCGTCAGGGCGCCCAGCGCGGCCAGTTCGCTTTCCAGGGTGTCGAGGATGCGGGCGGGCTGACCGATCAGTCCCTTGGGGATGTGCACGGACACTGTCTGGGTGTGGTCGGTGTGCTCGCCGACTGTGGCGTGGTGGGTGACGTGGACCTGGATGCCGGCGGTGCGGGCCTGGCCGCCGGCGAACGACAGGGTGCGAGCTACGGCGCCGTGGAACGCCGCCCGTCGCTGCGGGTCCTGCATGGTGCCGTGCTCCGGGTACAGAGTCCAGGTGCGGGTAGCGCCCGGACGGGCGAACACCGCGTCGGGCGCCGTCTTCTCCCGCAGGTGCCGGTAGCCGACGGCCGCCCAGCGGGCGATCGAGCGGGGCCCCGGTGAGGCGTTGAGCAGTGCCGCAGCCGCGCCCACCGCGCCGAAGCTCCAGACGGGCGGCGGGGTGATCATCGCCGACAGCAGGACGGTTCCCCCGACTCCGGCGTTGATCTTGGTCAGCAGGGTTTCGGCAGGGCTCAGGCCGCGCTGGACGGCGGGAACACGGAAGCCGGGGGTCAGGGAGTACACGGAAAAGCCTCCAAGGAGTAGGCCGTGCAGCGCGGCTGGCCCCGGCATCGCTGTGGCCGCCCAAGGGCGGGAACACGGAAGCCGGGGGCCAGGCACGCGAGTCGTTCTAGGGGTTGGACGGGGGCCGGTTGGGTGCCGGTCGCGGATTCGGCGCCTGCGGCGCCCGGTTGGGTACCTGCCACGGATTCGGCACCTGGGGCTTGGGTACCTGCCACGGGTTCCGCGCCGCCTGGGGCTGCCGGTTGGGCGCCGGCTGCGGATTTCGCGCCTGGGGCTGGGGAGCGGGTGACTGGGGCTGCTGCCGGTTGGGTGCCAGCCGCGGATTCGGCGCCTGCGGCGGCCGGTTGGCTGCCTGGGCTGCCCGAGCCTGTTGGCGTGCCTGGGTGAGCTGCGCCGTGCGGGCCGAACGTTCCTTGACCTGGTCGACGGCGGAGGCGGTTGTCAGCTGTCCCGGACGCTGCTGCGTCTTGAGGCCGTAGGCAGCGAACAGCACGCCCTTGTCCTTGTGCATCGCGCGGCCGGGAGTGTCCACCGTGCGCAGCATGCGCACGGAGTTCTCCCGCTCGTAGACATCCGGTACACCGGCCCGCACGACTCCCCGGACGAACCGGTTGTCGGTGTTGCGTTCCACCAGGGTGCGGGTGGCGCGGGCCACCCGGGGGCCGAAGTAGGGCACGCCGTGGAAGATCATCCGCAGCATGAGCACATCTGCGGCGACCAGCAGGGCGCTGTCCACTACGAGCGATCCCTTGGCCAGCTCCACGAAGGGGGACACCAGCAGCAGCGCGAAGGGGGCGAACATCAGCCCCAGCAACCGCATCGCCCACTGCTTGACCGCCGTCGTGTCGCCGCCGCGTGCCAGCGACGCCAGCACCAGGGGGGCCATGCACACGAACGCCAAGATGCCGAGCTGGCGCATCATGAACACGAGCACCGCGAATCCGAGGGCCACCACGAGCGCGGAGACGATCAGCAGGATCGCCAGTGGGTTCCCCGAATCCGCCCCGTGCTTGAGGTCTTCGCGGATGGTGTTGAACAGGGTCGAGGTGTCGCTGTCGAACGCGGTCATGAACGCTTGGCTCACGGCCGTGTTCAGCAGCATCACGACTCCGGGCACCGATGCCATGCCGGCGACGGCCGCCAGCGTCCACCCGGTAGAGGCCCCCATCTGCCGCATGCGGGGGGCGCCCTGCCAGGCAGTCAGGCCACACACGACGACCACGCACACGAAAATGGCGACGGCCAGGTGCTGGCCGAGCCACAGGAACGGTTCGAACAGTGCGCTGTCGCTCTTCTCCGGCGCCCAGGCGTGATCCGGCGCCACCAGCTTCT
Organism: Streptomyces sp. NPDC033229; assembly: GCF_055576875.1. NCBI lineage: Bacteria > Bacillati > Actinomycetota > Actinomycetes > Kitasatosporales > Streptomycetaceae > Streptomyces > Streptomyces sp. NPDC033229. The sequence goes on along the minus strand of NZ_JBVIQR010000051.1, from coordinate 10,189 downwards.
CGATCTTTTTGATGAGCCAGTTAGCCAGTTCCTGGACGTGTTTGGAGGCGCCGTGGGTGATGTTGCCGTCTCCGCCGCTGCCTCCGCCGCCGGGATGGCCGGGAGCCTTCGGGAGAGGCTCCCCCTCTCCTCGGCAGTACTTCCGGCCTTCTCCCTTGATCAGGTCGCAAGGATCTTTCGGCATGACCCTCAGCCCTTGGCGTCGGTGACGGTTGAGAAGAGGGTGTCGCCGTACAGCGCCAGCACCACCGCGACGAACAGCGTGCCGATCGCCATCGAGCCCTTACGCAGCGCGCCCTGGGGGTCGGCGGAAAGCTGGAGCAGCATGCGGACGGCGATTACGGCGATCACGGCCGCAATGCCTTTGGTCACCAGGCCGCCGCCCGTGAGCCCGATGGTGTCAAAAAAGTCCTTGAAACCGTTGCTCATGTCGACGGGCTTAGCGAGGATGTGCAGCTTGGACATGTCATGTCTCCTTGTTGTGGTGGGAAATGGGGCGGGCGATGGCGAAAAAGTCGCTCATCGATTTCAGAGGGCTGAAACGGACCTGAGTGCCCGGCCGGGGCGCGTCGAGGATCCACCCGCCGCCGACGTAAATGCCCACGTGATGCAAGCTGTTCGGGCCGCTTCCGTAGAAAACGAGATCCCCGGGCATTGCCTCGTCGGGCTTGACGGGCTCCGATGCGGCGTACTGCTCCGCCGCCGTGCGGGGCAGGGAAATACCGATCCGCGCGTAGGCGTACAGCGTGAGACCCGAGCAATCGAACCCCTTCACGGCGGCGCCAGAGCTTCCGTTGGGTGAGCAGCACGTTCCTGCGGTGGGGCCACTTTCGCTGCCTCCGCCCCACGAATAGGGGGTGCCGATCATGTCTTGTGCCGCGTTGACGACTTCGGCGCCTTGCTCCGCCGTTGTCATTTCTCCGCCCGGTGCAGGCTTTCCAGCGATTGCCACGATGGATTTCACGTAGCCCTGTGTTTCCTCGTACGGAGGTATTCCGCCGTATTTGAGGACGGCTCCGCTTCCGGCGTTGTACGCCGCGAGCATATTGCTTTGCTTGTCGCCGGGTACGTCTTTGACTTCCTTCGCCAGGCTGCACAGGTATTTGGCTGCTGACGGGATCGCGTCCTCGGGGTCCCAGACATCGCGTTTGCCGTCACGGTTTCCGTCGATTCCGCTGGATTCCCAGGTGGACGGCATGAACTGTGCTATCCCTTGCGCACCAACCGGCGAAGCTGCCTTCGGGTTGAATTGGGATTCCGTTTCGAGAAGCGCGGCAAGAAGATTCGGGCTCACCTCCGGGCACGTTCCGCCCGCGTCGGTTATCAGGCGCTTGTAGGCATCGGGAACGGACACGGACAGGCCGGAGCGCAGCGCCTTTCCCGCCGGCGTGTCACCGGCGGCTTGGACGAGCGCGGCCACGATGACGGCCGCGGTGGCCCCGAGGCCGATCACCCCTCCTACGGCAGCAGATCTCACGACTCCCCCCCCTTTCGTTCAGTTTTTGGTGTTATCGCAGGTCAGCACCGTCTTGGGTACCTGCTGGGTACCTGCTGAGCATCCGCTGGAGACTCGGCGTCACCTGCCGGACAGCGGGCCCTGTGGCGGGCCTCAGCAGGTGGCCGGCGGACTCTCAGCGGGTGTCTGGACGAGTCAAGAACCGGACATAGCGGCGGTCAGGTCGGCCAGCCAGTAGCCGCGGACGACGCCCTTCTCGTCCTTGCCCGGCGAGACTCCCAACAGCTTTGAAAGCTGCTTTCCGCGCTCACTGGGACGGGTTTCCGTGATGCCGAGGGCCGGGGCCAGCCCAGCACCCGGGATGAACTCGACCCCTCGGGCCCTCATCAGGTTCACAGCCTGCTTGAGTGGGCTTTCCGGCTTGCTTCCGAATTCCTTCTCACGCCGACCGTACACCTCGTCGACGACTCCCCAGATAAACTCATCCGTGAAATCAAATCCCCGGATGAGAGTGGAGGTCCCGTGCGCGAACAGGACGCCCTGCCCCTTGATATTGGAGTCAAGAAGTGCCGGGTTGATCGGGGCAACCGTCTCGAAATACGTGTCCCCCAAAGCGACCTTCGCAGTTCCTTCCGACGCCACGTACAGGCACATCCGGTACAGGAACTGATCCCGGACCATAACCGGGATTGCGTTCTGCGCCGGACGCTGCGTCAGCATCACCACGGAAATACCCGACTCCAACGCCTTCGCAACCAGAGATCGCACCTTTTCCGCTACCCGCCGGGCCTGTTCCTTTCCGGCGGACGTTCCGTCATCTGCGAAGAAGTCAGCCGCCTCATCGACGATGAAAAACACCGGCTTGAATTTCGGTGCGGGTTTCCGGTTCCGGATGGCGTCCTGGATTTCTACGTAACGCCTCCCGACACGGCCGTTCAGCTCATCGGCCATGTCTTCCATGACGGCCGGGCTGTCGGACGCCTCGTAACGGGTGGCGATTTTCTCGAACCTGGTCAGCCCACAGTGTTTTCCGTCGAGAAGGTACAGATCGAAATCTTCGTAGGCGATCAGCAGACACGTAATGAGTCCGTTGATCAACGTGGTCTTTCCCATTTGAGTCATGCCGCCGACCAGCAGCGAGGCTTTGTCGAACGTCGGCACGCCGACAAGCTCACCGACGACGTCGTGCCCGAAAGGAACCCCGCCGAATGCCGCGATCTCCTGCCGGGACGGCGCCGGGAAAGGCCGGCTGAACGGCGGCTCATCAAGCACCAGCAGTTGCACCCGACGCTCGTTCTGACGGCTCCGCTCCAATTTGGTGTGCATGCGGGTGACGCCGAAGGTTCCGGCGACTTCACCCAACCGCTTCTCGACGTGCGCGTACGTACGCCCCCTGGGCATCAGGAAGTCATACATCACGCCGGTCTGCACCGGCGTGATGACGGCCTCGTCGGCGCGGATCACCTCGTCCCTGCCGATGGCGCCGGCTGTGGTGAGCGCCGCCGTCAGCTCCGGGTGCGCCTGGACGGCTGCCTCAGCACCGTCCGCGACTGCGGCCGACTGCTGGTTCAGCGTCGTCACCTCCGCGGCGGGCTGCGCGCGACGCGCCCACAGCCGCTGAACGCCAGTGCGGATCTTCCAGGCCAGGAAGCCGAGCGCGACCAGCACCCCGGCGGTGAGCAGCACGGTGGCCAGCCAGGACAGCCCAAGCTTGTCCTTGATGGCGGCGAGGACACCGAACACGATGGCCAGACCGCCGATCGCGCCCGCCATCTGCCCGTAACTGTCCTCATGATCACGATTTTCGGGCGGTCGTCTCTTCCCCACGCCCCCTCCTTCATGTCGTGGGCCCGCGATCGTAACCGACCGGTCACGCGGTTTCTGCGGGTTTTCGTGGTGCTCTGTGGTGCTGTGGTGCTCTGTGGTGCTCGCCGGGTCTGCTTCCTGGGTCTGCGTACGTACCGTGCGCTCGTCAGGTCACTCACTGGCTCTGCACCGTCCGTCGACTGCGTGCTGTGCTTCCGGCAGTCGCAGCAAGAGCCAGCCCGTACGGGGTCGGGCTGGCCCTCACTGGTGGTGCCGGACACGTGTGTTCAGGCGACGTCCGCGCCCTCGGGCTCCTCGCCGCTGCTCTTCTCATTCGCCAGCAGCGCGCCCCAGGCATGGCGAATGCGCTCCTCGCTGCCGACATAGCCAGCGCGGCGGAAGGCGTCGCGGGCCTGGCGGTAGGACATCGGCGGGTGCTCCGCATAGCGCAGGTACCGCAGCACCACATTCACCTGACCACCGGTCAGTGGCTCACCGGGTACCGGGACCGGAACGCGCGCAACTGCCGCGAGTTCCGCGATCGTGACGGCCCGTGCCCCCGGGTGTGCCGGTGTGCCGGGCGGCGTGCCGGTTGCGTTCGGCGGCTCGTTGACCTGCGTGTCTGTGGCGTGCCGGTCGATGGCGACCGTGCCGGACCCGGCCGCACCCGCCAGGCCGGGCAGGGCAGGCGCCGCCGGGGTCCACTGCCCCAGTTCCGGCAGGCGGATCGCCGCGACCGAGGGAGGCAACGCCTTCTCCGCGACCGTTTGCGCGGTGGCCTCCGCCTGTTCGTACAGGTCCTCGGTCATGGTCTGCTGCGCCTCCAGCACGGACAGGCGGTAGTCCGTCTCGGCACGGGCCACCCGCGCGTTCAACTCTGCGGTGAGCGCCAGCAGCTCGATCCGCTGCACGGCTTCGGCCTCCATCTCCTCGAGTTGGTCCGCCACCTCCTGACGCCGGGTGGCGATCGTCTGCCGGGTCCTGTCCGACACCCGCCGGCCTAGCGACGGCAGGACGATCCACCAGGCTCCCTTGGTCGCGACGATGGCGAGCGGGGTGAGCACCACGGCCAGGTCGAACCTGTCGCCGGCCCCGGTCAGGATCAGGTCGGCGGTGGGAATGGCGGCGTTGATGGCTGTCAGGGCCAGGCCGGCGACCTGCACGCGCCGGGCGCGGGCCCGGTTGCTGCCGGCCTGGATCTCCGTGGCCTGGAACACGAGCCACAGGGCGTCGAGGGCGCCCACGGTCGGCGCGGCCCACAGGCCGAACCGGGGGTCGAGGATCTGATAGCTGACGGCCATGGACAAGGCGGCCACCCCGACGGTGACCGCCCCCAGGATGCCGAGCACCATCTGGCGCGGCGTCCGTTCAGACACGGGCGTGCTCCCTTCTTGTACCGGGTGGAGGTTCAGCGGGTCATCCAGAGGCAGATGAGGCCGATGAGCGGGCTGGTCATTCCCAGCAGGTAGACGAAACGCATCGGTTGTCCTCCGTGGGTTGGGACGGACGGAGTGCCCCGGACCGGGCTCGAACCGGTCTGCGTCCAACGGGGCCCGCGATCTTTGCCCTTGTCTCACCGCGCGTACGGATCACTTGTCCGCCCGGCAGGGGCGGCATGGGAGAAGGTGCGTAGCTAGTCACGCGGCAGGGCCTGCGGCTTGTCGCAGTTGCCTGTGCTTCCGACGGCCGCTCTTCCCGTGTGCAGGCTGCGGTACGTCCTCTGTGGAGTTGGGAAAGATCAGCGCCTGCCTTTCAGGACGCCATTACGCGTTGCCCGTCCGGGGCGGAAGGTGTTGACGGAGGCCGTGTCCGGCTCCCTCATCCGGCGCCGCCCAAGGGAGGCGGTTCCGGGTGGGGGAGCCGGGTCCGAAGACCCGGCTCAAGAGAGATCCAGCCGGGGCTGCACGCCGCAGTGGCCTGCCCCCGAGGGGGTGCACTTCTGCGATGCGACAGGGGCCCCGGAAACGGGTCAGCGGCTGGCGAGGTGGGCGGGTGCGGCCGAAGTGTTCGCGGGCCGCCACGCAATGCCTGGCGCCATGTGCGGGGGCTGCGTCACCATCAGCGCACCCCCGTCCCGTTGCACGCGGTGCAGGAGCGCCACGTCTGCCGGATGACGGTGCCGTCGTTCTCCGACTCGGTCTCGCCGCGTGCTCCCTGGCATTCGTCACAGGTTCGCGGCTGGTACTGACTGATCACGCCGATAGGCGTGCCGGTACGATCCATGACGGATCGCCTCCCTGGTTGTGTCAGGTAGGTGGTCTAGGCCCCGGTACGGTGTTCCACCACCTGCCGGGGCCGCCTCGTTTCCGGGGCTGCACCACCATGACATAGAAAGCACCGGCAGTGCGATAGCAATACGGACGGTGCTTTCGATATGCTGTGCCGCGTGACCGAGATTCCAGAAGAGCAGCAGGCGGCCGCCCTACGCGCCGTCAAAGACGCAGGCGAGCGTCGGGCGATACTGCTGAGGCAGGCTGAGGAGATCCTGACGACGGAGATCAAGCCTGCGGCGGTGAATGCGGCCCGCCTCGGTGCTGGCCGGAGCCGCATCCGCCAACTGGCGGGCGTCGGCCCCGGCGTGCTGTACCGGTGGCTGGGCGAAGCCGGCATCCCCGTGCGCGACAAGAGCGCACCAACCCGCAAGGGGAAGCAGTGAGCGGTTCGGGAGGAACTCCCTGCTGGACGCCCGCGTCGTCCACTCCTCACAACACCGGGCTACTGCTCTTCGCTTCGGTACACAGACGGTGACCGGAACACCCTGACAGGGTTACGCTCTTGCCTCACCACTGATCCAGAACACGAAAAAAGCCCCGCCGTGGGTAACTCACCGTGAGTGCCACCTCACGGCCGGCGGGGCGACCAAGACAGGTCTGTTCGCGAGTGTAGCGGCGGTATTCCCGTCTCTCCACCTCACGCGGCGGGCCGAGGAAGGCACTGCACGTGATCGGCGACTACGACGACGCCAGCGACGACAGCCAGCGTATGGAGCTGCTCCCGCCGGACAACGGAGGGTTCCACAGCTCGAACCTGCTCGACTGGGTGCCACTGTGCCCCCAGCTCAAGGACTCCGCGATCCGGCTGTACTGGATCTTGCGGGCACTCGTGATCGAGAAGTACGGGCCCGTTCGGAAACTTACCCTTCGCCAGCTCTGCTACCTCCTCCCTGCTAAACCGGTGGAACCGGGGGAAGCGGTGAAGCCGTCGAGTCTCTCGCGCGTCCGTGGGCTGCTGGCCGACCTCACGGCGGTGGGACTGGTGACCACTCCGGAGGGCAAGCGAGTCAAGACCAGTTCCCGCGCTCTCGCCTCAGGGGCTGCCCTGCGCCTGCGCATCAATGACCGGCCATTCCCGGGGTACCTGGGGCCCCGCAACGCGTTTGCCGCACTCGACGCCATCAAGGCGCCTGCCGAGAAGACCGCGCAGGAGGAGGCCCGCAAGGAAGCCGCACGGGAAGCCGCACGGAAGGCCGCTCGCGCTGCGGAAAGCGCGGGTCAGAAATCTGACCCGCATTCGCGACCTGACCTGCAAGAACGCGTCCTCCCGCTCAGTCCTCCCGCTCAGCGCCCACTCCCGTCCGTCCATCCGTTTCTGTAGAGGTAGGCGCACCCGAAAGCGCAACGGACGGACGGACGGGGGCGACGTCGATCACGATCAGGAGTCCGCACCGGGCACGAGGATGGCCAGGGCAGCGGCTGACGCTGCGCCGTCCGCGCCGGTGGTGATGACAAGGGGGGTGGAGCTGCTGCTTGCGATTGCGGCAGAGCGCCCGGAACTGCTGCTGATGGGGAGCACGCTTCGGGACCAAGGCGAGGAAGTGGCGCGGCGGCTGGCGCAGGGGTGGACGCGCGAGCAACTTCGGGAGGTGATCACGCGGCCGCTGCCGCAGCCGATCCGTACGACGGTAGGCGGAGTGATCTCCGCTCGGCTGCGGGCACTTCCTGATGTACCGCCCTCACGGGTGCCGCGCCTGCCTGCCCAGCAGGACGCCGGACGCTGGGAGGACCCGGGCACGCCGACACCGGTGCCGCTGTCCTGGGCGGAGCGCCAGGAGCAGTTGGAGGCGGTCACCCGGCGGGGGGCATCACCGCTGCTCGACTGCGAGGGAGACGGCGGCCTGTGCCCGCGCCTGGCCATTCGGGGACAGTTGATGTGCGGGGAGCACCTCGGGTGGGAACAGTGCCCTCGGGGTCTCGGTGAGCCGGAGTACAGTCTTGCGCCTGGTCAACGCGCTTCCCGAGCCGGAAGTACCGGCGCCGCGGGTGGTCGGCGTCGATGAGTACGCAACTCGAAAGGGCCGCCACTACGGCACTGTCCTGGTGGACGTCGAAACCCGCCGACCGGTCGATCTCCTTCCGGACCGGGAGGCATCCAGCCTGGCCGCCTGGCTCGCCCAGAGGTCTGGCATCGAGGTCATCTGCCGCGACCGAGCACCGTTCTTCGCCGAAGGCGCCGCCGCCGGCGCTCCCCAAGCTGTCCAGGTCGCGGACCGGTGGCACCTCTGGCACAACCTGAGCGAGGCCGCCGAGCGAAGCGTCGCCCAGCACCGCCGCTGCCTGCACGTCCTGACACCCGTGACTCCTGAACTCGAGCCGGCGACCGTTCCGACCGTGGATCCGTCGACTTCGCCCTGGCCACGCGGGCACCGGTTCGCCGACCGGACCCGGTCCCGTCACGCCGCGGTGCACGACCTGCGGAAGGCGGGGCACAGCCTGCGCTCGATCCAGCTGCAACTCGGGATGACCTGGCGGGCCGTCAAGCAACTCGCCGACGTGACGACGCCGGAGGAACTGTTTAACGGCCAATGGCAGAACCAGCCCTCCGTCCTCGACGACTACAAGCCCTACCTGGACGACCGCTGGAACGAGGGCTGCACCAACGCGTGGCAGCTCTGGGAAGAGATCGTGCCGCTCGGCTACAAGGGCAGCTACCAGCGTGTTCGCGCCTACCTGCGTGAAAAGCGCACCTCTCCACGACCGGTGACCGCCAGGCCGCCCTCGCCCCGAACGGTCGCCGGATGGATCCTCCGGCACCCTGACACCCTCTCCGAGGGCGAGCAACTCCAGCTCAAGGCCGTCCGGGCACGCTGCCCCGAACTCGACGTTCTGACCCGCCATGTCCGGTCCTTCGCGACCATGCTCACCGAGCGGCAGGGCGAGCGCCTGCCGGGCTGGCTCGACGCCGTCCGGCAGGACGACCTACCCAGCCTCCACACCCTCGCCGCAGGCATCGACCAAGACCGCGACGCCGTCATCGCCGGCTTCACCCTGCCCTGGAACTCAGGCGTGGTCGAAGGACATGTCAACCGGATCAAGATGCTCAAGCGCCAAATGTTCGGCCGCGCAGGATTTCGACTCCTCCGCAAACGAGTTCTCCTCGCGTGACGGAGAGTGGCCGCTGCACGGAAGCTGAGCCAGAACCGGAATCGGCGAACAAAGCCACCGTCGCCGTGTTCGTGATCGCCGCTCGGCCGCCAGCGCTCGTGTCCCTGACGCGGTGAGCGCGGCGCGGACAGCTGTGAGCGCGAGCGCGGTCTGCGGTCAGGATCCGGTGGGCGCGGAAGCGTGAGCGCCGCGCCGGGTAGCGCTCGGCGAGCGCCGGGTCAGCCGTCTCGACGTCCGTGCGCAGTCGCTGCGCTGTAGGCCGCGAGACCGGCTTGTCCGAGAGCCCGGCTTTGGTGAGCGCTTCGCGGATGTCCTTCCATTCCGGGCGGCGCTCAAGCTCGGTGAAGAGCTCACGCACCCGGGTGTGCCAACGCTGGGTGAGCGCCTCCTGTTCCTTGCGCCCCGTTCCACGGTCGAGCGGGTGAGCGCGCTCATCGGCCGAGGGGCGCTCATCTTCTTCGGCGTCGTGAGCGCCGGGGTGAGCGTCAACTTCTGCGGTGCGCTCGTCTTCGTGAGCGCCCTCGGGGTGCGCTTGAGCGCCAGGGTTCGGGCGCTCGTTCCCCTCGTGAGCGTGAGCGTCGGCGGGGTGGTCGCGCTCGTGGTCGTGAGCGCCGGTGGCGTGAGCGTGAGCGTCGGTCGTGAGCGGGTCGGGCTCGGTCTGCCCGGCGGTGAGCGCTTCGCCCTCGGATGCAGTGTCGGCGCTCTTGCCGACGGGTCGTGCGCTCGTGGCAGTGATCGTCGAGACGACGGTGCCGGGCGTCAGCTCGCCCATCTTAAGCAGCGTGCGCTCGCGCAGGGGAGCTTCCCAGCGCCACCACCGGTCCCACTTCTCGCGCATCTCGGCGCGGGCGAGGATCATCTCGCGCCAGCGCTCGAGTGCCTTCTCATAGGACGTCTCTTCCCAAAGGATCATGAAACGGCGGATGATCACGGTGGAGACGGGGGCGAGGATCCAGCGGGAGCGGCGGATGGCGTCCACCCGGCTGCCCGTCACCGCGCCGATGCGGGTGGCGTACACATGGCCGCCGATTTCGCTGAAGACCACCCACAGGAGGGTGAGGCAGGCGTGACCTGCCCGGGGAGGGTGTGGGCAGCCTGCCAGTTCAGGTACACGGTGGCGCCGGTCAGGGCGCGTGGGACCCAGAGCACCCACTTGAGCCTCATGTTGGTGCGGATCAGCAGCAGGCCCAGGATGGTGAACGACGGGATGGCCATGTCGATGCCGACCGGCAGCAGCCAGGGCCAGCCCCAGCCCCGGGCGCGGTTGGCCAGGGAAGTGAAGGAGGACAGCAGGCCCAGGATGCTGACCCCAGCCGCGCCCAGCACGCGGATGGTAAGCAGCAGCCATTCCGCTCGGGAGAGGTGGGGAACTCCGGTCAGTCCCAGGGCCTGTCGCTTCCTAGTTCGCGCTTCACGACGTGTTGTGCGGCGCCGCAGACGCGAGTCCTGAGCTTGTCTTTTAACCACTCGGACGGATGTGAAGTCGGGGGTGGCCCCGCCAGCTCCCCGCCAACCCGTCACCTCGGGGGTGCAGCGTCGTTCACAT
>NZ_JBVIQR010000050.1:0-33098 GCF_055576875.1 Streptomyces sp. NPDC033229 | reverse complement strand
CGGCCTCGGGGACCACCGGTACAGCCATTAACGCTAAGCACTTGATCTTTTGCCTCTAGCACAGATGATCAGTCCGGTATGCGGGTTCGATCGAAGATCGTCGATCACTGGCGGGGCCCGGCTACGGTCCGCGCATGCCGGTGGAGTTCTTGACTGATGAGCAGGCCGAGGCGTACGGGAAGTTCGCCGAGGAGCCGACGAGGCCCGAGCTGGAGCGGTTCTTCTTCCTCGATGACGAGGACCTGAAGCTGATTGCGAAGCGGCGCGGTGACCACAATCGCCTCGGCTTCGCCCTCCAGATGTGCACGGTCCGCTATATCGGGCTGTTCCTGGAGGATCCCCTCGACGTGCCGTGGTCGGTGGTGGAGCACCTTGCCGAGCAGCTGGAGATCGGGGATGTCTCCTGTATCAAGCGGTATACCGAGCGCAGGCCGACGGCGTACGAGCACGCCTGGGAGATCCGTGACGCGTACGGCTACCACCAGTACGAGGACCATGCCCAGGGTCGGAAGTTCCGGGCGCTCCTTCACGGTCGGGCATGGACGGCGCATGCGGAGGGTCCGAAGGCGTTGTTCGACCATGCGGTGGGCTGGCTGCGCCGGCACCGGGTGCTGCTGCCGGGGGTGAGCGTGCTGGCCCGGCAGGTGGCCGAGGTCCGCACCGTCGCGGACAAGCGCTTGCACACCACGGTCGCGAGGGCCGCCAGGCGGGCGGATCCGGCGCTGCCAGGGGACCTGGTGGCCACGCTGAAGACGCCGGAGGGCAAGCGGTACTCGGAGCTGGAGCGGATGCGCCAGCCCCCGACGCGGACCACCGGCACCGCGATGAAGGCCGCGTTGCAGCGGGTCGAGGACATCGCCACCTTCAAGCTGGGCCGCCTGAAACTGGAGCAGATCCCGCCGAACCGGCTGTCCTCGCTGGCCCGGTACGGACTGGGCACTAAGGCGCCGAAGCTGGAGAGGACCCCGGAGCCCAAGCGCACGGCGATGCTCACCGCGGTGATGCGCCACCTGGAGGCCAAGGCGATCGACGACGCCCTGGACCTGTTCGAGATCCTGATGGCCACGAGGCTGATCAGCACCGCGAAGCGGTCCACCGACAAGCAGCGGCTCTCCACCCTGCCCCAGTTGGAGAAGGCATCCCGGCTCGTGGCCAGGGCGGCGACGGTGTTCATCGGGGAACTGGAGCTCATCGAGCAGACCGGCTGCGACGTGGATGTGGCCGCGCTGTGGCGGGCCCTGGAGGAAGTCGCACCCCGGGCCGCGCTGTCGAGCGCGGCGACGGTGGTGGTGAGCCTCGTCCCGGAGGACGACGACACCGCGGAGGCCGCGCTGCGCGGGGCGCTGGCGCTGCGCTACAACACCGTCAAGCCGTTCCTGTCCCTGCTGGGCGAGTCGAAGGCGCTGGACGCGGCGCCCGGCGGCAGGCGCGTCCTCACCGGGGTGCAACGGCTCCCAGCCCTGTCGCGGCGGAAGGTGGGCGAGAAGCCGCTGCTGCCGCGTGAGGTCGACGACAAGCTGGTGCCGGCGCACTGGCGCAAGGCGGTGTACGCGAACGCCGAGCTGCCGCAGGGAGCGGTGGACCGTGACGCGTACGTGGTGTGCGTGCTGGAGCAGCTGTTCCGTGCGCTCAAACGCCGCGACATCTTCGCCTCCCCCTCGCATCGCTGGTCCGACCCGCGCGCCCGCCTGCTCCAGGGCAAGGGCTGGGAGGCGGTCCGCGAGGACGTACTGGCGGGCCTGAGCCTGGACGAGGACGCCGAAGGACACCTTCGGGACCTGATCGTGGTGCTGGACGCGACGTGGAAGCAGATGGCCGAGCGGCTGGAGGAAGCAGGGCCGGACGCGAAGATCAGCATCGAGACCCAGCCGAACGGCCGCGTGAAGCTGAACGTGGAGAAGCTCCACGCGCTCGGCGAGCCGAAGTCGCTGAAGTGGCTGCGCGAGCGCGTCGAGAAGATGCTCCCGAAGATCGACCTGCCAGACCTGCTCTTCGAGGTACATGCCTGGACCGGGTTCCTGGACGCTTTCGTGCACCTGGGCGACGGCAAGACCCGCATGAGGGACCTGACTACCTCGGTCGTCGCCCTGCTCGTGAGCGAGGCGTGCAACATCGGCATGACCCCGGTCATCAACCCGAACTACGAGGCACTCACCCGCGCCCGCCTCGTCCACGTCGACCAGTACTACCTGCGCGCCGACACCATCGCCGCGGCGAACGCCGCCCTGATCACCGCCCAGGCACAGGTGCCGATCGTCAAGTTCTGGGGCAACGGACTGCTCGCCTCTGTCGACGGCCTGCGTTTCGTCGTTCCTGTCCGCACCATCAACGCCGCGCCCTCGCCGAAGTACTTCGCGAAGAAGACCGGGATCACGTGGCTGAACGCGATCAATGACCAGGTGATCGGCATCGGGCAGATGGTGGTGCCCGGCACCCCGCGCGACTCCCTGTTCATCCTGGACGCGCTGCTGAACCTGGACGGCGGGGTGAAGCCGGAGATGGTCGCCACCGACAACGCCTCCTACTCCGACATGGTCTTCGGCATCTTCAAGATACTCGGCTACCGCTTCTCCCCCCGGTTTAAGGACTTGGCCGACCAGCGGTTCTGGAAGGCCCAGATGCCCGGAGCCGAGACCGCCGGCGGGTACGGGGCGCTGGAGGCGATCGCCCGGAACAAGGTGAACGTGAAGAAGGTGATCACCCACTGGCCGGACATGCTGCGGGTGGCAGGTTCCCTGGTCACCAACCAGGTACGCGCCTACGACCTGCTGCGGATGTTCGGCCGCGAGGGCCACCCCACCCCGCTCGGCGCCGCGTTCGCCGAGTACGGACGCATCGCGAAAACCCTGCACCTGCTCGCCGTCGTCGACCCGGTCGATGACACGTACCGGCGGCAGATGCACAAGCAGCTCACCGTCCAGGAGTCCCGGCACAAGCTCGCCCGCGACATCTGCCACGGCAAGAAGGGCACCATCCACCAGGCGTACCGGGACGGCATGGAAGACCAGCTCGGATCGCTCGGCCTGGTCTTGAACGCCGTGGTGCTCTGGACCACCCGGTACATCGATGCCGCCGTTGCCCAGCTCCGCGCCGAGGGCCACGAGATCCGCGATGAGGACGTGGCCCGACTGTCCCCGCTGAAGCACAGGAACCTCAATGTGCTCGGCCGTTACAGCTTCACCGCCTCCCAGCCGGTTGACGGGCTGCGGCCCCTGCGCGACCCGGACGCCGTCAACCTCGACGATGACGACGACGGAGAGGACTGAGCCAGCCCGGGACCGGCCAGTCCGGTTGACAGCCGCAGTGGGTGGCGTGGTGGTACCGGCGGCTCGTACACGAGACGGGAGCGACAGGACATTTCTGCCTTCCCATGGGTCCAGGAACGCCATCAGCGAGGCAGCGTGACGAGCCCCATCTCATAGGCGGTGATCACGAGCTGGACCCGGTCCCGGGCGCCCAGTTTGGTGAGCAGCCGTGACACGTGCGACTTGGCGGTGGCCACAGTGATGAAGAGGTCTTCCGCGATCTCGGTGTTCGACCTGCCGCGTCCGACCAGGGTCAACACTTCCCGTTCCCGTTCAGTGATGCCCTCGATTGGCCGTGGGGGGCGCTCCGGGACGACCTCGGGGCGCCCGACGAAGTCGGCGATCAGACGGCGCGTCACGCCCGGCGCGATCAGTGCGTCGCCGGCAGCGACCACGCGGACCGCCGCGAGGATGTCGTCCAGCGCCATGTCCTTGACCATGAAGCCGCTCGCGCCGGCCCGGAGCGCACCGTAGACGTAATCGTCCTCGTCGAAGGTGGTCAGGACGAGAACACGGGTCGTCACCGGGCCAGCCATGATCAGGCGGGTGGCCTCGATCCCGTCCATGCCGGGCATCCGGATGTCCATCACCACGACGTCGGGGCTGACATCTTTGACCAGCTGGACCGCCTCAGCACCGGTGCAGGCCTCACCGACGACCTCCAGGTCGGGGTGATCGGCGATGAGTACCCGCAGGCCGGACCGCACCAGCGGCTGGTCGTCGGCGAGCACCACCCGGACGGTCATCGGGCCTCCACCGGAACTCCGACGCGTGCGGCCAGTGGCAGCCTGGCCGCCACCCGGAAGCCGCCCTCGGTCCGCGGCCCGGCGCTGAGGTCACCGCCCAACAGGGCGACCCGCTCCCGCATCCCGATGATGCCGAAGCCGCGGGCCGAGCTGTCCCCGGTGGCGCCGCGCCCGTCGTCGACGACCTCCAAGGACAGCTCCTCCGCCCTGTAGTCGATGGCCACCCGGCAACGCCCGGTGCCCGCGTGACGGACGACGTTGGTCAGCGCCTCCTGCACGATCCGATAGGCGGACAGATCGATGTCGACAGGCAAAGGACGCTGCTCCCCGCTGCGGCGCACGTCGACGCGTACCCCCGCATCCGCAGTCGCTGCCGCCAGCTGTTCGACGTCCGCCAGCCCCGGCGAAGGTGCGAGCGGTGACTGCTCCGATACGGTCGCGCCCAGGTCGGCCTGCCGGAGCGACACCAGCGTGCGGCGAAGACCCGACAGGGTCTCCCTGCTGGTGGCCTCGATGGCGCGCAGGGCCTCGCGGGCCTCCGCGGGCTGGGTCTGGATGACCCGGCTGCCCACACCGGCCTGGATGGCGATGATGCCGATACTGTGCGCGACCATGTCGTGCAGCTCCCGTGCGATCCGCAGCCTTTCGGCGGTCACGGCCTTGGCCACCTCCTGCGAACGCAGCGCCACCGCGTGCTCGCGGCGCTCGCGACTGAGCAGACCGACCGTACAGGATGCGGAGATCGCCAAAAGGGCGATCACGACGTTGACGGTCAGGTTGTCCCCGTGCGCGAAGACGCCGATGGCCAGGAGCTGCACGGCGAAAGACACGGCCACGGCGGCGAGCGAGGCTCGCCGCGTGCAGGTGGCGACGATGAAGCCCAGGACGAGATCCACCGCCAGAAACGACAGGAACTGACCCTGATAACCCACCGACATCTCCGCATGGACGGAGCTTGGAGTGCCCACCACCACGGCGGTGGATCCGAAGAGTGCCATGGCCAGAGCCGGCAGCGGCCTCCGTCGCACCACGCCGACGAGCAGGCTCACGGCCAGCAGCGACCCGACACCGTGGACCGTGCCCGATGCCCGGGGGGCGCCCCCCACCAGCAGACCCACCATGAGGAGGTAGAGGGCGCCCCCCGCCCAGGCCACCGGCTTGGTTCTCGTCATCGGCGGCGTGCCCCCATCTCGGGAGCAAGGCCGCAGTGCGCGACACGCACAGGCAACGGGGTGATCGTTATGAGGTCCACGCCGCGAGACTAACCGGCACACCGCCCGCGCGACATTAGCCCGGGGACGTACGCCCACGGGCCAATGCGGCCGCACGATTGCCGCCCACGGCCCCATGTCCGGACGGGGGTCCTCTCGGCAATGTGGGTGCCGTGATCGAAGTCAACGAACTCACCAAGCGTTACGGCAGCAAGACGGCCGTCGACCATCTGTCCTTCACCGTGCGGCCCGGCCAGGTCACCGGATTCCTCGGCCCCAACGGAGCCGGCAAGTCCACCACCCTGCGGATGATCCTCGGCCTGGACGCTCCCACCACCGGCGCCGCCACCGTCAGCGGCGTCCCCTTCCACAACCACCCGCGCGGACTGCGGCACGTCGGCGCCCTCCTCGACGCCGGACAGGTCCACGGCGGACGCAGCGCCGCCGCCCACCTGTCCGCCCTGGCCCGCAGCAACGGCATCCCGCGGCGCCGGGTGGACGAGGTGCTCCAGGAAGTGGGGCTGGCCGAGGCGGCGAACCGCCGCATCGGCGGATTCTCCCTCGGCATGAAACAGCGGCTGGGGATCGCCACCGCCCTGCTCGGCGACCCGCCCGTGCTCATGTTCGACGAGCCGATCAACGGCATGGACCCGGAGGGCGTGCTCTGGGTACGCCGACTCTTCCGGCGCCTGGCCGCCGAGGGGCGCACGGTCTTCCTCTCCAGCCACCTGATGTCGGAAATGGAGAACACCGCCGACCAGCTGGTCGTCATCGGCCGGGGCCGCCTCATCGCCGCCGAGTCGGTACGGGACTTCGCGGCCCGCGGCACCCGTCGCAGCGTCGTGGTCGGGACACCACAAGCCGCCGAGCTGGCAGCCGTGCTGACCGCGGCCGGCGCCACGGTCGAGCCGGAAGGCTCGGCGGGCGCCGAGAAACTCGCCGTGACCGGGCTCCCGGCGGACCGAATCGGAGCGCTCGCCTTCGAGAACCGGATCCGCGTGGACGAGCTGACCACCCACACCGCCTCACTGGAGGCGGCCTTCATGGAACTCACCGCCGACAGCGTCGAATACCAGGCAGGACAGCCCCGATGACCACACTCGCCTCCGTCCTCCCGACCACCCCGGTCACCGGACCACCCGCCCGCTTCCGCGACCTGCTCGCCTCCGAGTGGATCAAGATGCGGTCCCTGCGCTCCACCCCGTGGACGATCGGACTCACCGTCCTGTTCGTCGTCGGGTCCGCAGTCGTGGCCACGCTGGCGGACAAGGTCGCAGGCTCCGGCCCCGCTGATTTCCTGCCCTTCGATGCCTACCCGGCGGCCGGCTACTGGACGCTGATGCTCGTCGCCAGCAGCATGGGCGCCTTGACAGTCGTGAGCGAGTACAGCAGCGGGCTGATCCGCACCACGACCGTGGCCGTCCCGGCCCGCGGCTCGGTGGTGCTGGCCAAGGCGGCCGTCACCGCCGCGCTGTGGACCACGGTCGGCACGGTCGCCTCCACCGGTTCCTTCCTGGTCTCCCAGGCCATCCTGGACGGGCACCATGCCGGTGTTCCGATCACCCACCCCGGGGTGTTCCGGGCGCTGGTGGCATCCGCGTTGCTGGCTCCGGTCTGTGCCCTGGTCGGTCTGGGCCTTGGCGTTCTGCTCCGGCATGCCGCCGGGACCATGGTCACCAGCGTCTTCACCCTGCTGATGCTGCCCACCATGTTCTCGGAGAGCAACCGCTGGTCGGCGGACATCAAACACGCACTGGTATCGGCCGCCTGGAATCGCCTGGTCCAAACCTGGGAGCCGGATCCCGGATCCCTGGGCTACACCGCCACTGTCTCCGGCTCGTGGATCGTGTACGCGCTCTGGCCCCTGATCGCGATCGCACTCGCCGTACTCGTCGTGAGGCGCCGCGACGTGTGAGCGCGCCTTCAAGGCGCGCACATCGCGCCCGGGAGGCACGGCTCCGGGGGCGAGGCCCGGTAGCTCGTCGCAGCGCTGATGACGGCCTCTCATAAATGAACATCTGTGAGAGATCTGCGAGAGCCCCGGAAGTGATCACGTTTCCGCAGGTCGCCGTTCTCAGAAGTCCTCTCGAAACCGGCGTGTTGTGCGAGGCACTTCTGAGAGACTGCTGCCATGGATCTCACGCCTGATCAGGCCGCATTGGCGGTGGAACGCCACGACTGCCCGAACTGTGACGCGCCCGCCGGCAGCGCCTGCCGTACCCGTGGCGGGAAGACCGCCGCGAAGTACCACACCCCCCGCTTCGCCCTCGTCCCCGCGCTCCGCGAGGAACTGGAGATCCCCGTCCCCGCCGACCGGCTCCCCGGGCGGGCCTGGAAGCAGGGCCCCACGCTTGCGGTGGTCCCGGCGCCCCGCACGGAGCGGCCGGTACGGATCGGGTACGCCAGGACATCGACCGCCCGCCAGGAGCTGGCGAGCCAGCTCGAAGCCCTGCGCCGGGCGGAGTGTCACAAGATCTTCCAGGAGCAGATCAGCACCCGCGTCAAGGTGCGGCCCGAACTGGAGAAGGCGCTCGCACTGACCCGTCAGTTCAAGGAGGCCGCGCCCGAGACGCCAGTCATCTTCACCGTCCACGAACTCAAGCGCCTCGCCCGCAACGCAGCCGAGCTCATGACGCTGTCCGCCGAGCTCCAGGCCGGCGGCATCCAGCTCGAACTCCTCACCGGCCCGCTCACCGGCATCTACGACCCCAACGGCATGGGCGCCATGTTCTTCGCCGTCCTCGCCGTGGCCGGGCAGATCGAGCGCAACTACATCCGGGAGAAGACCCTCGAAGGCCAGGTCGTCGCCGCGGCCAAGGGCAATCACGGCGGACGGCCGAAGGTCATCGACGACGACATGCTCACCTTCGCCATCGCGCTCAAGGACAAGGGCGTCCCCGTCCCCGAGATCGCCAAGAAGCTGACCATCAAGACCGGCAAGAACGCGGGCAAGTCCCCGTCGGTCGCCTCGCTCTACCGGGCCTTCGCCGAAGCCGAGCAGGCCGCCACGGACGACGACCTGCCGGTCAAGCCCAAGCCCGTACGCATCCGCCGACCCGAGGACCCACTCACCCCGGACGAGATCGAGCTCCGCGAGCGACTCCAGGCCCAGCCCCACCCGAACGCCGCAGGCCGCCGTGGATGACCTCGCGACCGTGCGCGCACAGGAGTACGAGAAGGTCTTCAACGAACTCCTCGGCGCCGCCACCCGGCTCGACATGCTGCGCCGCCTGGAGGGCGGGGGCGTCGACCCGCACGCCACCGCCGCCATGCACGCGATCCGATTCGCCGCCACCATCCTGTGGCCGACCGCGAACACCCCGCCGCCCAGCTTCCGCCACGACAGCGAGCGCCTGCTCCAGCTGGCCGCCAACTGGCGTGAGGCGGCAATGGAACTCGGCGAGTTCGCCCCACCACGCTCCACCCTGCGGCTCGTCAACGACACGTCGCCGCCCTCGTAGCTCACCGCTCCAGACCAAGATCAACTGCTTAGCGTTAATGGCTGTACCGCTGGTCCCCAAGGCCGAGATTGACGACAGCAGGTGTCTGTCGGCACGGGCACTGTCCCGGTCGAGTGGTCGGCGGGCGGGTTGCGCAGCTAACCGCTGGGCGCTCCAGAGTGCCGCCGTCTCGCACCCCGCGACACAAGGGACGCGAGCACTCCATGCTCCGCCGACCGCATGCCAACCCGGCATGCCCGACCGAACGGAACACCCGTGTCGACCCTGCTCCTGCTCGTGCTGATGCTCCTGGTCCTCGTCGTCCTCCTGGCGGCCGGCGCCCTCGCCTACCTCGCGCACCGGTGGCCAGCGCTGGTAGCGCCCCTGACGCTCGCCCTGGCCGGGGTGACGGTCGTGGTGACGGCCGTGGACGTCATCGTCAGCCGGTGACCCGCCCTGATGCGGCACCGGGCCGCGGACACCAGGAGACTGTGCCGGTGACTACACCGACGCGTGACCGAGACCGCGGCCTGGGCCGTGGCGTGCACACCCTGATCCCCGCCGACGAGACGACGGCCACCTCCCCGGCCGCGAGGGCGCGGGCCGCCCTCGCGGCAGTGCAGAGCGTCCGGGTGCCGGTCGTCGTGCTGGAAGCCGTCGCGGGCCTCTTGGAGGAACTGGAGCGGACCAGCGACGACGAGGCCACGTGCGACGCCGTGCGCCAGACCCTGTCCTACCTGCGCGACGCCACAGCCTGACCCCCCGCACCTCCCGCCGTCAACCTACGGTTGAGCTGGCGCGCGGCCACTTCCGGCGGCCCGGTCGACGGCGGCCAGGAGCGCCGGGTGCCACCCCGCAGCGGCCAGCTGGTGGTCCTCGGCCAGCCCGGCCCCGGCGAGCGCGGCGAGCTGGACCCGGTGCTCGATGCCCTCGGACCACGCCGCGAGCTGGGCCCGCCGCACCTCCACGCGGGCGGCCAGCGCGTCGGTGCTCTCCAGGTCCAACCCGGCCTCGCCCTCCGGGCGGTCGGCCGCGGCGGCCGGGACGTGCTCGGCCAGGGCGGCCGCGGCCCGGGTGACGGCGGCGAGCAGACGGGCGGCGCGCTCGGCGTCGGGGGCGACGGGGCCGCGCCGGGGCTTGGGGTCGCTGCCGCGCCGCAGCTGCTCCATGCGTACCGGCAGCGGTGACCAGCCCGGCTCGCCCGCCATCTCGTCGTTGAGGACGACGACGGCCCGGGTGTAGGCGCGGGACAGGCCGCGCGGCTGCAGCGGCATCCCCGAGGGACGGGTCACGGCGGCGCCCCGGGTGCCGGGCTCGCCCGCGTGGTTGCCCCGGGTGGAGACCCACAGAGCGTCAGCCGACCCCTGGGCGGCGGCGACCAGGGCGGCGCGCTCGCGCAGCCACCGGGCGACGGCGGCCTGCGTCGACCGCGACAGCCCCAGCAGCTCGATCGTGTCCGGCGCGTCGACGGGGGTGCCCTGCGGCCGGCGCCGCAGCCGCGTCTCCGACAGATCCGGCGCCAGGTCCTCCACGCCCTGGCGGCACAGCTCACCGGAACGGGGGCCCGCGTCCAGGACCACGCCGATCATCGCCAGCAGCCGGACCCGCTCCACCCCACCGCCCCGGACGTCGGCGCGCTCCAGCAGCGAAGACCGCAGGATCGACCGCGGGCGCCGGGCCACCGGCGCCTTCGCCGGCGGGTTGTCCGGCAGACGGGGCAGCTCGGCGTGGACGCCGAGCGCGGCCGCCAGGATGCCCAGGGCCTCGATGCGGGCCTGGCGGCTCTTGTCCGACGTGCGCTCGGGCGCGGGGACCTCGCGCCGCCGCAGCTCGCCGCGCGCGGCCAGCTCCAGGTAGGCGTCGACCGACCCGGCCTCGAACACCTTCGCCACCGGCGCGGTGGCGGCGAGCGGGTGCTCCTGGTGCTCCAGGACCAGGGCCAGCTCGCCGGCCACCCACTCGACCTGACGGGACCGCGCGGCCGAGACGTCCTCGTCCAGGCGAACGCCCGCCACCGCCCGCGCCAGCGCCGTCAGCACGCGCGGCTCCGTCATGCCTCGCTACCCCGCCGCAGCTTGCGCACCAGAGGTTCGAGCACCGCCGGATCATCCAGCGCGGCCGCGATCATCGCGCGCAGTATCTCCGCCTTGTCCACGCGGCGGCCTGTCCGGCGCCGAAGCACCATCGCCAGCTCGTCGAACGCCAGCGCGTCCGGCTCGCTCAGCAGGGCAGTGAACTTGCTCCGGCTGACCGTCTCATGTGACGGCTTGCCGTCATGACGGCTCGACGGCTTGCCGTCATCCTTGCTGCGGCCTGCACCTTCTCCGTCGAAACGGCTCGACAGGCCCTCCAGCAGGGCGTTGACGCCGCCGGTGTCCACCTGGTGATCATGCCTCGTCATGCTGCTGCCCCCTCCAGATAGCCGGCCTTCACTGCCATGTTGCGGAACATCCCGGCCACGTCGCTCTTCGCGTCGTACTGCTGGATGTGCTGCCCAACGTTCTTCGCCTGAGCGATGACCGTACGCAGCGGGATCTCGCCGACCACGGGCAACGGGAGGGCGTGCAGGGAGTTGTAGACCTTCGTCAGGAATCCGCTCAGGGGGCGGTCGATGCGGTTGATGACGATGCCGCGGTAGGTCGGGTGCGGCATGCGTGTCTCCTCGACCAGCGTCTGGATCTGGCCGAGCAGCAGCTCCATCGCCTCAACGGAGAATTCATCAACGTCCACCGGGATGAGGACGTCGCGCGACCAGGTCAGGATGTTGTCGGTGTCGACGTCCAGCGCCGGGCGACAGTCGGCAAGGGCGTGGTCGAATCCGTCCTCCTCCAGGTGCTCCAGCACCCACGCCAGCCGCTCCTCCTTCGACCGCGCCGAGTGCAGGTGACGCGCGAGGGTGAACTGGTCCAGCGAACTCGGGATGATGAACAGGTTCTCGGAGTGCTGGCGCACCAGGCTCCGGGCCTCGGCGCGCGTGCAGCCGTCGAGCATGGCCCGGGTCAGCGTCAGGTCGCCGTTCTTCTTGCTCAGGCGCGGGACCTTCAGCGCGCTCGTCAGGTTGCCCTGCGGGTCCAGGTCGATCAGCAGAGTCTTGCGGCCGGCGGCCGCCAGCGTGCCGCCCAGATGCAGCGTCGTGGTCGTCTTCGCCACGCCACCCTTCTGGTTCAGCATCGCGGTTCTCGTCATTGCCATGGCCCCGGACCCTATTGATGTCAACGGCATGACGGCAAACCGTCACGCCGTCAGACCGTCATGCCGTCACCTCCCACCGGTGCGCGCCACGTCACCCGAACCCCGGTGCTGACCGGCGCGGACGGCGGGCCACCACGACGATGCCTCCCCGCGCCGGGCAGTGCCGGGGCCAGCGGGGGTCTGGGGGCCGGCGAAGGCCCCCAGCAGCCACCGGCCCCAGCCGGTTGCCCGTCAGGTTGC
The DNA here is from genome assembly GCF_055576875.1 of Streptomyces sp. NPDC033229. Taxonomy (NCBI): domain Bacteria; kingdom Bacillati; phylum Actinomycetota; class Actinomycetes; order Kitasatosporales; family Streptomycetaceae; genus Streptomyces; species Streptomyces sp. NPDC033229. The sequence continues at coordinate 20,964 of NZ_JBVIQR010000050.1, read as the reverse complement.
CGCTCAGGTTGCCCCGGGCCTCCCTTGCCCCGCCGCCGGACAAGGGGTCTGACCTGCGGTGCAACCGGCGGTCAAGGGGTCCGTGGGCCGCCGACTACTTCTCCACGGACCCCGTCGGCGCGGCGGTTGCCCTACGAGTAGCCCCACGAGTGGCCCCACGAGTGGCCCTACAGGTCGCCGTACGAGTAGCCCTACGAGTCGCCCCCGGCCGGGCCGCGGCGGGCCTTGGCCATGGGCCCTGACCTGCTGGTCAAGGGGTTGGACGACAGCACTGCAGAGCGCCGACTTCTTCCCTGAGAACCCGTCTTTCAACCTGACGGGTGGGAAGGATTGAGGCATGAGTATGGAAATGCGCGACCGTGAGTGGTCGGCTTTCATGAACCAGGCCCTGGGTAACAGCGTCTCGGAGGAGGGGCTGCTCATTGATTCCGACCCGCAGCAGGACATCACGAAATGGACTGTTCTGCCTGAGATCACGCGTGACCGGTTGGGACCTGCCGACCCCGAGGCACACCGAGGGCCGCGGCCTGGTCGAGGAAGCCAAGCAGGTCGTCCACGAGGTCGCCCGCCGCGTCAACACGGAGGCCGGACCGATGGTCGCGCAGCTCCTCGGCGACCGGTGACCACGACCATGCTGAGGAGGACACTCGTAGCACCGACCCAAGGAGGGGCAGTGACCGCACAACCCGAACACCACGACGCCGTACCGCCGATGCGCACGCTCGCCGAGCTGCGCTCCGCCCTGAGCATCTGGGGCATCCCCGGTGACGCCGACAAGTTCGAGAAGGAGCTGTCCGACGCGGACCTGGACGACCTCACCCGCGTTCGCAGCATCACCCAGGCGTACCGGCACCGGGTGATGCTGCGGTGCGACCCGCAGGCGATGGCGGCCCTGATGCGCAGTACCGAGGACGTCGCCTTCGAGCTGGGCCAGAAGATGGCCGAGGGGAACGCCCGGTGACCCACGCGTTCTACAGCGACGCCGCCGAGAAGATCCTGCGGGGCGACCTCACCGTGAGCGAGCGGACGGCCGTCATGTCGGTGCGGGCTTCCCTCGAGGAGGACCCGACCCCCTCGCTCGCCCGCGGACTGCCGGACGCCGACCCCCGGTCCGAGTCGTACGCGATCGATCTGCTTCCCGAGCAGACCGGTGGACGCGGCATCACCGTCGTCTACCGCCACAACCGGGACTTGGACGCCGTGCTGGTCCTCTGGCTCATCGCCGGGCCCTGACCCCCCGCACCACCAAAGCGACCCCCGGCAGGGAAAGTGCCGGGGGTCGCTTCATGCCCAGACTAGGGCGCCGGCCTCCCGCCGGAACCCCCACCGCCACGACTCGGACCACCGCCGGACAGCCGCCGCCGAGCGCTACACCTCTGGCACTTTTGACCTCCGGTCCGCCGTTCGGACTTCGGGCCCGCTGACCTGGCCTCTTGCCGCCCGCCGTTTCGTCCCGGACGTAATAGCTGTACGTGGCACACCATGTGCATTGCTTTCACCTGCCGCACGGTCCCGCTCCACTCGGTGCTGCCCGATAGCGTGGCGGTGGGGGTTCCGGCGGGAGGCCGGCGCCGTCGGGTAAAGGGGAGCGGCATGGGGTGGGAGCAGGCGTACGCGCGAGGGGAGAAGCTGGCCACGGCGGATCAGGTGGTCGCTTCCGAGGGCAGCTGGGAGCTCGTGGGGGTGCGGGGCATCCTCGCGGTCGTGCTGGCCGCCCTCGGCGAGGGCGCCGCGGGGTACGAGGGGCCGTCGGTGCCGGTCGGCCGGTTGCTGTGGCATCTGGACCAGGGCCCCGAGCACGTCCGCAAGCTGGCGGGGGCCCTGTTCGGTGAGGATCTGGCTCAGGGCACGGATATCGACCCGGCCGCCGTGGAGAGGCCGCAAGAGCTTCGTCTGGACCGAGTACCGAGACCTCCTCATCGCCGCCCACCGGCAGCTCGGCGCACCCATCATCCTGGTCTGGGACAACTTGAACGTCCACAAAGACCGCCGAATGAAGGCCTTCATCGACACGCAGGACTGGCTCAACTCCTACCACCTGCCGTCCTACGCACCCGACCTCAACCCCGTGGAAGGGATCTGGTCGATTCTCCGCCGGACCACCCAGGCCAACACAGCCTTCACCGACCCGAGCCACCTCATGCGCCAGCTCCGACACGGCCTCCGCCAGATCCAATACCGCAGCGGCATCATCGACGGATGCCTCACCGGAACAGGGCTCACACTGACGACACCACGCCCAAAAACTCAGTAACCGCTGTACCGCTGTTCCCCGAGGCCGGTTCTCCACAGTACCGATGAATGAGGTCTTCTCGGCAACCTGGCGATTGCGGTGCGTGACGCCGTCTGGGCGAGGCAGCCCCGGCCGGGTGACCTGGCGTCAAACATGGGTGAAGCCCCTGGCAGGAACGGGTCTGCGCGGGGGCGCGCCCCCCAAGCACGGCCCGCAACCCCCTTCTGGGCTGGGGAGGCAGACCGCGCCTGTTTGCTGTGGGGCGGGTTCAGCAGCACTCGTCGGTGGAAATAGTCATGCGGACGTGCTTCATGCTGGGGCCGTAGGTGCCGTCACCGTCATAGTTGGCCCATGCGCCGTGGACCAGGTCATTGATCAAGTTCTGCGGTCCGAGGTTTGCTGCCTGATTACATGCGGCGAGCCCGTTGGGATCCGTGTTTGCCTGGCACAGGAACTCGCCGCCATCCGTAGTGAAGGTGATCAACTGCCCTGCGAGGGGCTGTCCGGTGTCGGCGCGGTGCAGGCTCGCTGACGCCGTGCGAATCGGGATCGGCAGCAGGCTCACCTTCGACATGTAGCCCTTGAGATAGGTTGGGATGAGCTTGGGCTGCGAGTCGTTGGCGTGGGCCGGTCCTGCGGCGGTGAGCATGGTTGATGCCAGGAGTGCGGCGGCGAGCATGGACGACGTCTTACGGCGCATAGACATAGGTAGGGATCCATCCTGTTTTCGGAAGAGCTACCTGCCCTTAACGAGGACGTCTCGGCTCGGTGACGGACCAGGGCTGATTCAAAGTCGAGGCGGCGGCCAGCCGCCGGGCCGTCCGAGTACCTGGCCGAGTCGGCATCAGCAGAGGTCAGGAGCCAGCCGACGGATGGAGGTGTTCTGAGTGCCCATCAGGTCGGGGTCGTGCGGCTTCGAATCTCAAGCTCCTGACCAGCAGCGATGTAGTCAGCCACCGACTTTGAATCAGCCCTGGAGCCCCAGAAAGGCCCCTGCACGTCCTGCTGACGGGCGATCAGCGGCAATGATCCCAGGGGCCCGCCGAGCGGTGGCCTGGTGTCGGCGGCCAGCGGGCCTCTTTGGTGCCGTAGCCGGCGAACTCCGCAGGGTCCAGGCCGAGCCGCGACCCGGCTGGGTCATGACGAGGATGAGGGCGAAGTGCTGCTGGGCTGGATCGAGCAGGTGGGGCCGGACTCCCCGCTGTCGGCCAATGTGCTGGTCAACCGGCTGGAACGCACGGGGGTGCAGCTCCTGGGGCTCGATGAGGACGAGACCTTCCCGGGGCGGGCGGCCTCATCCATGGCCATCGCGGCCGCGGCGGACAGTTCGGCGCCCACCTCCGTTTCCAGGGGGGGCGTCCGGTCTGCCCTCGGCCGGGCGGAGGTGTCCGTGATCGAGGTCCAGCGGGGCATGCACGACCTCCGCGTGGCCATCGGCGACGCGGAGGAGGAGCCGGACTGAACCCGGCCGGCGGCACCTTCGGCGTGGAGAGCGGAGGTGGACGACGAGCTCGGGGCCGTGGGCCGACCGCTCCACCCGCCACCGCTTCTGCTCGGCCGGCGGGGGAGGATCCAGGGCGCTGTAGTCCTCCCCGGGCACCGGGCCACCGAGTCCGGGTACAGAGCCGAGAAGGCCACCTGCTGCACTTCGGAGCGGGGCCCGTGCGGGGTGTCGACGCGGCCGGGCAGGCCGATGGTGCAGTCGTACCACCACCGGCCGTGCCGGTCCCGGCGTCGGCGCAGGACCTCGGCCTCGACCGTCTGCTGGCTCCGCGGGAGGGTGACCAGGACGACCGGGCGCCTGCCTGCGTGCTGCACCTCGTCCATGCCCCGAAGGGTAGGCGGCGCGGTCAGGAGTCGCGGTCCAGGGCCTTAACCAGCAGCGTGGCGAGATCCGCCGCGCTGTCCCGGGTGGCCTCGTCCAGAGGGCCGGGGCTCGATGCCGCCTCCAGGATCAGGGCAGCGGCCTGCACGAGGGCGGCGGGGAGCTGCACGTCCTGGACAGCGGCGATGAGCGCCGCCGCCTGGTCCGCCGGAGAGGTGGAACCCGAGCGGATGATGGCCCCGACGCCCTTGCCGAGGGAACGGGGACGGGCCGGAGATGTGGGTGCTGTGGTCACTGGGGAAGTGTGCCGCACGAGGCCGAGAGCAAGAGAGGTCATGCCCACCCATCGAAGGTGACGGTAACGACGAGCACCTCTGGCACTTTTGCATGGTCCGTGCTGACCTGCGCCGATCCCGCCTCAAGATCAACCCGGCCACAACTCTTGCATCACGAATGACCTAGGTTTCGTCCGTGACGAATCTTCAGCAGCCTTTGCCCACTGACAACGACGACCAGGAGCACGCCGACGTCCTCGGCGAGCGCGTGAAGACCACCGTGACCGAACGCCTGGTGCGCCGTACGTGCCAGTGGTGCGGCGACCCGATCGACTACTCCGGCGTCGGCCGGCCCCCGCGTTACTGCAGGGACTCGCACCGCAAGCGGGCCTCCGAACTGCGCACTGCTCAGGCCCGTGCAGACCGCCCCGTCGACGTCGGCGGGCGCACCACCGAACCGGTGCGGGAGGTCATCGAGCGCACCGAGACGGTCACCCGCACCGTCGTGCGGCGCGGACCGGGAGAGGTGCGGCGCATCCCCGCGGCGCGGTCGAGCGGTGCTCCGTACACCCTCCCGGAGACCGTGCGTGAGTGGTTCGAGGCACTCCAGTACCTCGCGGGCGATGTGCAGACGGGACGGTTCACCGCCGACCAGCGGGCGCTGCTTCTCGGCGCGTGCGAAGCCGTCGCGGGCGAACTGCGAGGCGGGTCGAGCCCCCTCTCCCCGCCCGCTCCAGCACCCGTCCCGCAGCCTCGGCTCTCCCGCGCGGAGCGCCGTCGACGTGAGCGCGCCACCCGTAAGAATCGCGGAGCCTGACGGCTTCTCACCGATGTCGACCTCGGGGGCACAATCCGCAGCTGTGCTCGCCGAGCCGGGCTGTGGATGTCCGTACCGGCCTGTCGAATTTCGCGAGTTTTGAGACCCCTCCTTCGCGTGCGCGCGCGAAGAGACGGACAAGCGGTACGTCCCCCACAGGGGACGTACCTTTGTCCTTTCCGCTTTTCAGGGGGTTTCCGGGACGGTCGACAAGGGTCGCTTGTCACGGTGCTGGTGGTGCCGTCTGCTGGGGTGTGGGCCGCGCTGGTCACCTGATGTGTCTGCGATCCGGCGGTGATCCGTCGTCGATCTGGTGCATGCGTCGTGCAGCCTGCTGGTGACGTGCCGGTCCGTCACGCCAGGACACATCGGCGGACAGGTCACGACCTGCGCTGACGCATCGGACACATCAATTCGGACCCCCCGCCGTGGCCCCGTTCGGCCGGCTCCATGGGGCGCTAGCGAGGTCTGCTAGGTCTAGCGGGCGGGCCTGCTAGACCTAGCAGGCCCGCTAGCAAGGAAGACCGGTCGTGAGCTGCGGCCTAGCACCTAGCAACGCGAATGGGCGCGGCACCCGTGACGGGGTGCCGCGCCCATTCGTTGCTCCCGGCGGAGCCGGGAGGAAGTACGCGTCAGGCTGTCGGCCGGTGCCAGGTGATGTACTCCTGGCGCGTGTAGTCGCGCGGTCCGCAGTGCGTCCAGATCACGTGTCCCGGCGGGTACGCACCGCGCCAAATGCCGTGCGCGCGGTCGTGGTCCAGCAGCGCGCACCCGGCCCTCTCAGCCTCGGCCTGGTCGTCGGCGTCGCCGCTCTCCTCGGCCACGCGGTCGGCGAGCGCGGCGTACCGCAGCAGGTACTCCCGCACCTCGTCCTGCCCGGCTGTGGAGTCGCCGGACGTGACTTGCAGCCGCAGGACGGCGCGGGTCTCGGCGGGGATTTCCGGGGCGTGGCTGTAGGCGTCGCGGAAGGTGAACGGCGCCGGAAGCTCGTCGGCGCGGCAGGGGGTGGGGTCCTCGGGATGGGCGGCGGTGCAACGGTCGGTGTCGGACACGGCAGGCTCCTCGGGTCGGTTGTTCATCGTGTCGAATGCGGGTGAGGGCCGGGGCCCCTTTCGCATGCGCGCGTCACGCGCGCATGCGAAAGGGCACCCCGGGGGCCGGTCAGTCGTCCTCGCCGTTGCCGGTGCCGCCGCGCATCTTGCGTTCGTGCCGGCGCTCGCCGTACGCGCCGGCCTCGCGCACGCCGTCGCGGGCGAGCCCGACGCCCTCGCGCCCGAGATCGGCCACGGAGCCGACAGCGGAGGCCCCGGCGGCGGCGACGTTCCCGGCGGCCGTGGCCACGGCAGCGACCGCGCCCATGGCGGCCGCGAACGATCCCCCCGTCGCGCGGCCGGCGGGCTTGGCCACCGGGGCGGCACCGGCCTTGCCGCCCTTGGCGGCGACGGCGGCGGCCGCGGACGACGTCGACGACGCCGCGCTGACGTCGACCCTCAGCAGCACGCCCTCGACGGACCGGCCCGCGGCGAGGGTCAGGCGGAACGGCTTGGCGGGCGCGGCCTTGGCGATTGTGTCGACCTGCTGCGGGGTCAGGTTCTCCACCTGGAAGAAGCACTGCTTACGGCGACCACCGTCGTCGGGGCGGTGCATCTGACCGCAGCTGGCCATGACGTTCGTGCCGGAGGGGATGAGCGTCAGCGCGCGGGGGACGTCGCCGGCGCCCCGGCCGGGGCAGCGCACGACGACGCCGTTCACGTAGAGCTTGCGGACCTGGATGACGGGCATCGCTGGGCTCCTATCGGTTGTTGATGGTGGCGGTCGCGGTCACGGTGGCCCTGCCGAACAGTCCGGCCGTCGCGGTGGCGGTAGCCGTCGCGGTCTGCCGCACCGGGTGAGCCTCGCTCTCGTGCCCCCGCCCGGTGCCCCGGCGGCGGACGACGGCGGCGACCAGGGCCACGATGAAGGCCAGCACCAGGGCGACCTTGGCGACCAGGAGGAGGGCGGCGGCCAGCGTCGCGGCGGCCTCGGCGAACACCCGCAGCGCGTAGGCGGCCATGGCCAGGGAGGCGGCGCCGGCGGTCATCAACAAAGCGGCGGTCTTGGCCCACGCGGGCACCGGCGTACGGACCGGCTGCACCTCGGCGGGGGCGGCCGGGGCGGCGGGGGCGTAGCCCCACACGCGGCGGCCGTCGGGGGTGATGACCTCCACCGCGCCGGGCATCGGGGCGGGCACCACCGGCGCCTGGGGCGCCGCGGGCACGACCTCGGCCTGGGCGGTGACGACGACCGGCATGGGCCCGTAGACGGCCGGGGCGGCGGGGGCGTGGGCGGCGGCGTACGGCGGGTGGTTCATGATCGTCGGACTCCTCAACACGCGGCAGATTTGCGGGGGTTTGTCGCATCGGGCGGGGCCCCGGGCGGCGGACGGATGCGCAGGTCAGGGCCTGGGGCGGACCCCCGGGCGGGGGTGGCGACCCCCGGGCGCCGCCCTGGGGTCGGGGGCGGCGCCCGGGGCGGTGCCATCAGGCGTGACCTGCGGTTCCGTGGTCTGCCCTGGGCACCGCCCTAGGGGTCATTTCGTGTTATTCCGGGCGGCGTTGAGGGCGGCCTGGACGTCGGCGAGCAAGTAAGCGGAGCCCTTTGTTCCGTCCGCGAACCGGGTGCCGGACTTCGGCTTGAGGTCGACGCCGGTGCCCTCCAGCTCCGTGGCGAGCGCGGCGGTCAGGGCCTTGCCGATGCGGGCCTCGTAGGCGGCCTGCTCCTCGTCCGGCCGCGGGCCCCACTGCCGGGGGTCGTAGTCGGCCAGGTAGGCGCGGACAGCGGCGGCGGGCACGCGGTCGACCTGGACGCCCTGGTCGTCGGCGGGGAACGCTTCCAGGACCAGGTCCAGCAGCCGCATCTCGACGGTGCCGGCGGCCGGGCGGCCGGGGCGGCCCGACCCGGTGGGGCCACCACCGGCGGAGGACTCGCCGGTCCGCGCGACCAGGGCCGCCTCGATGGGGTCGTGGAACTGGCCCGGGGCGCGGTTCCCTGCTTCGCGGAGTGCGCGGCCTGCCGAAATGATGGGCTCGGCCCCGTCGTATTCCTCGTCCTCGATGAAATAGCTGCGGATGAGGTCGCCGGGGACGCCGTCCATGTCGACGATCGCCGCGCCGCGCATATCGGCGCGGATGTCGTGGGCCCTCAGCCCGGCACCGGTCGCGCCCTCCTTCAAAATGGCGTTCGTCTGGGTGGGGCCGCCCGTCTTCGTCGCGATCCGCGCGCCGCTGTTGGACTTGTAGCCGCGCGGGATGGTGTTCGCGTCCGGGTCCTGGGTGGACACCAAGACGGTGATGTTCAGGGCGGCGGCGAATGCGGCCAGGTCCTCCAGCTGCTCCGCGATGCGGTCGCACGCCTTCATCGGCTTGTCGTTCACGATGACGATCGCGGCGCTATTCGTGTACTGCTTGTACTCGTCGACGATGACGAGTTCCAGCGGGAACTCCGCGAGGTCCTTCACGCCCATCTTGGCGCGCCCCTGGTCCTCCAGGATCTCCTCGCGCCGGTACGCCTCGGCCAGCAGGGCGTCCAGCAGAGCGACCAGGCGCTGGGGCCGCCGGCCGAAGAAGGTGGCGCACACGGGGGCGTAGCCGCGGTGCTCGCCCGGCTTGGCCCCGGCCACCAGGCGGATGTTGACGCGGGGGTCCAGGCCCAGGCCGCAGATGATGTTGCGCAGCAGCATGCCCTTGCCGGTGCGCGACATACCGCCCAGCAGCGCCATGACGTGCCGCAGCCGCAGGTGGATCGGCTCGCCGCGCCGGTTGTAGCCGACCAGGACGCCCACGTTCCACACGTCGACCGGCTCGGGGTTGGTCACCAGCGGGGAGACGCGGACCTCGCCGAAGGGGTTGGAGGTGGCGATCCACATCAGGCACTGGCCGTCGTGCTCGACGGGCCGGAAGTCGATCCACTCGGGCTGGACGCGGAAGGCAGCGGCGATTTCCTTCCGCTTGCCGATCAGGTCGTCGACGGTGACCACCGGGTCGTTCGGCAGGTTGAACGTGACCTCGGTGGCGTTGATCTGAGTGGCCCGCGGGGTGCCGATGATCTCGATCTCCTGGCCGCCCTTGATGACCTTGGCGCGGCGCAGGGCGTCCTCGATGCCCTCCTTGCCCAGCGGGGCGCCCTCGGCGAACGCGGCGCCGGCGTCCAGGAGCTGGAAGCTCTCGCCCTCGGGCATGCGGCGGGTCAGCTCGCGGCGGCCGAGCGTGTACATCACGCCGAACACCGGCAGGAGCGCCCAGGCGGACAGCACCGCTCCCCACGCCTGGGCCAGTGCCAGCACCGCCGCAATGTACGTGGTGCCGGCGGTGGCGCCGTAGACGACCAGGGGCTCGCGGCGCCGGGTCTGGGCCTCCTTGCGCCGGTCCGCGCGCAGGTCCGCGATGTGCTGCGGCCCGGCATTCGTGCGACGGACCCTGTCGGCCAGGTCGCCGTACTCCGACGCGGTCACATACGACCAGGCGTCGCGGCCGCCGACCCACGCCCCGATCCCGGCGACCCTCACGGCCCGGCACGCGTACAGCGGGGTCCGCAGGCCGTGGTACTTGATCCGGTGCCAGGCGACCGCCCGGCGGTGCTCCCACTCGGCGCGGCTGAGAACCCACGCGGGCAGCACGCGGGGCAGGTCGTGCGCCGGGCGCTCGCCCTGGTCGTCCTCGTCCTCCAGGACCTCCAGCACCATCTCCTCGGCCTGGTCCTCGTCGTCGCCGACGGCGGGCTTGGCCAGGCTGATGGTGCCGGTGGACAGGTCGGCGATCCCGGCGGGGGTGGTGTGGAGGTGGACGCGGGCGGTGGTGGCGAGGCGGTTGAGGGTCTCGGGGTCCTGGAAGGCGGCGAGGTCGATGACCGTGCCGGGGGCCTCGGGGGTGGTCTGCGTCATGATGCGGAAGTCCCTTTCTGGTGGGGCGGGCCGCGCCCGGTTGCCGTCAAACAGCGGGCGCGGCCCTGATCCCTACGGGTGGGTCTGGGCGAGTCGTGCGTCGAGCTGGTCGAGCGCGAGGTGCAGGGCGGCGCGGGCGGTGTCGGCGCCGCACCCGACCGCCGTGCCCTGGGTCAGCGAGACGCGGGCGTCCTCGGCGGCCTGCCAGGCCCGCACCGCGTGCCCGCTGGCGGGGACGTGGGCGGCCAGCTGCAGGTAGAGGAGGCCGAGTTCGGCGGCCGCGCGGCCGAGCTGCGGGTGCCGGGCGGCCGCCTCGGCGTCCGCGCGGTCGGCGAGCATGCGCGCCAGCTGGCGGAAGGCGTCGCCGCCGTCCTGGTCGGGGTTCACTTCTTGCCGCCCTTCTTGGTGTCGTCCTTCTTCGCGGCCTTCGCCTTCGCCCTGGCCCTGGCGGCCTCAGCGCTGCGGGCGGTGGCCTTGGCCATGTCCGGCGCGAACAGCACCACCAGGAACGCGACGGCGGCGGCGACGGCGGCCTGGTGCCAGGCCAGCTCGGTCGTCAGTCCGAGGGAGAGCAGGGTGTAGGTGCCGGCGGGGCTGGCGAGGATCAGCAGGCGGCGCGGCTGGTGCTTGCGCTCGGCGGTGGCGCTCACCGCTCAACCTCCGCCCGCTCGGCACGGACGGCGTCGCGCAGCCGGATCGCGTAGTCGTTGCGGCAGCCGACCGTCTCGCGGATCTTCTTCGAACTCAGGCGGTCGGCTCCCCCGAGGGCATCCGCGAGTGCGCGGACTCGCTCCAGGTCGGCCTCCTCCAGGGGCCGCTCAGGTGCCTGGAGCCCTTTACCGTCAAGGGATCCGGCCCTCTGGGCACCGCCCTCGCCGCCCCCCTGCGGGCCGCCCTTGGAGGAGGCCCCGGCACCGCCCTCGTCGCCGCGTCCGCCGGTCGGGAACAGGTCGGCCAGGAGTAGTTCGACGGTGATCCGCTCGGGGGTCAGGTCGGCCTCGGCGACGACGCCGGCCACCGTGCCCTCCGCCTCCAGGCGGTGGCGGAGGATCTCGGCGGTGATGCCGACCGGTGCTCCCTCGACGTCGCGCCACGCGGCCGCCCACACCACCGGCCGGGCCGGAGCGCCGGGCATGGCCAGCAGCTGGGTGTAGCGCTGGTGGACCTCGGGGAAGGCCACCGCGCGCACCGCCTCGGCCCACGCCTCGTCCCGCGTCAGGGTGCCCGGCGGGACGTGGGCCAAGAGCTGCTTGTACTCCTTGTACTGCTTGGGGAACGTGGCCTTGCGCTGCTTGTCCTGCTCGCGCTCACGCCGCTGACAGCCCTTCTTCTCGGCGGCCGCCTTCTTCTCGGCGGCGCGCTGGGCCGACGAGCGCTTGTCGACGGCGGCCTGGGCGACCAGCCACTCGCGGATCTCCCACACCACCGGCCCGAGGACCGAGGCCAGGGCCAGACTGACCCCGCCGACCGGCCCGTACTCCGCGAGACCGTGCCAGAGGTTGATTGACCCGGCGACCGAGGACAGGACCCCGGTCATGATCCAGAACGGCATGAGCGGCAAGCCCTTGCGGCGGGCCCACGCCGTGCCCAGCACCGCCGACCACGCCAGGAGTTCCAGGAAGGGGGGCACCGAGAGCATCGGCCACGGCACGTGCCCGGCCGGGCCCAGCCCCAGGAAGTAGCTGACCTGGCCCGGGAAACTGGCTGCGAGCCCGAACAGGGCCAGGACCGTGACCGTGAGCCGGTACCAGTGCCCGGACTCCGCCCGCTCCTCCCGCCGACGGGAGGAGCGGGCCCGGTCGGCGTCCTTGTCCCCCTGCTGAACCGCCTTCAACTGGCGATTCAGCCGGGCGCGCTTGACCTCCTCGGCCAGGGCGTCGGTCTCCCCCTGCGCTGCTGCGGCGGCGGCCTGAGCCTCGGTCAGCTTGGCCTGCGCGGCCAGCTGGGCCGCCTCGGCGCCGGTGCGGGCCGCGTCGGCCTCGCGCTGCTGCCAGCTGCGGTACTCGCTCACCGGGCCACCTCCACACGCTCACGAGCGGCGGCGTCGGCGGCGGAGCAGTCGAGGTAGGCGTCGATGTCGTCGGCCGACCACTCGGCCGGGTCGCTCAGGTGCCTGGCGCGGAACGCCGCGCAGGACGGGGCGTCGGTGATCAGCATGAGCATCAGCCACGCGACCTCGTTCGCGCGCAGCTCCTCCGCCGACATCGACGTCAGGATCTGGGTCAGGAACCCCACCGCCAGGCGGCCGCGGACCTCACCGCCGTTGGCCGGGTCCATCGCCATGGCCCGCAGCTCGCCGACCCGCTCGATCAACTGGGCGCGGGTGCTCCGCCGGACCTCGTCCAGCTCGGCGCGCAGGCCACGGATGGTTTCGGCGTCCTCGTCGACCACAAGCTCGTAGTTCTCGACCATGGCCAGGGCGTTCTCGCGGTCGTAGCGGAAGGCGTGCGCCTCGCGCAGGGCCGCGTTGCGCTGGTCGTGCAGTTCGGTGACGGCCCGGTCGAGGGCCGTAAGGGTCTGGGTACGGACGATGCGGATCATCGCGAGGCCTCCGGGGTGTCGGCGTGGCGGTCAAGGGCGGCTGCGTCGCGGCGGCGGCGCTGCTCGGCGGCCCACAGCTCGGCGCAGCGGGCGGCCCGGTGGGCGTCGGCGGGGTCCCGGAGCCCGTGCCGGCGGAGGGTGTCCGCCGAGAGGCTGCGGGCCAGGCCGCACGCGGCGATCACGGCGCGGATCCCGGGGTCGGGCCGCCCCGGCGGGCGGCGGCGCGGACGGCCAGGCGGGCGAGCAGAGCGGCGCCGCCCAGGAAGAGGCAGGCTTGGGCGACGGTGACCAGCGCGGTCACCAGGACGACGACCACGGGGGCGGCCAGGTAGACCAGGGCGCCCAGCAGCACGACCAGGGCCAGCGCGGCGGCCGGGTGCAGCCCGTCGACCTGGTCGACGACGGCGCGCATCACGCGGGCCAGACGGCGGTCGAACCTCACGCCGCCCACCCCCCGACCAGCACCTCGTCGGCGAAGTCGTGCCGGGCGTCGTTCCGGGCCTCGGGCTCGTAGCCACGCTGGTCGTCCTCGCGCTCCAGCTCCTCGACGAGACCCGCGATCACCTCGAACGGGGTGCCGGTCGTGATGAACCCGGTCTCGGTCATGACCAGCAGCGCGTCCAGACGAGCGAGTTCGTCGGACCTGCTGGTGTCGCCGCCCTGCGGGCCGACGACCAGGTCCACGTCGATGCCGAGCACGGCCGAGAGGTCGACGCGGTCGGGCTGGGTGAGGACGCGGGAATTACGGACAAACATGTGCGGGATTCGCCGGGCGCTACTGCGTTCGGGCAGGGTGGTACGCACGCGGAATCACTCCCCTTGTGGTGTGGTGTGGTCCGCCAGCGGCCCTGGAGCGTCTGACCACGCACCGGGGCCGCGCGCCTTTTCGGCACGGCGGAGCCGTTTCAGGCATGGCGGTGCCCCAGAAGTGCAGGGGCATGCCGGGTCTCTCACCGCCCCTCCAGAACTAGTTCTGAATGGCGATGTGACGATTAAGGCACCCTCCGCAACCGCTGTCAATAGAACTAGTTCTGGAGTCGACGACACGCCCGAGAGAGCCCGATAGGATCTCGGCTACCCAGACAGAACTAGTTCTGTAAGACTGGGGTTGACGCAGTCACACGTGAGAGGAGTCGGGCCGTGGCGGAGAACCAGGGTTCGAAGATCCAGCGCCTTGCCGCTGACCTTCGGACCAAGATTCATAAGGGGGTGTTCCCCCCAGGTTCAGCGCTGCCGAAGGTCCGGGAACTGCAGGAGTCGGAGGGCGTCGCGTACCAGACCGCTCGCGACGTGTACCGGGTCCTCGAAGACGAGGGCCTGATCATCTCCCGCAAGGGAAAGGGCACATTCGTCTCGCCGATCCTCGGCAAGATCCATCGGAACGGGACCGGGCGGTACGTCAAGGCCGCCCGTGAGGAAGCGGGGGCCCGCGGCGCGTTCGCGGGGGAAATCGCCCGGCTCGGCATGACATCCAGCTCCACGACCGTGATCACCCACGAGCGCCCCCCGTCACGGGTCGCTCAGATCCTCGGCATCCATCACTCGGCAAAGGCGCTCGCCAGAGCACGGACAATGCGCGCGGACGACACCGTGGTCCAGGTCGCGACGTCGTATTTCCCTGGTGACGTGGCCTTCGGGACACAGCTAGAGCAGCAGGACACCGGCGACGGCGGTAGCAAGTCGCGCCTCGCTGAGCTTGGCTTCGCTCAGGCCCGCATCCGGGAGTCCATCGACGTCCGGCCGCCGACCAAGGAAGAGGCGGCGGCTCTCGGCATCCCAGCTGACCGGCCGGTGTACGAGATCACCCACGTCGGACTCACTGACACGGGCCGTGCCGTCGAGGTCTGCCTCCACGTCATGCCCGTGACGCTCTGGTCGCTCAGCTACGAGTGGGCCATCGACCAGCCGGACGCCTGATCGTTCCGGCCCTGATCATCACATCGAGAGGAATCGACCTTGACCAGCAACACCGAGATCGTGCGCGACGCAACGGAGCGCTACCGGAAGGCCCGACGAGAGTCGGGCGAGAGCCGCGGTGCGTTTGAGACCGAGATCCGACGGCTCGGCGGCTCGCCCCGTGTCGAGACCACCGTCGTGCGCGAAGCCCCGCCCGCCGCTGCCTCAATCCTCAACGTTGAGGCCGGCGGCGTCGCAGCCGCGCGCAAGCGCCGCATGTACGACGGCGAGCGCCTGGTCCAGTTCGCCGACACGTACGTTCCCCTGGATGTCGCGGAGGCGGCGGACATCGAGAACCCCGACCCGGGGCGCGGTGGGATCATCTCGCGCATGGCGGAGGCCGGGTTCACGCAGGCTGAGGTGATCGAGGAGGTCACGCCGTACGCCGCGACTGACATCGAGGCCACGGCCTTCGGCGTAGAGGTGGGCGCTCCGCTGATCCAGATCGTCCACACCGGCTACACCGCTGACGGTCGCCCCGTAGAGGTGACGATTCACCGCCCTGGGCCCGGCTGGCTGCTTCGTTTCAGCGTCCCCGTCGACTAGCACCGACACGCACGGCCCGGGGGTCCTCCTCCGGGCCGGATCGTTAGAGGATCGTCCTCCAAACGCAAAGGCCCCGCTCGCGGCGGGGCCAGTACGTACCGCCGAGACGCAACCTCGGCGATCAAGCGCACGCAAGTCTGAGTAGGAGGCGCGCTCGCATATGAGCGTACGCAATAACCCGGGCTACTCGCACCGGGCCGTGACCGGCGACACGCCGGGGGTCACCCGATGAGCAATGAGGCCCAGACCTACGTCGCCACGCTCAAGATCGGCGACCTCACCGCCAAGTTCGTACTGGGCCGCCTGGCGGACCGGGCCGACGAGCGGTTCTCGTGCTTCCCTTCGGTACCGCTCCTGGCCGCGGAGGCGGAAAAGTCCGAGCGGGTCATTCAGCGGGCGCTGGCAAAGTTGCGGGAAAAGAAGCTGATCTCCGACAAGGAGCGCACCCGGCCGGACGGCTCAACGGCCTCCAGTCGGTACTTCCTGCATGGCCCGTGGGACCGGTACGGCGGCACTGGGGTGCCCTTCCCGACCATCACGACGCCGAAGCAGAAGCGCGAGGAGCGGTGGGCGGAGGCCCCCCGTGAAGGGTCGTTCCGTCCAGGCACGGCGGCCGCCGAGGCCCTGGCCGGTAAGACGAAGATTCCCGCAGGTCAGGTGTGTAAGGCCCCTGCGCCGGCTCCGGAGCACGAGAAGACGGCCGACGCCGCCGCTGAGGCCAGTGCGCACGTGAAGCAGGCAGAGCAGAACGTCCCGGCGGGCCCGGCCGCGGCCGCGAAGTCGCCCGGGAAGAAGCCGAGGAAGTCGGCGCCCACGAAGAAGCCGGGCAAGGTGCAGGCCCGGATGACTAAGGAGCAGGCTGCGGCCGTGGCGACGGTGGAGGCGGCCTGGCCCGCCGAACTCGCCGAGCGGCTGCCGAAGTACCGCCCGGACGTCATCCGGGACGCCATCTTGGAGGCGTTGGACGGCGGACGCACGGCCAGCCAGCTCGCTGCGCGGGTGCAACGGCGCTGGACGGCGCACGGCTACGCGGAGGCCCTGCTCCCGGACGGCAAGGGCATCGGCTCGCCGGTCGGTGTCGCCGTCGGTCTGGTCCGTCCGTCGACAGACTGCCCGGACCCGATGTGCGAGGACGGCGTCACGATCCACGTCGGTGACGCCTGCCCCAAGTGCGAGCAGCGCCGCCTGGACCGCAAGGCCGACCGCCGCCAGGGCCGCGTTCCCGACCAGCGCAAGGACCGGGGCGCGGCCCCGGAGTGGTGGACATGCGAGGGTCCGGACTGCGCGAAGCCCGGCAAGGGCCAGGCCCCTGAGGACGGCCTGTGCAGCACCTGCCGCGAAGAGATGCAGCGGGCGACCGCGCATCTCGCCGCCGAACTCGCGGCCGCCAAGGCCGAGTATCAGCAGCGCGCCGAGGCCGAGGTGATGAAGCTGCTCCTGGAGGAGGCATACGCCGAGCACGAAGAGCGCGAGAAGCGGGTCATCGAGGCACACGCAGCCGCCGAGAAGCAGCGACTCCGTGAAGAGTTGCTGCGCCAGCACCCCGAACTCGCGCAGTACGCAGCGTGGGCGTGAGATCCAGGCCGACGCCCACACGCTGATCTGCAACAGCACGGGCGGCCCGTCAGGACCCTCGCCACGCGGTCCTGACGGGCCGCCCGTTTACTCGTCGCTGCCGCACTCATGGGCGCGCAGCCGTGCGGGCCCGTCCGGCAAGACCAGAACGGCACAGCGCTCGGCGCCACACCGGCCTCGGACCGGTCAGACCGCGCGGCCTCGGAACTCTCTCCGCGGCCCGATTCGGGGTCACAACGGCGGCCGTGGCGCACTGGGCCTTAATTCGACTGTTTCCGCAGGTCAGACGTGGGGTGTCGTGTACGACACCCCACCGGCCCTGGAACCCCCCTTCTGTTAACTCGACTGTTTCCGCAGGTCAGCATGGGGTGACGTGTACGTCACCCCCCCCGGTGACGTACACGTCACCCCCCCCGGTGACGTGTACGTCACCCCTTTAACCAACAGCTACTAACCCCCACCTCAGAACCCTCAAATGCGCCTGCGGCGCGAGCCGCCGGTGACGCCCGTAGGGCTAAGTACCGGTAGTAGCGCGCGCGAGTTCGCGAGCGGCTTCGCCGCGACCGCCGGCGCCAGCGCCGAAACCCTCAGGCCCCCTCTCCGACCTCCCACATCCGGCCGCCCTCCCCACCCAAGATCACTACTAACAGGCCCGAGCACCCGCACCCCCGGTGCCCCTGTCCCCCACGGGTACAGGGGCACCGCCCCACCCGGACACCACCGCGACCAACCCCCCGGCGCTGAAAGCCCAGGTCGGAGCCGTAACGCCCGGCGGCGGACGGGTGGGCACGGCGCGGAGCGAGGCGCCACGTCGGTCCAGGGCGCTCGGGCCTGTTAGAAGTCTGAGGAGGGGAGCGCGGGCCCGTCACCCGTTCGGGTGACGACCGGGTCTGACCTGCAGGTTTACCGTTTCTGAGGTGGGGTGACGGGCCCGCGCCGTGGGGGTCGGCCGCCGTCTTCACCCGTCCGTTCGGGAACAGGACAGAAGGACGCCCTTCGGGCGGCGACTGGAAAGAGGTGCCCGGCGCGGCCCTGAGTGGTCATCTGACGGCCGTTCATGGGCTGGGTGGACTCCCGGGCTCTTTCGCGCTGATCGCCCGTCAGCGCGCCACACAAGGGCCTTCCTGGGGCTCTCCCGTACCCACACGCCGCGTGAGGTGCCGTCAGTCACCCGAAGCACGCCGCTCCAGTGCGAACGCAGTGGCGTCGGTCCGGACCACCGTCACCCGGGGCCTCCGAAGAGCCCGTCACTCAGGGGCGGTGCGGGCCAGGATCTCTGTCATCTCATCAGCCGCGGACATCAGCCGCTCTGCGTATCCGGGGTTGTCCACCGCCAATTGTCCGGCGGAGAAGGAGAGCAAAGGAAGCACTCGCGTGAGGACGTCCCGCAGGTCGGCGATGTGCTGGTCACGGATCTCGGTGCGGGCGGGCGTGATGGCCACGATCGGATCTCCTCGGTTCGCCAGCTACCAGGCTACCGAGCACACGTACCCCGACCGGCCCGGTACCCCCGTGGTGCCCGGGCGCCGGCAGCCTGCCTGCACGCGCCCAGAAACCCATGTCACTGCTGGTCAGGACCGCCACCCGGCACCGCACCCCGACCGCCACCTCCCGCCGCCGCACCGCCACCCCAGGTTGCCGGGTGGCGGTGCCCGGGCGGTGCCGGGGCGGTGCGGGGTGGCGGTCCCGGCGGTGCACCGGAACCCCGACCCGGACCACATCCCGCCAATCCGCACCCGCCCCACAGCACGCCCCCGGGGGGCGTGGCCTGCCACCCTTGGCCTGCCCTCATGACGGCAATACGGCATGACGGCATGCCGTCGACAGGCCTTTGACGTGCCACTAACCGGCCATCTGGTCCGGGCAGATCGGCCGGCCCCCTTGCGCCGGGGTACGAAACTTCGTACCCCCGACCAGGGAGGGACCATGAACCCCGCGAACCCGTCCTACAGCTACGGCGAGCACGCCCGCCGGGGCGGCGTGGACATCACCATCAGCCTCACCCCCGAGGAAGCCAAGGCCCTGGGCGCGACCGCCTCGGACCTCGCCGACTGGGTCGACACCGCCCTGTGGGCCCTGGCCATGCTCCGCACCGGCAAGAACCTCCGCCACCCCGAGCAGGCCGAGATGACCGCCGGCGACCTCTACACGGTCATCAACGACCTCGACGCCCGCCTCATCAAGCGCCTGGAGGGCATCCGCGACGCGGCCGTGCGCTCGCAGGCGGATCTCGGCGGAAGCCTCGGCGACCTCGCCCTCGCCATGGAGGTCCCCAAGAGCACCGCCCAGAGCCGCCGGAAGGTCCTCCGCGAGGCCACGCCCGGCTTCTGGGAGACCTGGGCCCGCGGCGACTTCGACACCCGCAAGGACATCCCCGTCAGCGACGACTGAACCACTCAAACCACCGCAACTACCTCAAGGGAGCGCAACCATGGGCAAGTTCCTGAGCGGCTTCACCAACACCGGCAGCACCGTGCACGGCGGCCAGCACATCCACACCCACCACGCCGACGGCACCACCACCACCGTCTCCCACCAGAACGGCCAGACGATGACCACGGTCACCGACGCCGACGGCAACGAGCACACCCGCTACAGCGACGGCACCACCCACACCCGCTACAGCAACCCCGACGACGTCCTCGCCGCCGTCAAGCGGGCCCACGAGAACCGCAAGAACCGCTGACCTCGCCCCGGGGCGGACGCCCCAGCAGCAACGACTGAACGCCTCAACCATCGCAACTCAACAAGGAGACCGACGAAATGGGTCTGTTCAGCCCGAAGTACCCGGCTGGCGCGGAGCCGCCCCGCAGGGAGTCCCGCGCAGACCGCCGCGTCCGCGAGCAGCACGAGCGCATTGACCGGCAGACCGCCGACGACTTCAAGCGGGCGGAGCGAGAGAGCAAAGAACGCAGCGCCCACGTCTGGGCCGACTACGAGCGCCGTCACGGCACCGGCAGCGTCGACTGGAACTGAACCGCTGATCACCCCCGGGGCGGCCACATCGCCGGCAAGCAGAGTCGGCCGCCCCGGGCCTCCCGCACCGACACCGACACGAGAGGTCCCCATCATGGCCGCCTTATTCGCCGCCGTCTTCATCGCCCTGTACGTCGCGCACTCCGTCGGCGACCACTGGGTGCAGTCCTCCTGCCAGGCCGCCGCGAAGGGCCAGCCCGGCTGGCCCGGCCTCCTCGCCTGCGCCCGGCACGTCCTCGGCCTCACCCTCACCAAGGCCGCCGTCCTCGCCCCCGTCGTCCTCGCCCTGCACCTGCCGGTGACCTCCCTCGGCCTGGCGCTCGGGCTCGGCCTGGACGCCGCCAGCCACTACTGGGCCGACCGCCGCACCACTCTCGCCCGCCTCGCCCGCATCTGCGGCAAGGGCGAGTTCTACAGCCTCGGCACCCCGGGCCACCCCGCCCACCCCGTGACCGCCGACGGCACCCCCGCGGCCACCCTCGGCACCGGCGCCTACGCCCTCGACCAGAGCTGGCACCACCTGTGGCTCGGCATCGCCGCCCTCCTCATCGCCACCGTCTGACCGTCCACCGCCGAACGGAGAAGACCATGCGCGTGACCCCCGCCATCTGGTCCGGCCTCGCCGGCCTGGCCGCGTTCGTCCTGATGCTCACCACCGGCGGCGACCAGTACCCCGCCTGGGTGACCCTCACCGCCTGCAGCTCGATGGCCCTGTTCGCCGCCGCCCTGACCCGCTCCCTCCTCGAACGGCACCGGGACCGCCAGGACCAGGACGACTGACCACCTCCACCGTCAGGGCCCGCCCTCCGTTCGGGGTGCGGGCCCTCGGCATGTCGCCGTCAGCAAGCGATCAGGGCGGCGGATGCCTCGCGCGCGAAAGGCGTGCACACGTGCACGTGCACACACGTGCACACGCGAGGGCAGGCCAGCGGCTGGCTTCTGTGGACCTGCGGAGGGCCGAAGGGGTCCGTACAGAAGTAGTCGGCATCCGCAGAGCCCTTGCCAGGCTCTTGCACCGCAGGTCAGACCCCTTGGCCGGGCCTTGCGCCAGTCCGTCCCGAGACAACCTGAGAAGCCACCTGGAAACCACCTGACGGGCAACCTGAGAAGCCACCTGAGAAGCAACTTGAGAAGCAACCTCCCTGGTTCGGCATTTAGTTGAGGAAACTCCCGTTTTGTCTGTTGTCAATCCGGGCTGCCGCAGATTCGGCCTCGGGGACCACCGGTACAGCCATTAACGCTAAGCACTTGATCTTTTGCCTCTAGCACAGATGATCAGTCCGGTATGCGGGTTCGATCGAA
>NZ_JBVIQR010000049.1:4908-34943 GCF_055576875.1 Streptomyces sp. NPDC033229 | reverse complement strand
CACAGGATCAGACGGGGGCCGCCTTCTCGTCCGCTGAACTGCGAAAACGCCGACCAAGTTCGAGCCGTGTTCGACGCCGGACCATAAATGACAAGCTTACGACGTAAAGAGGGACCACTCCAGTGTGCCGTTTCCACTGGAAACGGCACAGCGCCACGTTGGCCCAGCGGCGCACCGGCCTCTTCTGCTCGATAACCAGCCATCTGCCAGCCAAAAGCGCCGGGACCACTGCTGGGCAATGCCCAGCAGTATGGGGAAGGCGGTCTTTCACCCGCCACGCGGAAGCCGACGTAGCCGCTTCTCCCCGGCCGGGGGGCAGGCGACCACCGGGATCAGAAGGCCAGGCCTGCCCACGGGAAGGGAGCCGGGCAGTGCGGGCGTCGGCGCCGGGATGAACGCCGGTGACGGCCCGTCGTGTTGACGACGTTTCCCACATTTCGGCGCGACTCTCCGTGACGCTCGTTAGGCTGAACGACTGAAGGTGATCTACCTCTCCTCTCGCCCGCAGAACACTTCCCCGCAGGTTGGAGAGGTGGGCTGTGCTGGCGAAGGGGCTGGCGATGGGCGTTGACAACCGGCAGATCCAGACGGCCGTTCTGGCGGATCCCGAGTCCGACGATCCGGTGGTCTGCCCGACAGATACCGACGAGCTCGACGAGTTCCGCGAGGAGTTCGCCGGGACTACGTTCTCCTGCTTGGCGGGTGCGGCGGCCAGCTCCTGACGAGACGGGGCAACGTCCGCGTCAGCCACTTCGCCCACTTCCCCGACCCCGACGGGCTGCTGCCCGAATGCGGCCGTCGTTCCCGGGGCGTCGCGAGCGCGGACCACCTGTACGTGCGGGCGGCCACCCAGACGTGGCTGCGCCGCCAGGGCCACACCCCGCGCTACCGCTACATCGACCGCGACGACGCCCCGGTCGGCTCCCTCGTGGAGATCGAGCTGGACGGGCGCACGCTGCTGCTGCACATGGACCTCGCGACACCGCCCGACTGGGACGCGGCGCAGGCTGGCGACGTCATCCTCGGCCCCGGCGTTCAAGTCGACTCCCGCACCCTGGTATGCCGGGGCTACGTCAACCGCGTCAAGTTGGAGGGCAGCCGGAGTACGCCAGAATGAGGCAATAGGCGTGATCAGCGCGAGCTGATGCGCAGGCCGCGGTGTGGCGGCGGGGCGATGATTGCCTTGATCGTTGACGCGTCTGTGCAGGTCATGGCGGCTGCGGGTATGGGAACGACCACCGCGATCATGATCGTTTGTGAAGACGGAACGGAGCGTGGTGGCCGTGCAGGCCACGATAGCCGGGCAGTCGTGGACGACGGTGTTCGGGGCACTGATGGCCGAGGTGGCTGGGTGCTTTCCGCGGCGGGACTCGCGGTTGCTGGCCCGGGAGATGACGCAGGCGATCTGGAACGCCGCAATTGCACGGCGGGTGAACTCGCCGATGACCAGGCGGTGCTGGTCATCGATGAGACCGGGGATGAGAAGTCCTCGACCGACTGCGTGGGAGCGGCCCACCAGTACTCCGGGGCGCTTGGCGGTATCGGTCTGTGCCAGGTCGTACGTGATCTGCTTCAACAGCATGTACGACAAGCTCACCAGACCCATGAACAGCGTAGGACCACCCCGCTCACCCACGCCGAGTTCCGTAAGCCCCCTGTGTGCTTCCCCCGCCCCTGCCCGGCAGGTTCACACTGCGGCGGGAGCGGTAAAGCCTTCTGATAAGCGTAGAGTTCAGGGGCCTCTGCGAGGCAACACGTGGGGATGCTTCCTGACACCCTGCCCTTGTAGCACGTGGGCAGGCACGGAGAAAGGGGAGCCACGATGCCGACCCTCATCGTCGCCGGTATGGGAACCGCCGAGCGGAGGTACGATCCACCCCTCACTGACACAAGTGACCTTGTTACCGTGCACAGTGAGACGACATTTGTGCCTGCGGTACCGACCTCAGACGTCCCCACCAGGTTGCTGGTGTCCCTTCAGATCGACGGCACTTTCGAGGGCGAGTGCACAGGCGCCGTCACCGAGCAGAATCTGCACGGGGTCCTCAAGTGGTCGGACGGCACCGGGAGTGCCTTCAGCCTCGACGCACCGACGGTCGCGGAATTCGTGCAGGGCCATGGCATCGGACACACTCCAGGCACCATCACCGGCGGGTACTACCAGGGGGCCCGCATCGACCTGCTGGGGCTGCAATTCGCAGGAGACGTCACAGCGTGCCTGACCGGCCGTGGTGTATCGGCTGCCACAGGTGCTCGGGTGTGCACCGTGACGATGCCCTGAGAACGCTGTGGGGAGCGGAGCGCCGAGCAGGGTCGGAGATCGGCTCGGCGGTCCGTGGTGTGACGGGGGATGCGTCGCTGCCGCGGGGGTTGCCACTGAAATATGAGCCGGCTATCGGCTGATCCTTCCGGGAACGTGTGACAGATCTTGAAGGGAAAACGACCGCACCTGAGAGTGCTGCCGTTTGCCGTGCGACCGGAAGACAGCCTGGCTCCGGCGGGCCCCCGGAGGGTCGTTCACAATTGTCGGCTGGCACTCAGGCCCTTGAGCAGCAGCAAGGTGCGGTCGCGTGTGGGACGTGCGGGCATCTGCCCCCACCTTGATCAACCGGAAGATCGTCTCACGCCCTCAGTCACCCGGGAGCACCGGTCGCCCGGCTGGCGCACGTCCTAAAATCGCCGGCAAATACCTCTGTGCTGCCCTGGGTTTCATCAAGCCCGCAGGCCTACCCTGCGGGCTTGGATGGTGGAGAGTCACCCTTAGAAAAGGTGGGTCATGTCCAGCGACATTCTCGTTGTTGACCTGGAAGAGGCGCTGAGTCCGCATGTGCCTCAGAAGCTGCTTGAAACCATAAAAGTTAACGCCGAAGAGTCCGGAATTATCCAGGTTGTCAACCACAGTGTACCCGATGGAATGGTTGTCGATTTCGCGGGACGTGTGGACCATCTCCTGATGGGGGCTTTGGATGAGAAAGCCAAGCTGGTCAGCCCGTCAGGTAATCCGCTCCGTGGCTGGTCACAGCATTTCGACAGAAATGGTCGGCTGGCGATGGAACAGATACATATCGGCCAGTTCGAGAGTCCGGAAGAAGCACTGGCAGCAGGTGTTCCGAAAGCATATGCGCGCCTCTATACCGACGGGAATGTCTGGCCGGCGGACGACCCTGGCCTGGCGGATGCAGCACGACGCTACCGTGCTGCCTGCACCGAGCTGGCCAACCGGGTACTTGGCCTTTATGCCCGGGCACTTGGCGTGCCGGCCTCCACATTTCCTCTCTCGGAGCGGCCGCATGAAGTCGGCCTGAGCGTCAACAGCTACCCTGCCTGCACGCACACGGATGCACCGCCCGGGCGGCCGGAAGACGAACGTGAAATTCTGATGTCGGAGCATGCGGACACCACAATCCTCACGGTCCTGCACCAGAACGGTGACTATGACGGCCTGCAAGGCAAAACCGCCGACGGGCGCTGGATTACTGTTCCCGTCATCCCCGGTGCGTTGCAGATTATTACTGGCCAGGTGCTGCATCGGTGGACCAACGGCCGTCTGCGAGCATGGCCGCACCGTGTCGTCGCGGGCGGGAGGGCGACCCGCCGTTCAATTGGCGTGTGGTGGAGGCCCAGTCTCACCACAGTAGTGCAGCCGCTTGCCCCGTTCATCGGCCCTGAGGGGGCACGGTACGAGCCGTTGCTGATGGGTAATGCACGCGTCAAAGCGGTTGAGAGTTATTTGAAGGCCTACGGACCCGCCGCAACAACGTGAAGCGTGGCGCAAGCCGGCCGTTCATTGCTCAGGCCGCCGAAAAATTACAGCGAAACGATCGGAACACCCATGATCACTAACGATGGGAGCCGGGAACGGCTTCCATATACGGAGGTGGTCGGAAGCCTCCTGGGCCTCTACAAAACGTTGTCGGCATTGCCTACTCTCACACCCAATCCGGAAACAGACGCGGTACTCAATGAACTGGTTGCGCTGGCTGTATGCCCCCAGGACGATGAGGTCATCGAGAAGGCGCTGAGCGATCCAGAGGTTCGTGGCATTCTTCCCGCGCTATGGGATCTGTGCTCGGCTGCGGAGTTTCAGCTCGAACGGGTATGGGCGCAACGTGTCATCTCAAGCCCTGATCCGCACCGCGAGATGCGAGAGTTCCCCTACTTCGCCAACTATGAAGTACTGACCCGGCTGGAATACAACACCATGCGGGCCCTTGCAGGAGCATCCCCACACCATGTGCTTTTTGTTGGCGCGGGCCCGCTACCGCTCACCTCATTACTACTGTCCAGCGGACAGGAATCTATCGATATCGATTGCATCGATATCGATCCGCAGGCGGTCCGGCTGGCCGAACAGGTAGCTGGCGTGCTGGGCGCCCGCTCTGTACGTTATGAATGCGCCGATGTCATGTCGTACCTGAATCTGTCCAGGTACGACTTACTTTACATGGCCGCGCTTGTCGGACTGGATCCGGAAGTCAAGGCGCAAATACTGAGGCATCTCTACCGGTACGCGAAACCCGGTGCGATACTACTGGCCCGTAGCGCCCATGCGCTCCGTACTTTGCTCTACCCCCCGGTGAACATACGGGAACTGGGAGGATTCCGGCCCTTAGCTGTGCTTCACCCCCACACAGAAGTGATCAACTCACTGATCATCGCAGAGAAACCGTCCATGGGCACGTGACCATCTGAAACAGAAAGCTCACTGAAGCACGATTACCGCAGTTCACCACGAGTAGCCGACGGCATCCGTAAATGATCTGCAGCTCACGCTGACACAAGCTGACGCGAGAGATTGAAACTGAGGGCCTGCCTTCACGTCGCCATGGACGGCGCATTGAGCTCCTCATGTCGCCTGTCAGACCGAGAGCGGACGGCCGGCGTGACTTCGTAGCGCCGCCCGTCAGGCAGAAGGGCCCAGAGGATGTTGACACGCTGTCGAGAGCCACAGGACGTCCCGGCCGCGGTGCTTGCCCTCGGCCCCTCTGCGGTCGCAGAACAGGGCCGGGCATGTCCCGCCACAGGATGCCGGTCGGATCCGGAAGCGTGAAGCCAATACAAAACTATTTCTGCAGGTCGGAGGCGAGCTCGTGATCCTCGGGGCCCCTGTCGGGGGCCGGGTGACGCCCCACCAGGGCATCTACCCGGCGCCGAGGCCCGATCGAATCGGCATCATGATCCCGAACTCCCCACGGTCCACGGGGGTTTTGAATAGGCTTCCGTATGCCGTCGATTCGCTGCCGCCGAGCCATACCGGCAGCCGGGCCGGGCTTCTCACCCTGGGGTGACAGCCGTGCTCGCACCGCCCGTTGCCCGCCCGTCAGGTCTCCAGAAAAGGTCAGGGAATCCGTGCGCCTTAACAACGCCAAGACGGTGATCACCGGGGCTACAAGTGGAATCGGCCAAGCGGTGGCCGACACGTTCAGACGTGAGGGAGCACGCCTGCTCCTCACAGGGAGGAGACCCACCCTCGCCAACCAGGGCCTCAAGGACATCTATCTCAGAGGTGACCTGAATGACGATTCCTTCGTCCGAAGCCTTGCAGCCAAGGCGGCACAGGAGTTCGGCACCGTTGATGTCCTGGTGATCGGGCATGGAGTGCAGTTCAGCGCGCCGCTCGTCGACACCACACCTGCTCAGGCACTCGAGGTACTCCACAGCAACCTGCTCAGCGCATTCCTGGTGATGAAGCACTTCATCCCCCTGATATCCACAGGAGCGCGAGGTGGGTCGATCGTCTGCATCAGCTCTCGGCTGGGGATCGTCGGCATGCCAGGCGAGACGCTCTACTCCGCGGCCAAAGGCGGAATGATCATGCTGGCCCGCGGAGCAGCCATCGAGCTCGCCGAGCAGAATATTCGCGTCAACGTGGTGGCACCAGGGCTCACCGCGACAGACGTCATCGAGGCGTCGTTTCAGAGGCGTCCGGATCCTGAAGCATACCGACGCACTCGTGAGTCCTCGATTCCGCTTCGCCGTCTGGCAACGGCCAACGAGGTCGCGAACGCAGTGGCATTTCTCGCGTCGGACAGTTCAAGCTACATCACAGGTGCAGTACTGCCCGTGGACGGTGGATACACCGCGCTTTAGAGGTTTTGGAGGGGATACGCGCGGTAGCGCCCGGAGCATGCTCCGGGGATCGTGTCCCGCGTGATGGTGTAGTCGATCAGCTGGTGGGCGTGTTCGTGGAACTTCTCTTCGGCGACCTCCGGTTTGGCCCACCAGCCGCTGGAGGACGGGCCGTCTTTGCGGAACTGGAGGGTGACGCGGAACGTGGCGGCCCTCTCGCCGCCGTTGCCGGTGGTGTTCATGCGTCGGTGTCCTGTGCGGCGGCTTCGGCGAGGGTGCGGTACAGGGTGGGCAGGCTGGGGTTCTTGCCCTTGTGCTTGCCGCGGGCGATGAACGTCTTCTGCTGGATCTCCTTCATGGGGGTGCCCTTGGCGCGCAGGGCGAGGGCGTACTCGATCTGGCCGGCGTCGAGGGAGGGCGGCCGGCCGCCGGTGCGGCCGCGCTTGCGGGCGGATTCCTGGCCTTCCAGGGTCTTCTCCCGGGTGTAGGTGCGTTCGGCGCCGGAGAGGGCGGCGAGGACGCCGAAGAGGACGGCGCCCTGGCCGTGCCGGTCGCCGGGGGCGTACAGGCCGGTGATGGGGCCGCTCAGGAATTCCAGGGCGATGCCGGCCTTGCGCAGGTCCTCGACGGTGACGAGGAGGTCGGTGCCGCGGCCGAGTCGGCGGAATTCGTGGACGGTCAGGATGACCTGGACGCCTGGGTGCAGCCGTTTGAAGCGGCGGGCCATTGTGACCGCCTTCTCGTACTCGGGCCAGACCCTGATGCGGGTGGAGACCTTCTCGTGGAACACCTGGAAGCAGACCGGCTCCAGCGCGTCGAGCTGGGACTGGAGTTCTTGAGTAGCGGTACTGCAACGGGCATAGCCGATGCGGACCGCAGTGATCCCCGCCGCCAGCGGTGCGGGCTCGGCGGGCTCGGCTTCGCCGGGTTCGGGGCCGAGCACCCAGCGTCTGCCGGGGCCTCGGTCGGGCGGGGTGAGGATGTGGAGTTCCTCGGCGACGCGGGGCACGAGCTGGAGGCGGCGGGTGTGGTACTTCACCGCGGTCTTCCCGGCGCCGGTGCGGCACGCCGATCCGGCGGGCACCTCACAGGTCGGGCAGGGGTGGCGCTCGATGGCGGCGGGGGCATCGAACTCCTCGTCAGTCATGCCTCGAAAGCTACCGGCGGGGTGTGGTTTCAAGAAAGCATTCCAAGAACCCAATTGAGAATCTAGAGGCCGAACAAACCGGACATGGGGCGGGGGTTGGTCGGCGGCTTCTCATTTGGCCATTTATGAGAATCACCGTGCGTGCAGCTCTGGCCTTTTGCTGTGTTCGGCTCGAAGTCCACCTCGTCGGCGACGGCTCAGGCGACCAGCCGCAGCTGCCCGACCGCCTGCCCGTCCGGCGGTTCCATGTCCAAGTGCCAGGTACCGAAGCGCCGGATCTTGCTGGTGATGTACGGGGTGATGGTAGCCAGGTCGACCGGGTCGATCTCCCGGCCCTCCTCGATGAGGTCGTTGACGACCTTCGTGATGTCCACCGCAGTATGAAAAATAAGACAGTTCGCCAGCAGTTCGTTGAATTTGATGATCTTCTCCTGGTCCTCCGGGTCGTTGTCGGCGAGGAGGTCGGAGGCGAACATCAGCCAGTTGCTGAACTTGTGGAACGCTTCGGTCTTGTTCGTCATGGACTGGATCGAATCGCGCAGCTCCGGTTCTGACAGGTACCGAAGGAGCACGACGGTCCTGATCACGCGTCCCAGTTCTCGGTATGCCTGGTAGATGCGGTTGCGGCGGGACTCGTTGCCCAGGCGCCGCAGCAGCGCGGCCGAGGAGAGCCGGCCTTCGCGGATCGAGAGGACCACGCGCATGAGATCCTGCCAGTGGTTCTCGATCAGCCGCCAGTTGATGACATCCTTGTCGGGGTCGCCGAACAGCGGGTCGATGTGCTTGTACTTCACCGTCGCCGAGGGCCGGTAGAAGGTCAGGTCCTTCCAGTTCCTGATCCTGGGGAGCAGTTCGACGCCGAGCATGTGAGCGAGCCCGAAGACAGGCAGGTTCTGGCCCTGCGTATCACCGTGGACGATGTCGACGGTGACCTCGGACTCGTTCTTCAGCAGTCCCTCGAACAAGTAGACGGCCTCCCACACGCCACACGGGATGAAATGGCTGAAAAGCGCAACATAGGTATCTGAGACGTGCCTCATCGCGATTCCGCCAAATCCCCCATACCGGATGTGGGACTCGGCCAGGAGGTTGTTCTCCCACGTATCGTACTGGGAGCCGTCGATCCCGGCCTTCGACACGTCCCCCCACACACGTGCGCGAGGTCGAGCTGGATGAACATGTCGATGACATCCGCCGACGCCCGGTTCAGCTTCTCGGACGTGATGTGCTGGTTGCCCGCCAGGGACAGTTCGTGGGCGGAGACCTGCTGCCGCATGTGCCGGGCGACCTGCGCGGGCCCCGCGTTCGTCCCGTAGGTGAAAACCGTCAGGACGTAGCGGGCCAGCTTGTCGCGGATCTTCGGGTCGCTCCCGGAGGCCGGGCCGAAGTGCCGCCACCACTGGATCCAGTACGCGGTCCGGGCCAGCACGTCCAGCAGGCTCCACTCCGGCAGCCGCCGCAGGATCTCCGCCTCCAGGTCCAGCGCGGACTGCCGGCGAGCCCTGCCCCTGCGCGGGGAGAGCACGATCTTCCCCGACGCCTGGTCGATCGTCAGGTCCGCGTTGTCCGGGTACCCGGCGTCCACCGTCGCCGCCGTCATGGTGAGCTTCTGCTTCAGTGCCGCGGTGAACTCCTTCGCGGTAGCGGGCAGTCCCGCCTGCTCGCAGTACTCGGCGACCAGCGGCTCGCACTCCTCCCACGACATCAGCTGGTTCTGCAGATTGGCGTACGACTGAGAGCTGACCACCGCCACATCGCCCGTGCGCAGCTCCTGGACCAGGTAGGACAGCGTGCACACCTCGAAGTTCCGCCGGTTGATCCTGCCCGGCTGGTGCCTGTCGAACAGGATGCGCTGCCACATCTGCGAGGCGAACTGAGCCGAGACCGTCTTCTCCGTCTTCGTGCTGTCCTCGGCGGTGACCGTGTACGTCAACGGCACCCACCTGCCGCTCCGGTTGCGCATTGCCTGGCAGAACTCCACCGCCTCCAGCACGGTGCCGTCGGTCGAGGTGGAGATCATCGTCAGGACCTCGGTCAGGTCGAACAGGACCTTGCGGTGGCTCTTGAAGTGCCGCCACAGCAACGGCATGTAGTTGTCGCCGTGATGGGCGGAGACCAGCTCATGGTCCTCCGACAGCTTCGCCAGCCCGCCGGCCTTCTCCAGTTTCTCCAGCACCGCCTCGCCGCACTGCCGGTGCACCTGGCCCAGCAGGTCCCCACCGGTGGGCAG
Organism: Streptomyces sp. NPDC033229; assembly: GCF_055576875.1. Classification (NCBI taxonomy): domain Bacteria; kingdom Bacillati; phylum Actinomycetota; class Actinomycetes; order Kitasatosporales; family Streptomycetaceae; genus Streptomyces; species Streptomyces sp. NPDC033229. Next base: position 25,497 of record NZ_JBVIQR010000049.1, on the reverse strand, counting down.
CGGCGTGACGGACTCGCCGTCGAAACCGACCGCCCCCTTGGCCGCCTCCAGCACCTCTCCGAGCACGGCGATCAGCCGCTCGGTCTCCGCCCGGTGCCGCTCACGGATCTTCTCCAGATCCTCCTTGCCCTTCTTGACGATCCGCGCCATCCGCTTGCACAGCATCGTCACCAACTCGTCGCGGGCCCGCACCTTCGCCACGTGCAGCAGACACACCAGCAGAGCCGTCCGCTTCACCGCGCCGACCTTGCCCATCTCGGCCGCGTCCAGCACCCGCGCCTGACCGGCGAAATGCTCCACCTTCCCCGGCGGAACCCCCTTCAACCACTTCGCCGTCGGCCCCAGCAGCTCAAGTTTGTCCAGGTAGGCCAGGTGCTCCCGCAGATGGGACACCGACGGCGCCTTCGCCGGCCGCTTCAGCTCGTCGTACCGACTGCGCGCCCCCGTGACCACCCGCAGCAGGCCGAGGATGCGTGAGGTGTCCACACTGTCGATCCGGGAGGCGATCGTCTCGAAGAACCTCGTGTTCACCTCCGTGCGGATCTCCGCAGCCATCACGTCCAGCGTGGTGTAACCCGGCAGCTCCAGCCGCTCCTTGACCAACTGCTCCAGCGCCACGTTGACCAGGTCGGCCGGATTGTCCTTGGTCTGCACCGCCTCATAGATCGCCGCCGAGGCGATCTTGCGGGCCTTCTCCTTGTCGTACTCCACACCGAGCCGCTCACGGATGATCGTCCGGTGATGCCGCAACGTACGGTCGGCGTCGTGCCGTGGTAGCACATCCTCATCCAGCCCCAGCAGCCCACGCACGTGTCCGACCACCAGCTCCGGCACCTCGCCCAGGCCGGGGAAGTAACCCAGCTTCTGGAAGCTCTTCAGCAGCACCACCAACGCCAGCAGATGCTCCAGGGACCGCACCTTGCCCCGCGCCCACGCCACCTCGGACGCGGCAGGAGTGAACGTCTCGTGCAACTCGCGGGAGGTGATCGTGCGCTTGAAGCGCGGATACGCGGTACGTTCCACCGAAGCCATACGCCGCATGATCCCCGCGGCTCACCCATACGGAGCACGCGCGGCAGTCGCCGGAAAACGCATCACGAGCGCGTGACCAGTGAAGAAGCCCCTCCAGGCACCCCACCGCGACTCATATGAAGATCATCCGCACGGGTGATCAGTCAACGCCCCGCGGGCGTCAGACAGCCCTCACCGAGGCCCTATTGCCTCTTTCTGGCGTACTCCGGCTGCCCTCCACGGAGGCCCGCGACGGGTCGCCGCAAGCCTGGTTGCGAATAAATCCGAACAAACCACACATACAAGGTCCTTCGCTGCCCCTGTCGCTCACGCACGGGGCAGGGACACATCACGGCCGACGCGGAGCGCCTTCCGGGGTCGAACATCAGCGAAAGGGTCGTGCGCACCCGCGTTGCGGGTGCGCACGCGGTACGGCTCAGGCGAGGCGGCGGCGGGGCGACCGGCCTACAGCCGCCCGTCGAAGCGAGCTCGGGGTCCGGGCGAAGCCGCTGGCCACCCAGTCGCCGCCCGGAACCTCCGGGCAGTCCATGAGCCAACCCTCACGGTGAGCGGGACCGGCCTCGTAGAAGTAGGCGCGCACCGACTCGCCGTCGGCGCACTGCACCACGCGCTGCCGACGTACGTAGAGGCTGTCGAACTCGGTGCCCGTGTAGCCCTCCAGGCGGTCCAGACGGCGCAGCACCATCTGCCATGCCTCGGGGCGCACGTCCATGACCTCGCCGACCACGCGCCGCCCCTCACGGGCAACGGCGAACGGCACGACCGAACCCACCAGCATGTAGCCGTCCAGGGACGCGGGGCGCTCGCGCACGGTGTGCCCCGCCAGGATCCTCCGATAGTTCCCTTGCTGCGCCCGCAGCGTGCCGTAGACGAGCACAGGGAGCCGCTCAGCAGTCATCCACGTCATGTCCGTCATCTCCTTGCATAGCACCGCCAGGCCTCGCCCGGCGGATGACTGGGACGCCAGCCGCCGAAGGCGGGGCTGGCAAAACAGGCCGCTCAAGCGGCCGTTGGGGATCGCGACCGAACTTCGACCGCACATTCAATATACCGCAGTGAAAATAGTTAAGCAATAGCCTTTTACTCAGGCGCTGCCCACGGGGCGCCATCGCTCCGCCGCACCATCAAGGGCTCTGATCACTCGCCGCGCCGGACAGAAGGCGCCTCGGCGGCCGACGCCCACGGCCTGGCGTGTAAGCCTGGACCTTGCCGCGGGTCGTTCGCGTGGGCCGCCAGAGGGGCCCGACCCGTGCGGACCGGCTACCGCGGGACGAACGAAGCCGGCGCGGCGGAATTGCTTAAATAGTTTGCTAGAGGTACGTTGAATGGAGCTCTACCTGCATCTCTTCCCGCCCACGGGCGGAGGACGCAGCAGAGCGACCCACAGCCGTACAGTTTCGGCGCCCATGCGGGCGGCCCGCCACCGCGGCGCAGGCGCGCCGGCCCCTTGGAGCGACAGATGATCCCCGCAGGTTCGCAGGTCCGCTACACGACCGTCCTCAGGATGGCCAAGCGGTACAAAGTGCACCCGAATGCGGCCTTGCAGTGGACCCGCGAACCCGACTTTCCCGACGTGATCGACAAGGCCCAGCAGTCCTTCGTGTACGACGAAGCTAAGGTCGACGCCTGGGTGAAGAAGCACCGGCCGGGCCTGTGGGCGAGCGGGCAGGAGAGGGCGGAGGACCTGGGCCTGCCCGAGGGCAACGACCGCGACCTGCTGACCCTCGAGGAGATCGGGGAGATCGAGGGCGCATTCCTGGGACGCGAGGCCACGCCCGTCGAGACGCTGCGCACCTACCTCTCACCTTCGAAAGTGACGCTGCCGGGTCCCGACCGGCAGCCCGGCGACGGTGGCAAGCCAGAGGTCGCGGAAAAGATGTGGTTCCGGAGCACCGCGTACGACTTCATCAAGCGCCCCCGCAAGGTCCGCCGGAAGAAGACCGAGGCCACCCCGGCTGAGAAGAAGAAGGCGCCGGCCACTCCCCGCGCCGCCAGCCCCGAGGTCGCCCTCCCTGCAGGCAGTCCCACGGACCTGCTGACACTGAAGGAGATCGCCGAGCTCGACGCCGCGGCACGCGGGCGCAGCAAGCCCCTGGCCCCCTCGTCGCTCGCCAACTACCGATCGCGGGGCCTCCTGGCCAAACCGGACAGGCTGCCTGGAGACGAGCACGAGCCCGAGGTCGCCGAGGAGATGTGGTTCCGAAGCACCGCGTACGAGTTCATCAACAGCCGGCGTAAGACCGGTCGCCCCTCGAAGGCGTGACGGTGCGCCGGGGTGCTGCACGCCCAGGTCGCGTGCGGTTCGCTCGAACAGGAGTCCTGACGATGGAGAAGTGTGATGGCCGCGCAGCCTCGTAGCGCCCGGATTGACCGGGACGGCATCGTCGAGCTGTACGAAGTCAGCGAGAAGACCGTCGACGCCTGGACCCGCCTGATCAACTTCCCGCAGCCGGTCGAGGGCAAGTGGGATGCCCGGGAAGTGAGCTCCTGGGTACGGGCGAACCGACCGCAGTCATGGCCGGGCAAGCGCACGCCACAGGCGGAGAGCTCGCCCCGCGAAGGGGAAGTTCCGCAGGTCAGTGAACGCCGGTCGCAGCGCAGCGCGACACCGACTGCAGTGCCTTCTGGAGCCCGCTCCTCAGGCAGGCGAGGTGCTCTTATGACACCACCCGCTCCGCAGGGCGGGGGCGCCGTGCCGACGATCGTAATTCCCCCGCCCAAGGGACACCCGGAGGACCTGCTCGACCTCGACGATTATCGGATGATCTGGGGAAACGCGACCCGGGGGATGCCCGTCGAGCGCGCAACCCTGTCCAAGTACATGAGTCTCGGCCGTTTGCCCGAGCCGGACCGCGTGCCCGATGACGGGCTTGAGCCAGAGGTCCTCAAGCCCATGTGGTTCCGCAGGACCGTCAACAAGAGCATCGCCGACCGCAACCCCACCGGTCGCCCCCGCAAGAAGGCCTGACGGAACGACCGGATTGCTCTCGCGCCTCGCCGCCGCCGGGCGGGACGTGGGTGTCGGGTCTCATGCGGCACTTCAGTAGGCAACGCCTTGACCTGGGCACTGAAGCACGATGCTTCCGCCCAAGTGAACGGACTCGTCTCACTCAGTCTTTCAGTGCGCAGAGCTCTGCCGGGTCATTCTGCCAGCACGGACGGAGGAACAGCGATGTGTTCCAACCCGCCGACGGAGGTCGAACAAGGCAGCGGAGAGATACGTGCAGGCTCGGGGCGGCTTCGCCAGAACTGAGCGCTGAGCGGTCTACCGGAAGGCGTCCTTCACAGCTGTGCCCAGTGCTAGCGTTGGTCGCACGCGCCGCGTTTGGCGTATGCCACGCGATTTGAGTGAACGGCGAAGCGAGTGCCCGCGCGTGGGCATCGGTAGGGCACATGCCCGAGTTCGCCGACGGTGACAGTTTTCACCTTGGGATGAACTGGGCTGAAGCGTGTGATTCAGTCCTCGGGCCCGTTTTTGGCCCCAATCCGACAGCGAAGACCCATGGCAGGGGTCTCGAGGTCGGCCTGGGGCTGCTCGGGTACACGACCTCGGAGCCCCTCCGCAATTACGGAAAGGGCATCGTCGTGCACCACGCAGCGTTTCTACGGTTTTCCCTTGCGGTTCTGATGGCGGTTATCGTCACCTTGGTCGCAGGGATCTTGTTCCGCATGGATGGAGCCGGCTGGCCCAGGGTCTTCATTCAGGCTGGTTGTGCGTTCGCGGCCGCCCTCTCCCTGGCTGCTGCGGTGTCAAATAGTTTCGGCTTCTGAGCCTGGAATGCGGCCGCCCTGGTCCGCGTCTGGGCCATGGGCGGCCACCTGCGCGTCAGCCAGCAGCACTGCTGACGCCACCTTGCCCCTCGCCTGGCTCGTTGCGGCGCTTGCGCTTGCGTTTGGCCTGGTAGGACTGCTCGCTGGCGCGGGGCAGGATGATCTCGTCCATCATCTTCTTGGTGATGCGTTCGGTTCCGGATTCGACGGCTTCGAGTGCGGCTTCTCTGATGAGGATGGAGAGGCTGGCGATGCTGCCGTTGGTGCGGTCGTGCAAGTATTCCCAGTGTTGTGCGGCGAGCATGCCGGTCTTGTGACGGAAGAGCGCGAGGGCGTCTTCCATTCCTTTGACGACCAGTGCCCATTCACGTGCGTCAGTCTCAGTTTTGATGCTGAAGCGGTCGAGCTGGAAGAGGGTGAAACGGCCCCCGGTCTGGGTAGCGCGTTCGCTGTGGCCTCCTTCGAGGAAGAGGCCGGAGTCTTCGACTTCAACGCCGGTGTAGACGAAGGTTGCTGCGGCGAAGTTGGCCAGGTTCTTCAGGTGGTCGTTGGTGAGTTTCCCGTCCTTGATCGACACGTCGAGGAAGTGGACGTCGTCGATGATGATCAGTTCGGTGCCGCAGCGTTTGATGGCCTCCAGCACACGCGTGGTGATCACTTCGTTGGTGGCGCTGCGTGGCAGCTCAAGGCACATGTACTTGGCGAGGGCGGCGGAAAGCGCTTTGGGAGTGCAGCCAGCCGGGACGCTGACGTAGGCGACGGGGACGTAGTCGTCGCCGGGCTTGCGGGCGAAGCGTTCGGGGTGGCGGCGTCGAAGGCCGTGTTCGAACTCCGCGGCGAAGGTCTTGACGAGGGTGGACTTGCCGACGGTGGGCGGTCCGTCGATGACCAGCCCCGGGCGTGCACCGGGTGGGGGGTTGGCGTTCAGCAGCAGCTTCCGCTTGATCTGGCGGTGGATGCGCTGCATCGGCGGTGTCTTGAGGATGACGAGCGCGGAGTGGTACCGGTGGCGTTCTTCGTTGAAGCTCTCCCGCTCGTCCTCGCTCATGGCGAGGTAGTCATCCAACGGCGGCAGGGTGGGCCGGAGTGGGGGTTTGGCGTCCAGGTAGGCCCGCCATTCCTCCTTGGTGCGGGGTTCGGACAGGCCCGGGTGGTGTATCACGAGCGGGATTCCTTGGTGTCGTCGCTCTCGGCGTCGTCGTGGGGGTTCCAGACCTCCAGCGAGCCGAGGTCGCCGAGGTTGAAGCGGGGCGGGACGGCGGCCGTTTCGTCCGTGTCCTCAGGGGTGAGGTCGGGCACGGCCTGCAGCGGCGACATGGCCTGCAGGCGGCCGGTCTCGGCATCGAGGGCTGCTTGTGCGGCGCGGTGCTGGTCGCGGACGGCGCTGCGGGCGCGCTCGGCGTCGCGGGCCCGGCGCCTGCGGTCGGTGGTGGTCCAGGATTCGGGCGCGTCGGTGCGGTTGTTCAGATCGGCGAGGGCCCGGGCGACCTCTTCCTGGTCCTTGACGTCACGGCCGCGGGCAACGACGAGGCGGAGTGCTTCGCGCAGGGTGACGTCGGTGAAGGGCGTCTGGTCGTCCAGGGCGTGGGTCCAGCGCAGGACGTGCCACTTCCCGTCGTCGGGGTCCTGGAAGTAGGCGTGCAGGAGGTTGCGCGGGTCGGTGCGGACGGGCCATTTGCCGCCGGGGTAGGGGGAGGTGGCGCGGCGGTAGCGGTAGAGGATCGGTGCGTCGTAGGTGAGGTAGCGGTACTCGAGGCCGTAGGGCTGGATGGTGCGCCACTGGATCGGCATGAGCTCGTAGTAGAGGGTGGGGTCGGTGGGGCAGGCGACGTAGCCGCTGCGGGTGACGGCGAGGGCGTATGCCTCGTTGGGGGACATGCGGTAGTCGGGGAAGCCGGGGACGATCAGGCCCTGGTGGTGGCGGCGCTGGTAGACGGCGACGACGTATTCGGCGAAGAGGTCGTCGAGGTCGGCGATCGACCAGCGGGCCGTCTGGTCAGGGTCTTTGCCGCGCTGGGAGACGTTGTAGCCCTTGTAGCCGGCCACGTGCTGGGCGAACTGGGTTCGTATGGTGGCGAAGGCGGCTTCGACCTGGGGTTTGTCGGTGGGCTTGCCCTTGCGGCCGAGCTGGAGGTTGATGCCGAGGCGGGTGCAGGCGCGGTGGACGACGTCGGAGTCGAAGGGCCGACCGTGGTCGATGATCAGGGTCTCGGGGATGACGACGGGGCGGGCGGCGCCTTCGGCCAGGCGCTGGCGGTAGTCCAGGCGGCGGGGCAGGGGGATGCGGCTCATGTCGTAGCGGAGCCGGTCCGCCCAGCCGGGCCGCATCGGTTCGGGGGTCATCATGTCGGCCAGCAGCAGGCCGACGTCGAAGGACGTGGTGCCGACCGGGGTGATGCGCCATGCCAGGAGGGAGCGGGTGGCCAGGTCGAGGGCGATGGTCAGCTCGACGGCCGAGGTGGTGTCGGTCTCGGGGTCGTAGGCCCGCACGTCCAGGGGGGTGGTGTCCATCATGACGATCTCGCCGGGCCGGTGGGCGACCAGCGGCTGGAACATGCGGTCGGGCTGGTGGGCGAGGGTGCGGCGGGTGGTGGCGTCGCCGAAGGTGTGGCGGTTCTTCAGCAGCAAGGACGCCCAGCGGTGGAAGGTGGCGCGGGAGGGCAGGGTGACCGTGCCTGGCCCGTACTGGGTGTCGAGGCGGTTTTGTACGCGGCGCTGGAAGCGGCCCAGGGTGCCGGTGGAGTCGTCGGTCTCGGCGGCGTCCTGGTCGAGGATGGCGTTGATGATCCTGGGGTCGACGGCCGCGAGCGGGTTGCTGGTGCGGATCTTGTTCTTGTTGACCAGGCCCCACAGGCCCTCGGTCTTCCACTTGTCGATCAGCTGCCACAGGCGGCGCTCGGTCAGGCCGAGTTCGCCGGCCAGGGCCGCGACGCGTTTGCTGACCGGGACGGCGGGGTCGAAGCCTTCGCGCGGGGTAAGGCCGTCGGCTTCGCCGGTCCAGGTCGGGTAGCCGGTGGTGGCCTCCAGCAGGCTGGCTTCCATGGCGAGCACGCGTTCGCGTTCGTCGTCGGGAAGCTGGTCGAGCAGTGCGCCGGGGCTGAGGAAGGACGGCGGCTGTGCGGTGGCGGCCTGGGAGGTGCCCGTCGTGCGGAAGGTGGGGTCGGCGATCAGTGTGGAGGTGAGGATCAGGTGGATGGAGCCGGAGCCGGAGCGCAGGCGCACGGCTGTGTCGCTGAATCCGATGACCTCGTGGGTGTCGTCTTCCCATTCGATGCGCTGGCCGATCCTCAGGCGGAAGGCGTCGCCCGCGGTGGGGGTGTGGGTCACGGCTGGGTCTCCCCGGTGGCGGTCACGAGGGTGGACAGGGTCAGGGGACGGTCGAGGTCGCAGGCCAGCTGGTGGTGCCACAGCAGGTGGAAGACCACGGGCAGGGCGATCTCGGGGGCGTCGATGAAGCTGAGCAGTTCGCCGATCGGCAGCGGGCGGGCGGCCAGGGCCAGCAGGCGGGGTGCGAGGTCCGTGCCGGCGTACAGGGGTCGGCGGTAGCCGCGCAGCCAGGCGATGTTGGTGTAGCACTGGGCGGGCACGGCGCCAACCAAGCGGTAGTCCCAGCCGAGTTCACGGCATGCGGCACGGGTGCGGTCGGCCTGCTGCTGAACGTCGTCGTCGCCGAGGCGGCGGGGATTCTTCACGTCCACCAGGCGGGCGGTGCCGTCAGCCAGGCGGCAGAAGATGTCGGGCGTGTGGGCCCACACCTCTCCGACACCGACGCCGTCGAGGATCAGGGACTGCGTCGATATGCCCACGACGTCGTGCTCGTGGTCGAACAAGGTCAGCCACTGGGATTCCAAGTGGCTCTCGAAGCCCAGCAGGGTGCCGGTGGTGGCCGAGTAGAACCAGCCGGGGGTGTGCTTCTGCCCGATGTAGCTGGGGATGCGGCGGATCGGCAGACAGCGTTCGAAGGGCACTGTGGCCGCCTGTTGCAGGCTGCACGTGCGGGCCCGGCTGGTGGCCGGGTCGAGGTAGGTGACGGTCAGGCGCTCGCGGTCGGCGGGGACGACGGTTCGCCGCGAGCGTGGGTGGGGAACAGTGGTCACGCCTGTCCTTCGCGGGTGATCAGGGTGGTGCCGTAGGCGGTCAGGCCCTCGGCTACGGGGAGGGGAAGCCTGGTGCGGTAGCGCCGGTACACCTCAGCCAGGGATGCGGCGCTGGCGTGCTCGTCTGCGGCCCATCCCGGGGCATCGCGGAAGTCTCCGCAGGTCAGATGGGTCCATAACCAAATCGCGGCGAGCTGACAGCGTCGGCGGGTCACGGGCAGTCCCAGGGGCCGGTACAGGCCGAACAGCACCGGGTGGGGGACTTCACGCACGTGGGCGAGCGCGGCCCGGCGGTGGGCATAGTCGACGGGGTGGCGGGCGAGCAGACGCTGCCCGGCCCAGGTGACGGCCTCCCAGAAGGCATCCGGGTCGGTGACGCGGCGGACGAGGACGTCGGTGACGCGGGCGACACGCGCCGGGTCCATCTGCAACGCGCGTCCGGCCTGCGGCCAGCTGGCGGCTCCCGCGAGACGGGCCAGGGCGAGGGCCGCAAGGCGCCGCCCGCTGTGCTCGGCGGTGCCCGGCAGGTGGTCGGCGATCAGGTCCCGGTAGTCGTCTTCGTCGAGCAGCTGCGGTATCCCCCCGCGCGGTCAGCGCGGCGAGCGACGGTGCGGTGCGGGCGGCTGCGGCGACCCGGGAGGCACGAGGCGCGACACGGTCGAGGGCTTTACCGAGCGGACCGGGCAGGTCGAGGTGCCGCAGTGCATTGTGGTCGAGCGTCCGCCGACGCGTTGCGGCCGCGCGTGCCCAGGGGCCGAGGGCGGCGTCGAGTGCGTCATCGTCCGCCGCGGTGAGGACCGGTTCCACGGCGCCCAGGACCGCCAAGGTCAGAGCCGGGCCGGTGGGCATGGTCCGCAGGGTGGCCGGGGCGCCTCCCGTGCGACGCCGTCCCGTCTCCTGATCCGTATCCAGCGCGCGGCGAGCCGCCTCGGGCACGGGCAGGCTGTCGGCTAGCGGGCAGGCGGGGGCGGCGAACCGCACCAGCGCGCTCAGTCCTTCCAGGGCGGTGAACCACTCCCGGCCGCTCACGCTGCGGCCCGCGAGGTGGGCCGGGCTCCCGTCCGCGACGGCCAGAAGCCGGGCCTGCCACTCGGCCAGCCCCCGGGTCACCGGCTCGGCCGGCAGGTGCCGCAGGTCCTGCTCGCACCGGCCCTGCCCGGTGTGGTTGCCGCACCGGACCAGATCGGTCAGCCGGGCCTTGGACAAGCCGCGGGGGCGGCTGCGGTAGCCCTGGCGCAGGCGGATGCCGCAGGCGGGGCACACCTCCGTCAGCAGCACCCGGTGGACCGGGCAGCAGGCCGCGATGCCCAGGTGCCACCACAGGGGCCACACCCCACCGGAGGCGGCCAGACACTGCGGGCAGGCCCGGGAGGCGAACAGCAGTACCCACTGCCGGTTGGAGATCTTCTGCACCGAGGACTCCCGAGCCGCATCCAGGGCCGTGAAGTCCAGCGCGGTGCCGTCGTAGCGGGACAGGTGCATCGCCGCCATCTGCCCAGGCGTGATGTCGGTGGCCTGCCCGGCCGCCGCCAGCCCAGCGGCCGTGGGGACGACGCCGTAGAGCACGGGCCGGAAGATGCTGCCGGTGTTCGCCCGGGCCGGCACCCCCAGCGCCTGCGCGATCACCCCGGGCGGGACAACGTGATCGGCGGCCAGCCGGTCTACCCAGGACGGAAAGGACTCCCCCTCTACCGGGGGCACCACCAGAGCAAGCCGCCGGACAGCCGTCCCGGGGAGGCGCTCGGTGTCGGCATCACCCGCCTGGACCGCAGCACCATCGCCGCCGAAGACGGGCAAGAGAGACGAAAGCGGTTCCGCAACGGCTTCGGACACACCCCACCCCTCACGAGAAAGCGCAGATCAGCGGCACATCAAAGCCGCTGTGTAGGATATACCCTACACAGCGATGCATTACGTTTCTCCTGTGGGGAAAACCGAGGAACTCGCCGAGGCCCGGCGTATCGCCTTCGCCAGCCGCGTGCGCGAAGTGCGCACGCGCGCCGGCCTGACGCAGAAGGCCGCCGCGCAGGCCGCAGGGCTCGACCGTTCCTTCTACGCCGAGGTCGAGTCCGGCAAGCACACCATCGCCATCGACCGGCTCTACCGCGTCGCGGACGCCCTCGGCACCTCCATCCATGACCTGATCCCTGCCGACGGTGAGGTCGAGGCAGCCCGCTGACTCCCCCGCGATAGCGGCGTGGAAGTATCAGAGCGGTGGAAACAGCGCAATCGGGGCACCTTCGGCGCCTGGCACTGGGCACCGTGCCCCTCCCTGGCGAGTCACTGATCAGCTGGCTGGGGGCTGTCGCGCGCGACCACGGCATCGGCCGCGACGCGGCAGCACGGATCACCGGGGTCGCCCCCGCCCTCGCGCCCAGAGGCAGCGTTCTTCCCATGCGTGACCTGGTCTTCTGCCTGTCAGAGCAGCAGGTCGCGGCCATCGGCAAGACCACCGACCTGTCCGCCCAGGCGGCGCACGACATGACGTGGCACCGGTTCCTGGGCACCGCGCTGCCCAAGCAGCTTCCCGTACCCGAGAAGTGGTACCGCGCGGCGCCTCAGCAAGACATGCGGCACCAGATCCGGCTGCACGGAATCAGCACCGAGACCCTGCGGATCTGCCCACCGTGCCTGAAGGAGACCGGGGGGCGCTGGCCGTTGTCGTGGTCTCTGCCCTGGGCGTTCGCCTGCCCGCGCCACCGGTGCTACCGCCTGGACCACTGCCCCGAGTGCGGCCAGCCGCTGCTCTGTACGTCATCCGGGATCCAGTGCGGGCGCCGGAGCGGGAATCCGGACGGGACACGGCAGGTATGCACGGCCGACTTGCGGCACCTGCCCACTGTCGCTGCTGAGGACCAGGAACTGCTCGATCTTCAGCAGCGGCTGTTCGACCATCTGGAATCCGGTGCCGACCGCCGTGCTGCCCGCGCCGACTTCGCCGACCTGTGGGCGATGTTCTGCGTGGCCGTGTTCGCCGGCCACCCCGACCACGCCGAAGGCGCCGACGAGCCGGTGCAGAAGGCGTTCGCCGAGTTCTGTGCGTCCCGGGACAGCCAGCTGGACCGCCGCGTGTGGATGAGCCAGAGCCGCAGCCCCACGCCGCTGCTGTTCGCCGCGGCCGTACGGATCGCGGCGTCCATCGTCTTCGCCGAGGACCCGTTCGACGCAGCCGATGCCCTGTGCAGTCTGCGCGCCTTCCCACGTCCCGATGAGGTCTCCTACGTTCAGCGAGCCTGGACCAATCACCATCTGGAGCGGGCGCCGCAGCACGCCACCCGGCGTCTGAAGGACGTCATCACCGCTCTTCAGGCGCCCCCCTACGCCAAGCTCAGCGAGAGCCTGCCGCACCGCTTCATCGGCGTCGACACCGAAGCCCTTGAGCAGTACCCGCCGCCGCCTCCAGGCACCCGCCACCTCATCACCCCCGACGAGCTCGCCTACCTCGACCCTGAACGCGCCCAGGCATTATGGGCCCGCTTCGCCGCGCAAGACCGTTAGGGAACAATGCCCACCACACGCTCTACGGGCATGCCCCGGCGCATGGCCCTGGTCACTTTGCCGCTGCCCGGCGAATCGCTGATGAGCTGGGTGAATGCCATCGCAGCCGACTACGGCATCAGCCGGGCCCGGGCCGCGCAGATCACCGGGCTCATCAACAAGGGCGAGACCCTCCTCGCCCTCCACCTGCCCAACGACGCTCCCGTGTTCATGGCGTCTTGGGAAGTGATGGAGAGGGTCCATGCGGCCACCGGCCTGGAGCCGACCGCGGTGACGGACATGACCTTCCACCGCTTCCGCGGTACCGCGCTTCCCGCCGTGAGCCCTGGCCAGTTCGCCACCACCACATGCTGGCTGCTGCATGCCCGCTGGATATCGCCGAACCAGCTGCGGTTGTGCCCGGCGTGCGCCGATGAGAACGGCGGCCGCTGGCCCCTGATCTGGCAGCTGCCCTGGGCCGTCGCCTGCGTGCGCCACTACTGCTATCTCGTCGACGCGTGTCCCGGCTGCGGGACCAGGTTCACCCTGCCGGTCACCAACCTGGTGGCCGGCACCTGCCAGCACATCGTCAACCGGACGCCCTTGCGCCGCTGCGGTACCTCCCTGCGCGGCATGAGCGCACACCCGGTACGGGACCTCGCCGTGCTCCAACTGCAAGACCGGCTCCTGGGCCACCTCGAGCCCGCCGAGTACGACAGCACCGAGGCCCAGGCGGACTTCGCCGACCTGTGGGCCATGGCCACCCTGACCCTGCACGCCGCCACCGCCGCCTCCCTGAGGCACGCCGACGCTCCCGTACGCATAGCCATGGCCTACTTCCGCCGGGGCTACCCGATGGACGGGCGCCGTCTGGGCACTCTGGCTATCCGGCCGCCCAGCGTGCTGGTCACGGCAGCCGCCTTGCGGCTCGCCGCCGAGATCGTCTTCGCCGATGACCCGCTGGAGCGGGCCGACGCCATCGCGGGTGTGATCCGCAAGCCGGAATCCCCCGGGATGGCCGCCGTGCAGAAGTCCTGGATCGCCGGCCCCATGCATCTTGCCTCCCGCCTGTTCACCGCGCGCGTCGGGCCGGTCATGGCTCTCATCAATAAGCCGTGGCAACCACCGACACGTGCCGTCACCACAAGGAGCGTGCGAGAGCTTCGTGGAACGGCAGGGACCAAGCCATCCAGTGGTCGAGGCTGTCCCAGGCCATGAGCCGGATCTCTTGTGAACGCGCGAACTTCTTCGCGGGGGCGGAGTAGTGCCCATTGGTGACCGCGACGACGACGTCGGCCTGGTGAACTTGCCGGGCAGTGCCGTTAAGTCTCTGGAGCGCTGGTGACCCTATGGTGGCGCCTGTGCGGGTGTGCTTGCACTGGATGACGTAGCGGGTCTTCCCGTCCGGATGGGTGGCTATGACATCGGCCCCCAGGTCACCGGCACCACCTCCAGCCCGCTCAACCGTGTAGCCATCCCGCCTGAGCATCCTCGCGACAGCCCGCTCGAACTCAGTGTGATGCATAGCTCGGATGCGCTGTCGGTTGAGGCTTTCCAAGCTGACGCGATACGCCAGCATCGCTGCTTCCTGCAAGGCGGCGGCGTGCGTCCGGTTGCGGTCTTCCGTAAGGATCTCCCGCACCCGGTGTTCGGATTCGAGGCAGTCCTTCCACAGGCCGATCAGCTTCTCGAGGGGGGACGACTGGGGCTCTGCAACACAGGTATACCGGTCGCGAATCTTGCCAAGATCGCCGTAGTCCTCGCTCATGGCCAGCCAGGTCTGGTCGGCTACCGCAAGAGCGCCTTCCGCCTGCTCGAACTCCTTCTTCAACTGCCTATAGGTATTCCAGGAGATGTCGAAGTAGTCGTCAGGCAGCGGGGCATCAGAGTCCGCCTCGTCCGAGCGCTTGTCGGCGTGGTCGAACTCGCGCTTCACCAGGTCTCGGTGGGCTCCCAGGTGCTTGCAGATCTGCAGGGCGAGCCGGCCTTCGAGCATCCACAGCAAAGAGGCCGTCATGTCGTCGTGGTCGGCTCGGCCGATCATGCCGCTCATGATCCTTGCGAGGGTTTCGTCGGCGAATTGCGGCGGAGCGACGGCGGCATTCTGGTCGATGATCACCGCGGGAGATTACACAGCCCCGCTGACAGTGGCCCGAAGAGGGAGGCACTGACCAGATCAGCCGAAGATCATTTCGCGGTAGCTGTTGCGGATATCGGTCAGCGGCTGACGGTCGCGGGTGTAGTACAGCTTATTGGTCAGCAGGACGGCCCAGGTTCCCTGCTTCGGGGAAATCCACATACCGGTGCCGGTGAAACCGTAGTGGACGTAGATGCGATCAGCGGGATTGGTGCCGGGTGCGGGGTGCCAGAAGAGGCCGCGGGCGGGTTCCAGGGCGCCGGTGTGGACAGTCAGGGATTCCTCAACCCAGTTCGGCCCGAACCCCGATGCCGCAGGGGCGGTGGTGGGGTCGAGCATGTATCGCAGGAATCGGGTGAGGTCGTCGAGCGTGGAGAAGGTGCCAGCGATGCCGCAGATGCCGCCGAGGAGGCGGGCGGAGAAGTCGTGGGCGGTGCCCTTGAGGTGGCGGCCGGTGTCCTCGTCGAGCTCGGTGGGGGCACAGCGGGCCGCCAGGTCGGACGGCAGCGGTCCGAAGCGGGTGCTGGCCATGCCCAGGGGCTGCCAGACGCGGGTGTGGGCGAGCCGGTCGAGGCTGAAGCCGGAGAGGTGTTCGGCGAGGTAGCCGAGGATGAGAGCGGCCCGGTCGGTGTACTCGACAGCTTCGCCGGGCGGCCGGTGGAGGGCTTCGTGGAGGACGCCGGCCCGGATGGTGGCGGGTTCGGTGCCGTAGAGGTTCTTCAGCTGGGCCCGCAGCGGGAGCCCGGCTGTGTGAGTCAGCAGCTGGCGGGCGGTGACCTGGCCGAGCGGGTGTCCAGCGACCTCGGTCCATAGGCCGCCCAGGGGCTCATCCAGCGGGAGGGCGCCGTCTTCCCACAGGGTGCCGATGGAGGACCACACGGCGAGGATCTTGGTGAGGCTGGCGACGTCGAAGACCGTGTCCGGCCGCATGACGGCCTCCGGCTGGGCGGGGTCGAGGACACCGGCGGTGCCCCCGGCCGTGATGCCCGCGGCGTCGCCGGTGGCCCATACAGCGCCGGGGTAGACCTTGGCGCGGACGCCGTCCGCCACGAGCTGCTTGATCGTCTCGGTGCTGTCTGCCATGGAGCATCTCCGGTGATCGTGGTGCGGGCCCGCCCGTCAGCGTAGTGACGTGGACGGGCCCGGTTGGTGAAGGTGGCGTGGTGCGTCAGCTGATCTGGTGGCCGAGTTCGGTCAGGGCCTTGGCGGTGGCGCTGAGCCGGTAGCGGGCTGCGTTGCTGCGTCCGGCTTGCCGGAGGGCGGGCAGCAGGCCGGGGGTGGTGCAGAGCCGGTCGATGTCGCGGGCGAGGGCGGCGGGGCGGGTGAAGTCGGTCGCGGTGCCGGAGGCGGCGAGGGTTTCTACCAGGCCGGGGACGGGTTGGTAGAGCACGGGAAGTCCGCACGCCTGGGCCTCCAGGGCGACCAGGCCCATGGCTTCCAGGGTGGTCGAGGGCATGACCAGAAGGTCGTGGTCGGCGAAGGTTCTCCACAGCTGGGACCGGCGGAGCCAGCCCAGGTAGCGGATCTTTACCCCGGAGGTCCGCAGGGCGGGGGTGAGGGTGTGGAACTGGTCGTTGGGGGCGGCGATGCTCAGCTCGACGCCGGTGACGGCGGCCAGGGCCCGCAGCAGGTTCTGAGCCCCCTTCTCCGGAGTGAGCCGCCCGGCATACAGGAGCCGGAAGGGCCCGCCCGCAGGGCGGCCCGTGCGGTGGGGCGGCCGGGCGAGGAGCCGGTCGGGGACGCCCCAGGGGATGTGGTGGATCTTGGTGCGGTCGGTGTTCGGGGCGATTTGCAGGAGCCGGTCGGCCATGGCCAGGGTGGGGACGACGATGGCGTCGGCGAGACGGGCCGTGTCGGTGAGGACCTGGTGCTGGTGGCGGTGGGCTTGGGCGAAGAGCAGGTCGGTGCCGTGCACGAGCGCGATGGCCGGGTGGGTGGGGAGAGCTCGCAGGAGCGCGGGGGTGGCGCCGAAGGTGAGGTGCTGCAAGTGCAGGACGCCGACCTGGTCGGGGTCGATCGCCTCGGAAAGCGCTCGGCCGAGGGCGGTCACGTAGCGGTGAAAGGCCGGACCGTGCAGGCACTTGCCGACCACCGGCAGCAGTTCGAGCCCGGCCGGCTGGCGGGGGCGGCGGCCGGTGGGGGCGAGCATGAAGGGCCGGGCCGGGATAAGGGGCTGGGGGCCGGTGTAGAGGTCGAGGAAGAGTTCGACGCTGCCACCGGGGCTGCCGGCGGGCAGGTCGAGCACGGTGGCGACCACCGGGCCGCTGACGGTGGTCATCGGGGGCCTCCGGCAAGCTCGGTGTAGAGGCGGGAGATGTCGATGCCCTCGGTGGCCGCGTACTTGCCTCCGGTTCTCTGGTAGCTGGCGCGGTCCCCTGCCGTGGCGAGGAAGATGAGCTTGCCGAAGGTCATCCGCGGGTAGACGCGGACGGGTTTGGTGGCACGGATCTCCAGCGTCCAGCGGATGGCGTGTCCGACGTGTCCCAGGGGTGCGGAGACGTGCACCCAGATGCCCAGAGCGCCGGTGGTGCGGTCGCCGTTGAGCATCTGCGCGTACGTCTCCGAGCCGGTCTTCTCGTAGGTGACGCCGAGGTAGAGCAGGCCCGGCTCGAGGACGGTGCCGCACTCCCGGATGGTGGTCTCGGTGTAGGCGGTGGGGCGGGCAGCGTCCAGGTAGCCGTCGCAGATCCGTAAGGTCTCGCCCAGGCGCCAGTCGTAGGCGTTCGGGGAGAGCCGGGCCTCCTCGAAGGGACTGATGCTGATCTCGCCGGTGGCGACGGCGGCGGCGATGGCCGCACGGGTGAGGATCACGAGGCCGCCGCCTGGGCTGGTACGAGGTCCTGCCAGGCCCGGGAGGGCTGGGGGCCGAGGGAGCCCTGGTACTTGCCCGCGTAGAGGTCGACGGGCCCGGTGGCGACGAAGAACATAATCTGCCCGATCTCCATGCCCGGATACACCCGCAGGGGACGGACGGGGGTGAGCATCAGGGTCCACTGGCCGTGGAAGCCGATGTCGCCGATGGGGGCGGTGATCTCGACGAACAGGCCGAGTCGGCCGACGGAGGAGCGGCCGAACAGCAGCGGCACGAACACGTTAGAGCCGACCTGCTCGAAGGTGTGGCCGAGGTAGAGCTCACCGGGCGTGAGGACATATCCGTCGCCGCCGAGGGTGAGGGTGGTCGTGGGGTTGGGGCGGTGGGCGTCGATGACCGGGGAGGTGTAGACGGCGAGGTGGGTGCCGAGGCGGACGTTGTAGCTGTTGGGGTTGACCTGCTCGGGGTCGAAGGGGTCGATCCGCAGCCGTCCGTCCAGGGCGGCGGCGGTGATCTCGGGTCCGGTCAGAATCATCGCGGGGGCCTTCCTTCGCTCAAGGAGTCGTGGCTGGTCAGGACGTGGCGGACGGCCTGACCGAGAGAGAAGCCGGCCTGGTGGGTCCGGCCGCCGAGGAAGTTCTCGGCGAGGAAGTCGGTGGTCAGCACGCCGGTCAGCCCAGCCGGCAGCGGGTCGGGGGCGGTGACCAGCGGGCCGATGCGCTCACTCAGGTAGGCGGCCAGGCCGGCGGCATCGCCTCGGTGGGCGTCGGGGATGCGGGCGTGCGCGAGCTGATTGGCGAACGGCTCGATGGCCATCAGGTCGCCGAAAGTCAGCACCATGCCCAGCTTCTGGGGCCGCAGCACGGTGACGTTGAGGATGACGGCGTCGGCCCCCAGGCCGGAGCGGAGCCGGGCGGCGACTTCCGTCAGGACCTGGTGGCGGTCGGGCACGGTGCCGCGGTAGGACTCGGCGGTGATGCCCAGCGGGGCGTTCAGCCTCTCCCGTACGGCCGCGGCATGCCGGGCAGCGGGTGCCAGGTCCTTCGGCCACGGGGCAGGGGTGGTGGGGAAGGTGCAGGTATGAGCGGCCCAGCCGGCGCCGACGGGTTCGGCCAGCGCGTATCCGGCGCCGAGTTCACCGCCTTTGACCACGAGGGTGTCGCCGACCGCCTCGGGCGCGTAGTGGTCGCTGTGGCAGTGCCCGGCGAAGATGATGTCCAGGAACGGGCACTCAGCCGCCAGGGCCAGGTCGTTCGCGAACCCGAAGTGCGACAGCACCATCCAGGCGTCGGCCTCGTGGTGGTGGGCCAGCAGCACTTCCCGCAGGGCCCGAACCGGGTCGGTGACCCGGTGGCCCTGCCTCTGGCGGGCGGGGATGTCGTCGAAGGCGTCGGGGCCGATGACAGCGGTGACCGCGACCCTCCGCCCGCCGACGGTGAAGATCCGCAGCCGGTTGAACAGCGGCTGTCCGCTGGCGTCGTCGACGGCGTTGGCGCAGACGGTCAGGCGGTGCAGGTCGGGTTCGAAGTGGTGCTGCCAGCCGTGGTTGCCGGGAGCGAGCACGTCGTACAGCCCGGCCAGCAGAGTCCGTTCTATGGCGCCGCCGCCGAGCCGGTAGTAGCCGCTGCCCTCGAAGAAGTCGCCGCAGTCCGCTATCAGCGACGTGGACCGCACCTGGTGGAGGTGGTGGAGCATGCCGGTGGCCTGGTCGATGGCGGAGTGGAAGTCGGTCGTGGCCACGATCCGCTCCAGCACCCGGGTGCCGGTCACCGGGCCAGCTCGGTGAGGTCGGCGCCCAGCGCGCGGAGTTTGCCCGGAAGGTCGGCGTGTCCGCGCCGGAGCTGGTCCAGGCCGGTGAGGGTGGTGACGCCACGGGCGGCAAGGGCCGCGACCATCAGGGCGGAGCCGGTGCGGATGTCGGTCGCCTCCACCGGGGCGCCGGTCAGTCGCTGGGGGCCACTCAGGCGGCACTGGGTGGGCGAGAGGGCTTCGATGCGGGCGCCGAATTTGCACAGTTGGGGCAGGAGGTTGGTGTGGCGGGCGGGGTTGATGGAGTCGCCGAACAGATGGGTGCCCGGCAGGGACAAGGCCAGGGCCATCAGAGGAGGTTCGAAGTCGGCGTCCAGGCCGTCCGGGGCGAGGGAAGCGATCGCCCGCAGCGGGCGGCCGCCTCGCTGGGCGCCGGGGTGCACGGTGATCGCGTCGGGGGCGACGGTGACTGGGATACCCGCCTGGTTCAGTAAGTCGGCCACCGGTCGCAGGTCCGGGCCGCGCAGGCCCTCGATCCGCCCGGTGCCGCCGGTGGCGGCGATGGCACAGGCCAGCGTGCCAGCCTCAACTTTGTCGCCGGGCACCTGCCAGTTCAGGCCGCCACTCGCAGGCTGCGACGGCGGGGCAAAGATGATCTTCTCCTCGCTCGCGTGAACGTCCCAGCCGCCTTCCTGGAGGGCGGCCAGGACGGTGGTGGTCTCGGGTGAGAGGTTCGGGTTGCCCAGCGTCAGCCGGCAGTCGGCCACGACGGCCCGCAGTACGGCGGCGATCGTCGCACCGCGGGAGCGGAAGGGCAGGTCGAGGCGGACCTGCCCGAGCCGACGTCCGGAAGCGGTGACCCGGTACTGCCGGTCGTCGCTGTGCACGGTGTCGCCGAACGTTTCGTAGACGCGGAAGTGCTCGCCCATGCCCCGCTCGCCGATGAGGCAGCCGCCAGGCCACGGCAGCACCGCCGAGCCGTACCGGGATAACAGGGCCGGGACGAGGTAGTAGGAGGCCCGGATGAAAGCGGCGTCCGGCAACTCGGGGGGCGCCGGGTTCGGGGTGCCGGGCCACAGAATCAGGCTCCCGTGCTCGCCGACCGGATAGGAGATGCGGAAGCCGCACTGCTGGAGCAGGCCCAGCATCAGCTGGACGTCCGCACTGGCGGGGACGTTGTCCAGCTTCACGTGCCTTCCTGTGGCTACGGCGGCGGCCAGCAGGGGCAGGCAGGCGTTCTTCGAGCCGTCCACCGTCACGACGCCGCCGAGCGGGCCGGCGGGACGGACGGTGAGCGCGTGCGGGACAGTCGCCGCAGGGGCGGCTACGGGCAGGGGTGACACCAGGGCCTCCAAAAACAGGAAGATGCTGGGCAGTGGTGAGTGGGCGGGGCCGGCCGGTGGGCGGGGCCGCCCCCGGCGCCACGGGGGGGGGGGGGGACCTCCACACCCCCCGGGGGGGCGAGGGGGGGGGGGGGTTGTGGAGCGGGAAAAAACCCATGGGGACAGGCCCCG
>NZ_JBVIQR010000049.1:0-4901 GCF_055576875.1 Streptomyces sp. NPDC033229 | reverse complement strand
CGTCCCCCCCCCCCCCCCCCCCCCCCCCCCCCCCCCCCCCCCCCCCCCTCCCCCCCCCACCCCCCCCCCCCCCCCCCCCCCCCCCCCCCCCCCCCCCACCGGCGCCACGGGGTGCGGTGGCGCCTGCCGCACCACCGGGTGGGGCGAGGGGCGGTGCGGCTCGGCGAGCGGCGACGCCTCCGTGGGGACATGCCGCGGCCCGCCGACGAGCGATTTACAGCGGCAGCAGGACCGTGATGGTCTTTCCGCCGCCGTCCGCGTCGCGGGGGACGCTGGTTCTGCCGCCGGCCTCGGCGGCCAGGGTCTCCACGAGGTGCAGTCCCCAGCCGCCGCTGCCGTCCAGGTGCGGAACCGCCGCCCGGCGGGGGATGCGCGGATCGCGGTCGTGCACCGCGACCGTCAGGTGCCGTTCGTCCAGGCCGATGCGGACATCGGCGCGAACCGAGGCCGCATGCCGCACGATGTTGGTGACCAATTCGCTGACCGCGAGCACGGCCGTCTCCACCACCGCCCCGCCCTCCAGCCCCCACAGGCGGAGCTGGCCGGTCACCTCATGGCGGGCGGCGGCCACCGAGGCCGCCATGACGGGGACGGAGAAGTGCAGCGACCGTTCGATCACCGCCGGGCGGTCGTCGGCATCCGTGGTCGCTCGCTTGCACTTGTGGCGTGGTACCGCGTGCATCGCCGGGGCTCCCTCCGTCCGAGGCGGAATCCGCGCACGCCAGCCACCGACGATCAGCGACAGCAGAGCTACGGATCGTGAAGCGCCCTCAGAATGAACCTCTGCACTTCTTCCACGCAAGTGCGTGAGACAAGTGGGCATATGCCTGCCGGCACCGAAGGGCGTGGACGCAAACGCCCGACCGCCGGTAGGAGTTGGCTGTGTTGGGGCACACTTGCGTACGGCAACCTGTCGTTCGCGGATGCGCGTCAAGGAGGGGTGATGGCCACGGCCAGCGGACCGACCGTACGCAAGCGCCAGCTCGGGGCCGAGCTGCGACGGCTGCGTGAGAGCGCGGGCAAGAGGATCGAGGACGTCGCCGAGCACCTGGAGTGCTCGATGTCGAAGATCAGCAGGGTGGAGACCGGACAGGCCCCGATCAAGGCCCGGGACGTGCGCGACCTCCTCGCCTGGTTCGGCGTTGAAGACCCCGTTCAGGTGGAGGCCGTGATGCAGATCCACAAGGACGCACAGCAGCAGGGCTGGTGGGCCCACTACGAGGAGGTCCTGCCGTCCGGCATGGCCACCTATGCCGGGCTAGAGTCCGACGCGGTCGGCCTTCGCACGTACGAGCCGATATTCGTCCACGGTCTGTTGCAGACCGAGGACTACGCGAGAGCCGTGATCGCGGCGGTGCGGCCAGGCGAGCCCGAGGAGGTTGAGAGGCTGGTCCGCTTCCGCATGCAGCGGCAGGAACTGCTCGCCCGCCGCCCCGATCCGCTGGAGCTGTGGGTGGTCCTCGAGGAGGCCGCCTTGCGGCGGCCGGTCGGCGGGACGGAGGTGATGGCGGCCCAGATCAAGCACCTCATCCATGCCGCTGCCCTGCCGAACGTGACGATCCAGGTCATGCCGACTGCCAAGGGCGCCCATGCGGCCATGGCCGGGACGTTCGCGCTGCTGGAGTTCGGTGCCAAGGCGCCGACCGTGGTCTACGTCGATTCGATCGCCGGAAACGTGTACCTGGAGAAGGAACGCGATGTCCGCAAGTTCATCCAGACCTTCGACCTCGTACGAGCCGCGGGCCCTGACCCGCAGGAGACCCCCGCCACCCTGGAGAACATCGCAAGGGAGATGCACAAGACATGAGCACCCACCACGGTCAGCCTGCTCACGAGGTTGACCTGAGCGGCGCCCGCTGGCGCAAGAGCAGCCACAGCTCCGGCAACGGAGCGTGCGTCGAAGTCGCCGAAACCGGCGGCATCGTCGCCGTCCGGGACTCCAAGAGCCGCGGCGGTCCCGCCCTGCGGTTCCGCCCCAATGCGTGGGCCTCCTTCCTCGGCTGCACCGCCGAGGAAGGAGGAACCCACACCTGACCGGCACAAGTCTGCCGGCGGCAGTGAGAGCAGACCGGTCCGAACGAAACACAGTCGCTCGGACCGGTCATCAGGAATCAACTCTGCCCACCACGGCTCCGGACAACCCCCGCCTGAGCGGTTGCCGTTGGGCCCGACTGAACAGCCCTGCCTGGTCCCTGCACCGCCACCCCGGCTACATCACTTGAGGTTGCTGCTCTGGTCAGTACATGCGGTCGGTTTCGCGATCTCGTACCTCTTCGGGTTCTTCGCAGTCATATTGACGTGAGACCCGCTGCGGATCCTTCGCGGCCCACGCGCCCAGCGCTGACAGGCCACACGGGAGCTTCAGGCTAGGCGTAACACGTCATCAATGCGTGTGCCTGGCCGGCTTTCCAGAAGAGAGGGACCAGCCTGCACCTATCGGTACCGGCGGAGGTGCTCTTGATGTAAGCGCATCAGCCGACTTCGGCGGTTGCGCACCGACGGCAACAGCTTGCTGGCGGTTCGGGCGAGGGCGGGCGCCGCGAGGTCGGCAAGATTCCACCTCCCGTGGCTCAGATGACGCCCCAGGCTAGGCACGTCGGCACTGCCTCGGGGGCAGGCTGTCGAGTATCGGCTGCAGTTCCGTCCGGATGCGCAGGAGCTGCGCGCGGCGTGGAACCTCGCCGGAGGCGGTGTCCACGGGACTGAAGTACAGGACGGCTGGCGTCCAGTCCTCCTTGAAGTGGATCGCGCCGAGCAGGGCCGGATTCCGTGGGCCGAGCCGTGCTGCCTCCGGCATGTCCAGGGGAAGATTCGGGGGGCGGAAAACTGCTCGGTCGGCCTCGGAAAGCAAAGCCGCACGCTCCCTGAACGCTGCCGCGGCGGCCTGGCGGAAGCGGGCGTACTCCTCGTCAGCGTCTTCTCCCGAGAGCAGGAGCAGGAGCAGACGGGAGGGCTGGAGAAGGCGTACAGCTTCGGTCAGCTGCCAGGCGGTTTCGGGGGCAGCGCCAGTGGCGGGGATGACGACCAACTTGCACTGGGGCAGGACAGCGGTCAGCGCGGTCTTCCAGCTGTCTGTGGGGAAGGGCAGGCAGGCCAGGTCGGCGGGCGGCGGTGACGCATGGCGCGCGTATCCGACCCGGAACAGGGCCGTTTGGGCGAAAACCGTATGAAGGTCGACATCCAAGGGACCTTGCCAGGGGGACGGGGGGTGGGGGTCGGCGGAGTGCGGGCGCAGGTATAGCACGCAGGGCTCCCGGACCAAGTCCTCGGGGATGCGGGGGTGCAGGCGCATCCGGCTCATCCGCTTGAAATCACTGCGGGCGCGAAACCAGAACCGGGACGCTGAGACAAGGCCGATAGCCGCCACGCCGAGCATCTGGCCGCCGGCCCGCACCCGGAACACGCCGATTGCCGTTCCGACTACGGTGCCGACGAGGCACGCAATAGCCATCAGGCCGCGCTCGCCAAACTGCTGGCTCGTCATGTTGGCGTCTCGTTCGGTCTGCACGACCTGCAGCGCTCGGCCGCGGAGGGCGATGCCCCCTGGCCACAGGCGGGCGGTACGGAAGGGGGCCAGCAGCGTCCTCGTGGTTCGGACGCGCCAGAAGGGGCGGCCAGGAGAGTCGACGTACTTCAGGCCCTCGTCGCGGTGCCACCTGAAGACGATGAGACCGATGCCGAAACGGCCGGGCCAGCGAACCATGAACTCGGTAACGAGGCGCCGTGTTTCTGCCGAATCCGGGGGCGATTTCGAGGAACTTGGCCGCCCGCACTCCTCCTGCTCCGTGAGCCGGACTTCCACACCGTTGCGGCTCATGCTGCGCAGTATGGCGGCAAGTCGCGCCAGCGTGACGATCACCATGACCATAGCTACGAACAGCGCGAGCTTCTGCGACAGCAGAAGACTTTCCCAGCGTTGGGCGGCGCGGATTGTCAACCAGCCGAAGAGCAGGGTGGCGAGTCCCTTGAGGTGCCAGTGCCAGCGGACTTTCAAGGTGTGCACAGCGTCCCCGGGCAGCCCTTGCTCGCACTCATCCATCCAGGCATCGACCTGCGACCGCATGGTCTTGCGCCAGCGCGCGTACGGCGTATGGCCCTGTTCCACAGTGGGGTCGAAGTGCACGAACTCAGCGGCCCAGTCGGCGTTGAAGCGGACGACTCCGTGGAGCGGAAACCCGTTCTTCCGTTTCGACGGCCGCTGGGGCTCCGGCCAGTCGGGGAGTACGGGTGATGGTGGCGGCACCTTCCCGGCTTTGTGAAGCTCCGCTGCCCTTTTGCCGAAGTATTCGGCGGCCTCTTTGCGAAAGCGTTCGTAGGCGTCGCGCCCTCCGCAGGCGACCAGCACCACACGGGACGGCGGGAGCAGGCGTACAGCCTCGGCGTACTCCCAAAGGGTGCCTTGAGCACTACCGGAATCCTCGCCGACGGCGGCGACGATGGCTACCAGCCGGGCCCGGTGGATGGCGTTGCCGATCTCTTCCTTCCAGCCCTCGCCGACCGGGGGGAGGTAGAAGCGCCGGGCTCCCGGGAGAGGGAGGGGCTCACCCGGGCGGCCGGCCGCCACGACACGACCGAAACGCCGAAACAGGTAGGCGAGTCGCTCTTCCCAGGTGTCATCACGGTGGGCAGGGTCACGGAAACCGAAGTGGCTGGTCAGGGACGTCAGAAAGTGCGCGCCGCTTACCGGGTCCGCCCTGGACAGGACATGGTCGATGCCGAAGGAGCGGAGATATAGAACGTAGTCACGGTCGCCCATCGGTTTCTGTTCTTCTAGGCGACCCAACAGATGGGACGTCACCCCCTTCCCCTGAGGTGCCTCGAAGTTCTCGGACAGGTGTCCAATAGGATCGCCTGGAACAGGGAACGAGGAAGAAGTGGCGCCACCGAGGAAGTACTCGCAG
>NZ_JBVIQR010000048.1:0-36312 GCF_055576875.1 Streptomyces sp. NPDC033229 | reverse complement strand
GACAGAACCCCTCGACAAGGTTCATCGTCCCAGCCCAGAAGGCACTTTCGTGATTCCGCCCCGCATCCGGCCTCACCCCAACCGAAACGGTGAGGTTAACGGTCTACGGGAATCATCAGGTCAGCCTCACGACGGCGGGGCAGAGGTCGGCGTGACAGCCGAAGGACGATGGGGGCGCGCCGATGACGACGACCGATTCCACGACAGGACCGCTTCCGGCTCACGACTGGGCAGTTGACGACCTGCCGGCCCTGGACGTCGACCCGTTCATGACCCACTTGCTGCATCACGAGCCGATCGCCCGGATCAGGCTGCCCTACGGTGAGGGCCACGCCTGGCTCGTCACCCGCTACGAGGACGTCAAACTCGTGACCTCCGACGCGCGCTTCAGCCGGCGGGCGCTGATCGGCCGGTCCGTCACCAGGCTGTCCCCGCACACCATCCCCCAGGACGAGGCCGTGGGCTTCGCCGATCCGCCCCGCCACGCCCAGCTGCGCAAAGCCGTCGCCCGGGCCTTCTCCACCCGCAGTATGGAGCGGCTTCGGCCCTTCGTGCAGCGGACGGCCGACGAGCTGCTCGACGGCATGGAGCGGCACGGCAGCCCGGCAGACCTGATGGAGCAGCTCAACGGCCCCCTGCCGTTGACGGTGATCAGTCAAGTGATGGGCGTACCTCTCTCCGACCGACCCCGCATGGCGCACTGGACGAGCATCCTCCTGACAGCGGCGTTCACGCGGGAGGAGAGCGAGGCGGCCAAGGCCGAAATCCGGGAGTACTTCGTCGCGCTCCTTCGGCGTCGTCGCGCCGAACCGCGAGAAGATCTGTCCGGTGACCTGGCCGCGGCGGTGGCGAGCGGGGAACTCAGTGAGGCGGAGGCTGTCGCCCTGGCCGTGCTGATCCAGATCAGCGCCACCCACGCCGTCCGCAACAACAGCGCCAACATGGTCTACGCCCTGCTCACCGAGCCCGGCCTGGCGGCCAGGCTGCGGGCCGAACCGGCGCTCCTGCCGCAAGCTCTCGAGGAGCTTCTGCGCTGGGTCCCGCACCGCCGTGGAGTGGGCATCGCCCGCATCGCCACCGAGGACGTGGAGGTCGGTGGCACCCTCATCGCCGCGGGCGAGGTGGTGTACGCCTCCTACTCACCGCCAACCGCGACCCGTCCGTCTTCGAGCGCCCGGACGAGCTCGACATCGACCGGCCGCGCGTTCCCCACCTCTCCTTCGGGCACGGGCCCCATTTCTGCCTGGCCTCGATGCTCGCCCGACTGGAGTCCGAGATCATGCTTTCCGGCCTGCTCACCCGGTTCCCGGACCTGCGGCTCGCCGTGCCGGCGAAGGAGATCGCGTGGCAGCGCGCCGCCCTGATCCGCGGACAGCGCGCCGCCCTGATCCGCGGACCGGAGACACTGCCGGTCGCCTGGTGACGTCGTTGCGCTACCCGTGGAGTTCGCCGCAGGTGCGGTCCGGAGCAGGCGGACGCGATGGCACGAAAGGATCGCGCAGGGAACAGCGACGATCCTGCTGACCGAACGCGACAGCCGCCCTCTGGCACTGTCCGCCTTCAGCCCGTCCTCGACCCGGCCGGGCCTGGCCGAGATCCACACCTTCTACAGCCGCCCCGACAGCTGGGGCGGAGGCGTCGCCGCCGTATTGATGGCCGAGACGCTGCTCCACGTGCGCAATGACGGATTCGCCCAGGTACACCTGTGGACACTGCCTGACACCCCACGATCCCGTCGCTTCTACAGCAAGTGCGGCTTCACCGAGTGCGGCACCGCGCGCACCTTCGACTTCGGTGATGGGAACGCTCTTGACCAGGTCGAATACCAGCGAGCGTGTTGATACCCGCAGGAGGTGTGCGGACTCCCGCGGCCCAGCAGGCCACCGGCTTTCGATGACGCTGCCGTGTGGCGACTGCTCGGGGAGCTCTTTTTACGGGAGTCGCTGGAACAGCAGGT
Source organism: Streptomyces sp. NPDC033229 (assembly GCF_055576875.1). Lineage (NCBI taxonomy): Bacteria > Bacillati > Actinomycetota > Actinomycetes > Kitasatosporales > Streptomycetaceae > Streptomyces > Streptomyces sp. NPDC033229. Next base: position 34,355 of record NZ_JBVIQR010000048.1, on the reverse strand, counting down.
CGTAGGCCGTGGCCACCAGGGCGTCGTGGGTGCGACAGCGGCGGGTGCAGAGTGCGGCCAGTGCTGTGCCGGTATCGGGCCGGAAGCCCAGGAAGGCTTGCTGGCCACTGGTCGCTCCGGCGTGGAAGTACAACGGCCCCAGGTCGGTGGGGTGCTGAAACCAGGTCAGTGTGTGTACGTGCTGGTGCCTCAGCCCGCGGCGCAGTACGGGGCGGCGTACCTCGCGCAGTGCGTCGGCCAGCGGGCCGGCTGTGTCGGGGCGCAGATGGGCCTCGAGGAAAGTGAGCACGTCGCCTGGAGTGGCCCGGATGGCTCCGGCGGCGGCGAATCCGCCGATGTGCAGGGCGGGCACGGGCGTCCTGCCGTCGGCGCGGTGGCCGGTGGCGTCGGTGCCCGGTCCGCCGGGGTGCAGGGCGGTGTCGGTCAGTCCGAGGGAATCGAGTACCCGATGGGTGAGGAGATCTTCCCACGGGGTGGCGGTGGCGGCGGCCAGGGAGTGGCCGAGGACGGCGACGGCGAAGTTGGAATAGCGCCAGCGGGTGCCGGGCCGGTGGCGCGGATGGTGGCGCAGGAAGGCGCGCACGACCCGCTGGGGTGGGTAGCGGGCGTAGGGGTTGGTGGACCAGCGGGGCAGGCCCTGGGGGTAGAAGTCCGCGGGCAAGGGGGGAAGGCCCGAGGTGTGGGTGATCAGGTGTGTCAGCGTGATCGCGGAGCGCCTGCCGTGTACGTGGCCGGGGTCGAGGTGGGCGGTGGCCGGATCCGTTGCGGACAGCGTGCCGGAGCCGGTCAGCTCGGCCAGCAGCAGTCCCGCGTAGGTCTTGGAGGCCGACCCGAGCTCGTAGCGCAGCTGTTCGCGGGGGACGGGCGGGGGTGGCGCGGTGCCACCGGACCGGAGGGTGGTCCGGCCGTCGCGGGAAAAGGCGAAGACCACGTCGGGGGCGTCGACGGTGCGAACGGCCTCCTCGAGCCGCGCGGCCACCGCCGTGTCATCGTCCAGCGCGGCGGTGGTGGTCATGCGGCGGCCATCCGGGTCAGGACGCGGGAGGTGGCCAGGACGGAGGCGAAGGCGGCGATCAGCGTGGGGTGGTAGACGATGTCGAAGACGTCCCCGGGGTCCCCCTCGGGCATCCGGTGCACTGCGGGCATCGCTCCATCGGGCTGCTGGGCGGCGGCGAACCCTTCCCAGGCACGCTCGTCCAGGGTGGGGCGGGGCAGACAGGCATCGACGACGAGGAGCTCGCCCAACAGGTCCCAGCGGCGCAGGTCCAGCCAGTCGTCCAGCCAGGCAGGCAGCCAGGTGTTGAGGTAGGCGGCCAGCCCGGCCGGCACCCCGTCGGGCCTCTCGCCCCAGTCGGTGAGGTGGAAGACGGTGTGGGTGATGTCGTATCCGACCCGCGTGTCCACGTTCCAGGGCTCGGGTGTGCGGCCCAGCCACGTCCGTCGCAGGGCCTGCGGCTCGGGCACGGCGGGCTCCAGCCCGAAGCGGCGCTCGCACGCGGACAGGCCCAGACGCCGAACGGGCAGCACCTCAAGGGCTCCCCGGCTGCCGAACCGGTGGCTGACGCGCACCCACTGCTCCATCTCCGGGCTTTCGTAGCCCAGTTCACGGAACGGCAGGTAGGTCTCGAACGGAATGGGTGACAGAGGCTCGATACGCTGTCCGCGGATCAGCATGCGGCCGCCGTCCAGAGCCACCCGCCAGGCATGGTCGAGCAGTAGGCGCACCAGGTCGGTCTCCCGGGAGCCGGATACACCCTCCCGGAACAGCACTCTGCCGATCATGGCCAGTTCACCGATCGGTTTGAAGCGGTCCAGGAAACCGGTCTCCGGGTCGGCGTCCTGCTCCAGCCGGAACCCGTCGCGGTGCGCATACAGCCACTCAACAGCCCCCCGGCCGACGTTGTGGATCAGACGAGTGCTGGTCATGGCAGCCCCTGTCCGCCAACGGCGTCACAGGCGAGACGCGCGCTGGTCAGCGCGGCGGCATAGGCCGCCATCAGCGTGGAGTGGTAGCAGTGGAGGAAATCGTGTGGCAGGGCGAGCCGGTGAGGTGCGGGTCCGGCCTCGGCCAGGGCGCCCGAGGGTTCTTGCGCGTTGGCCACCGTGGCCCAAGCGTCCTCGACCATGGCCCTGTCCGGCGGGCTGGGGAGACTGGCGGCCACGGCCAGCAGTTCACAGCTCAGATCCCACTGCCCGGCATCCAGGCAGGTGTCGAGCCAGGGCGGAAGCCACGTCTCCAGGTAGGCGGCAAGCCATGACGGCACCTGGTGGACAGCGCGGCCCCAGTCGGTGAGATGAAAGATGACATGGGTAGCGGAATATCCCGCACCGCGTTCGAACATCCACGGCTCGGGGAGAGACCCGAGCCAGGTGCGGCACAAGACCACCCCGTCTTCCTCGTGAGCCGGCAAGCCGGTGCGCCGCTCGGTGTTGAGCACGCCCAGCAGACGGTTGGGGTACTGCTCGGTGGCCCGCCAGCCGCGGGTGCCGGTGACCGTCGCAGCGAACTCCTCGAACCCGCTGTGCCGCAACCCGGCGGAGGCGAAAGCGGCATAGAACTCCAGCGGGTAGGTACCGGCCGGCTCCAGGCGCTGCAACTCAAGAAAGAGCGCACCGTGGTCGGTCTCGTCCCAGGCAAATGCGAGCAGTTCGGCCGCAAGCCGGTGGTGAGGAGTGCCGGGGCGGGTGTGCCTGCACACGCAGACGCATACCTGGGCCAGTTCTCCCAGCGGTTTCAATGTGCGGTCGACCTCAGTGGCGGCGTCCAGGACGCCATCGCACAGGCAAAAGCCGGCCCTGTTCTGCGACAGCCAGCGCAAGGCCTCCTCCCCCGTGCGCGCGACGTCCACCGTCTCGCCGTTCACACCAGGGCTCCGGTACGCAAGAGCTGAGCGGCCCGCAACTGCAGTGCGACGCGGGGGGTGTCACCTGCCATGAGGTTCACGAACTCAAGCCCCTCAGCCAGCCTCAGGCTCTCGGGGACACCATCAATCAGTGACAGCCAACGACCTGCTCCGGCCGCCTGCAGCCAGTCGCGGCGACGCACCGCCCGGACGAAACCGCGGGCGACATCCACCGGGCGGGCAGCGGCCAGTCGGCCGACGCCGCAGTCGGCGCCGGGCACGGCCAGGGCTGCCAGGAGGGCCAGTTGCCGCGTCAGAACCTGCCACGGTGCTGCATCGAGCCACTGGGTTCCCGGCTCGGTGCCGCCCTCTCCGATCGTACGCCGCATCGCCCAATGGCTCCACACCGAGGAGGGCCCGGCACCCGCGGCGGGCGGGAAGGCGGATGCCGCCTGCTCGAAGACCGCCCGGTCCTCGGGGGCAACCGGCCGCCCCAGCAGCACACTCGGCAGCAGGGCGTCGGAGCCCAGAACGCGTACGGCGGCCAGGGTGACATCGTCCCTGCCCGGACCTGCGACGGACACCACCCTGCCCAACACACCGAGGTGGTCTCCACCGCGAAGGGCGGAGGCCACCTGCGATGCGAGCTCCTGCACCGCGCCCGCCAGAGGGGTGGACGTGTCAGGCTGCTCCATGAGGCCCCACCTCAGCCCTTGTCCTTCTTGGGCCGCGGCGTCGGAGGCGACAGCAGGGCTTGGCCACCACCAGCCTGAAGGGCAAGCGCCGCACATTCGCGCGTGTCGCGGTACGTGCCTTCCGCTTCCACCGGGTCGAGGGCCGATTCGACGTCGGCAGCTGACAGCTTCTGGTCCTTTGTCGCACGGTCGATGAGTGACATGCGACCATCCCTTCCAGGTCGAAATCGAGCTTCCTCTCCCAGTGGAACCCAATCCGAGTCATGCCGCAAATAGGTTGAAATGACAACCTCGTTGCTGTGCTGTGTCCTCAAACGCCGGACGGGCTGGTTGCTGAGCTCAGCCCAAACCAGCCCGCCCGGCGTTTGAGGACGCGCCCGCAGGGCACTCGCCGCCACTGGCGGCAACGACGTCTCACGTGCCCCAGATCGTCCGGTACGCCGCGCGGTAGCCGGGTGGGTCCCAGGTCGTGGTTCCGCCGCTGTTGGCGGCCGTGGCGATGTGAACCGGGGCGACGTATCCGCTGGCGGGCTCGCCGGAAAAGGCGCGGTTGAACTCGTCGACAATCTGCCAGCCCTGCTCCGAAAGCGCCTCCGGCACGGTGGCTGCCTGGAATTGCTTGCTGTTGATGCGTTGGAAGGCGGACGGATCGCCGTCGCCCGCGCCGATGTTGAAGGGGGCCGCGGCGCCCTTCTTGCGTGCCGCGCGCAGGGCCGGGGCGGCGTCGGCGAAGTACACGTCGTTGATGGCGACGGAGTGGGTCCACTTCTCCCCGAACCGGGAGAGCAGCGCGGACACCTCCCGGGGAGTCCGATTGCTGGTGTCCGAGATCGGGATGTTCTCCTCGGCGAGGAGTTTCACACCGGAGCAGGCGGCGAGACCCTTCTTGATCAGCTCGGATTTGTTCCTGGCGAACGGAATCGAGGCATCGGTGAATACGACGACTCCGGCGTCGCCGTGGGAGTGCGTCGTGATCCAGTCCGCGCTGATCCTCGCGACGTCCTCGACCCTGGTGGTGATGTTGCTGAAAAGTTCGGGGTCCTTGCTGGGACCGGGGGAGTCGACCGCGTGCCAGCCGATGAGCGGAATGTGTTCCGCGGTGGCCCTGGCGACCTGTTGGGACGTCAGGCGGGGGTCGAAGCCACCGATGACGATCCCGGAGGGCCGGAGGGCGATGGCCTGGCTGAACGCCGCCTGGATCCCCGCGGGGGTGCCCTGGCCGTCGATCACCCGGACGTTCCAGCCGATGGCTCTTGCGGCTTCCCGGACACCGTGGGCGGTGCCGGCGACGCCGGGGTTGGTCATGGTCTGCGCGACGTAGACGATGTTCTTGCCGGAGACCGCCTTGGGCCCCCTGGTGGGACCGTTCCACGGGGCGTCGGTCTTCTCGGCCTGCCGCACGGCCGCTTCGGCCTTGCCCAGGGCGGCAGGGCAACTGGCCTCCGTCGGCCCCGAGGAGAGGGGCGCGACGCCGGTCGACGCACCGCGCTCACAACCGACGAGGACGGTGGCCGCCGCTGCCAGGACGACTACGCCCCCCAGGACGGTCTTGCGGTGCGTCTGCAAGGGCACTCCTCGCGGAGGGGATGTCGGTGGAGCGGACGACCCGAGTCACGAGGCGGCTTCGGGCGGGGCGTGGGGTGACCGGGAGGGCTCCGGCCGCCGTTGGCGCAGTTGTCGGCGCGCGGCATAGCCGGCCAGGCCGACGGCGATGAGCAGGGTGGCGCCGTTGAACAGCGGGGTGACCCAGAACTGGGCGCCGAGCTGTCCGATGCCGGCGAGGCCGATGGCGAGGACGGTGACGGCGACGAGGGTGCCCAGGGCGTTGGCGCGGCCGGGCCTGATGGCCGTGGAGCCGAGGAGGGCGCCGACGAAGGCGGGCAGCAGGTAGTCCATGCCGACACTGGGGTTGCCGATCTGCTGCTGCGCGGCGAGCAGGACACCGGCGACGCCGACGACCAGGCCCGAGCCGACGAAGGCACAGACGACATAGCGCCGTGAGGGGATGCCCACCAGGTCGGCCGCCCGGGGGTTGGACCCGATCACGTACAGGTACCGGCCGAAGGGCAGCCGCTCCAGGAGCAGCCACAGCACGGCGGTGAGGGCGAGAACGTAGAAGGCCGCTACCGGCAGGCCGAGGAACCGGGAGTCGTAGAGGGCGGTGAAGTCGGCCGGCAGACCGTGCGGTCCGGGGACGATCCGTGCCCCCTCGGTGATCCAGCCGGTGAAGGCGTACATGATGCTGCCGGTGCCGAGGGTGGCGATGAAGGAGTCGATCCTCGCGAATTCGACGACGAGACCGTTGACAGCGCCGACGAAGGCCCCACCGAGGACCACCACGAGGCACACGAGGGGCCAGGACCATCCCTCGGTGACGATGAGCTGCATCGTCATGACGTGCGCGAGACCGAGACCGTAGCCGAGGGACAGGTCGAACTTGCCGGTGGCGATGGGGATCGTCGCCCCGAGCGCGAGGATCGCGGGGATCGACTGGTTGGACAGGACGGCGGAGATGTTGTCCAGCGTGGGAAAGGTGTCCGGCAGCGTGAGGGAGAAGGCCAGGAACAGCAGGGCGCCGAGGGCCAGGAGGCCGTAGGCGCCGATGAGGTGTCCGAACCGGCGGCTCAGCGGGGGACGGGGCGAGGGGGCGCGGGCGGGGGTCACCGTCCGGGCGTCCCGGTGAGGGCGTCCATGTCCGAGGCAGCGCCGGCCAGTGCGGCGACGGTGAGGGCGTCACCGCTCAGCTCCGCCGTCACGGTCCCGCGGACGAACACCAGGGCGCGATGACACACGCCTGCGACCTCCTCGAAGTCGGTGGAGACGAGCAGCACGGCGAGACCCCCGGCCAGCGCGTTCCGGAGCAGACCGTAGATCGCGGCCTTGGCGCCGACGTCCACTCCGGCGGTCGGCTCCTCCAGGATCAGTAGTCTTCGGCTCAGCCCGAGCCACCGGCCGATCATGACCTTCTGCTGGTTTCCTCCGGACAGGGTGGCGATCGGGACCTCGCTGTCCCGGGGCCGCACGGCGAACCGTTCGATCAGGGCGGTGGCCTCGGCGCGCTCGCGCCCGGGGCTGATCCAGTGCCTGCCCCGCAGGCCCCGGCCCCTTGCCCCGGGGTTGGCCAGGAAGTTCTCCCGCACGGTCAGTTCGGGAGCACAGCCTTCTTCCTGCCGGTCGCTGGTCACGAAGCCGGTGCCGGCGTCGACAGCGGCGGTGACCGTGCCGGGCCGGTACGGCCGGCCGTCGAGCAGGGCTCGTCCCTCGACGATCGGCCGGGCGCCGGCGAGGGCACGGCCCAGTTCCATGTGCCCGGCGCCGGTCAGACCCACCATGCCGAGGACCTCACCGGCGCGCAGGCGCAGGCTGACTGGTCCCGTGCTGTGGGTCCGTACACGATCGAGGCTCAGGACGGCGGGTCCCGCGGCGGGGGCGGCGAGCCGGTGGCCGCCCGGTTCGTAGCCCACGATGTCGTGCACCAGCCGGGCGGGGCCGTGGCCGGCGAGCGGGCCGTGGCTGATGAGGCGGCCGTCGCGCAGGACGGCGAAGGTGTCCGCGACCTTGTACACCTCGTCGAGCCGGTGGGTGACGAACACGATGGCGTGGCCGTGGTCGCGCAGGGTGTGCAGGACGTCGAAGAGCCGGGCGCAGTCCGCCGCCGGGAGGCTGGCGGTCGGCTCGTCGAGGACGATGAGCTCGGCCCGCGTACACAGCGCGCGGGCGATGGCCACCAGGGAGCGTTCGGCCCGGGTCAGGTCCGCGACGACGGCATCCGGGTCGAGGTGCGCGGCGACGGTGCCCAGGGCCTCGGCGCACTGCCGACGGGTCCGCCGCCAGGACACGAGCCCCGCCCGGCGTGGATATCCGGTGCCCAGGGCGATGTTCTCGGCGACCGTCATCCACCCGACCAGGCCCAGGTCCTGGTGGATGAACGACATCGCACGGGAGGCCGCCTCGGTGCCGAGCGGAGCCGAGAACGGCGGGCAGGTCGAGGAGCACCCCCTTGGTCACCAACGGACCGAGAGCCGAGACGTCACCGAAGCGGGCCCCACCGGCGCCGACGAGCTCCCGTGCCGTACCGCCGTCGTAGAGCTGCCCGCGGTAGGCGATGTGGGACAGCGCGTCCAGATGGCTGACGCCCTTGCCGTGGTAGTCGGCGCCGATGAAGTCCTTGTGGGTGGAGGGCTCCGCGGGCTCCACGTCACCGAGATCGGACATGTAATGCAACGCCGGCTTGCTGTTGTCCGGGCCTGAGACGGTGTCCCACGGCCGTGCCATCGTGACGACGGTCCCCGACCGGACCAGGGCGGTGGCCCGCCGGACGTGGTCCGCGGTCACCTGGTTCCACGCCCCGCGATCGGCGGGCGCCCAACGGCCCCACGCGCGGACCGTCTCGAAGAGCGCGTCGAACTCCTCACGGGCGACAGCAGGCCCGTGACGGGCAGTGGCCGACGGGGGAGCCGGTGTCGGCGCATCGGTGGGATCGCTGCTCATCTGCTGCTCAGCGCTCCAAGGAGAAGGGGGACTGGTTCTACGTGTATTGACCCGCAGCGTTGTCGACGCGGCTGACGGGCGGGGCCGGGGAGGCCCTGGCGAAAGGGCGGGCTGTTCGCCCTTCCATCCGATGATCTCCTCCGCACGGGTGAAATGGCGACTCGGACTGCTGCGGCCGATGCCGTGGGGGACATGCACTCTGGCGAGATCCCTCAGCCGAGCTGCCAGGCGACGACCATGCCCGTGGACCCCACAGACCCTGACACCTTCGAGGCCGAGGGCACTGCCACCATCGAAGCAGAAGCACCGGAGACCGACTCGGCGGAACAGCACGCCTACCTCGCTCGGCAGTGCGACGCGTTTCTCGCCGATGGCGACCCCGACTCCGCTGACGAGCGTGACCGGGCGGAGCAGGCCCGGGTGGTGGAGCTGAACGAGGACGACTACCGCTGAGCGGTTCCCCCGATTGTCTGGGCGGCGGTCCCGCGACCGATGCCCCGCCTGCCCGGTGAGGCGAAGCCCTATCGGTGGCCGGCCCGGTGCCAGGAGCCCCCGATACGGGGGCATTGGTTCGGCACCGGGCCGGCCACCGGCCGGTGTCAGCCGTGGTTGCGGGCCGAGCGCCGCCGCGCGGTCAGCATCAGGGTGGCGGCACCGGCTGCCACGACCCCGGCGCCGCCGACCGCCAGCACGGTCGTACGGCTGTCGCCGCCGGTCTCGGCGAGACGCCCGCCTTGGGCGGACGGGGCGTTCGCGGCCTTCGCCGTGGCGCGGGGCTCATGTCCGTCCCCCGCCTGCGTGGTGTCGCCGTGACTGCTTTCGGCGGGCCCGCTCTTGGTGTGCGGGCCTTCGCCGGGTCCGTCACCACCGTGCCCGCCGTGGTCGACCGTCGACTTTCCGGCTGCCGTGGCGATCTGTTCGTCGCTGGGAGCGGACGCCGGTGCCAGTGCCTTCGTTGCCGGAGCCTTCTTGCCGAAGTCCACATCGGAGCAGGTGTAGAAGGCTTCGGGGCTGTCGGACCGCTGCCAGACGCTGTAGATCAGGTGACGGCCCGACCTCTTCGGGACCGTGCCGTCGAAGACGTAGCTTCCGTCCTTCAAGGTGGGGTCGGTGACCTTGGCGAACGGCTTCGCCTCCAGGTTCGCCCACGTCAGCGGCTTCTTCGGGTCGTAACCGGCCTTCGTGATGTAGAGCTCGAACGTGCCGCGGTGCGGAGCCGTCGCCCGGTAGCGGAAGGTGTGCTTTCCCGAAGCCAGTTTCGTCCCCGGCCAGTCGGCGCGCGGCAGGTCCAGGCCCTTGTACTTGTCACGTCCGGCGCTGCACAGCTTGCCGTCCGGGATGATCTGGCGGTGGCGCCCGGCGGCGTCGCCGATGTTGACCTCGTTCCAGTCGTAGAGCGGCTGGGTGCCCCCGGCGGCGACCATCGCCTTGCAGGCAGCCGAGCGCGGATGCTCCGGTCCCTCGGCGAAACAGGCGGACACACGGCTGACGGGATCCGTCATGGAACCGTGCGCCGCGGCCGGTCCGGCGGTCAGCGCGGCGAGGGCGAGGGGCGTGATTCCGACCAGGGATATCCGTACGGCCTGGGGACGCATGCGCATGGAGGGCTCCTTGTGGGTGAGGGGGAGGGACCCCGCACGCCGGCGCGAGGTGGGGGGTGCCGTGCGTGCGGGGCGGTGTGGGGGGACAGAGGGAAGGCGAGGGGTGGGGGGAAGCGGGAGGGCGTCAGCCCCGGAGGGCCGCAAAGGCCTTCGTGAAGGCGAACTCGTCCTGGAGGACCGAGCTGCACGTCGCGGAAGCGGACTTCTGCGCACCGCCCGGGCATTGCTTGTCGCGCGTGGCGGACCACATCGACAGCCAGCCGATCCCCCTGGACCGGGCGAACGTCACCAGCTGAGCCGCGTCGTCGACCTTGAAGATCTCGGTGGCCACGTCGTTGACGCCGATCATCGGGGTGACCGCCACCGTCTTCCACGCGGCCTTGTCGCTGAGCCCCAGCACGCCCTTGACCTGGGCCTGTGTCGCGGTGGCCGCGTCGATGGCGTACTGCCCCATGTCGCCGTCGAAGGACGCTCCGTAATCCATCGCCATGATGTTGACCGCGGATATGGACACGCCGTTCTTCTTGGCGTTCGCCACCAGGTCGACACCGTCCTGGGTGAGGCCCGTGGGCATCACCGGCAGGGTGAAGGACACATCGAGTCCAGGGTGCTTCTTCTGCAGCAGAGCGATGGCTCGGGCGCGCCGGGTGTTGGCGGCCGTGTCGGGCAGTGCGCTCCCTTCGATGTCGAAGTCGACCTTGGTGAGCTTGAACGCGTCCACCACCTTGCCGTACGCGGCGGCGAGCTCGTCGGCAGAGGAGCAGACGAGGCCCAGTTCGGAGCCGGCGGCGCCGCCGAAGGAGACGCGCACATCGCCGCCCGCCTGGCGCAGCGGACCGATCTGCTGGGCCACGGGGTTGGAGCCGATGTCGCTCACGCCGCCCCACTTGGGGGTGCAACCGCCGCCGGAGGTGACGAAGGCGAGGTTGAAGTTCTTGACACCGGTCTTCCTGGCCGTGCCCAGGAGGTCGTACGCGGGGTGGAGGAGCGTGTCGACGTACGGGGAGAAGGCGGCGGCGCCCTTGCCGCCCGGCGCCGGGGAACTGGCGGTCGGCTGCGGCTGCGACGGCTTGGACGTCGGCTTGTTCGGCCGGGACGTCGGCTTGGAGGTGGCTTCCGATGTCGGCTCGGACGTCGGCTCGGTGGAGGGCTGCGGGCCGGGGGAGTCGGTCGGCGAACACTTGCCGTTGTTGATCCGGCACGTGACCGGGCCGCCGGCCGCACCGTCCCCGGTCGCGACGAACCCGACAGTCACGGACTTGCCGGGGGCGATGGTCCCGTTCCAGCTCTCCGGTTCGACGGTGACGCTCCGGCCGCTGACCGTGTGCTTGCCGTTCCACAGTGAGGTGACCTTCGTGCCCTCAGGCAGCTCGAACGTCAACGTCCAGTGCGGCAGCTCCTCGGCCGTGTCGTTGGTGACCACGAACTGCCCGGTGTAGCCGCCCGTCCAGGTGTTGGTCCGGGAGAAGGCCGCGCCTACGGACGCGGCGTCGGCCGTACCGGTGAGCGTGAACGTCGCGCCCGTCGCCAGCGTCACGGCGATGCCGATACCGACCAGCTTGGCCTTGCGGCTCACTCGTCGGCGATGTGCGGAGGAACCCATCGCGTACCTGCCTGTCATCTGTTGGGGGGTGACGCGGCAGCACGCTAGCGAGAACGAATCGGACCAATCGTCGAATGGTGAGCCCGGCCCCGCTATTTATGGCGGGCTTAAGAACCGCATGGGTGACGGTTAAAGAAGCGGGGCCGACCGGGTACCGGGTGCCGGTCGGCGTGCCGGCTCAGGAGTCCCGCCGACCGCCCGGCTCCCGTCCCGCGCGGGAGCGACGCATCCGGCGGCGCCGTTCACGACGTCGCGGCTTGCCCGCGCCGCCCAGCGAGAGCCACACAAGCACTTCCGTACCGCCGAGCACCGACCGCCCGATCCGGACGTCACCGCCTGTGGACTCCGCGACCCGGCGCACGATGTCCAGGCCGAGGCCGGTGGAGCCGGGCCCGCCGTCGCCATGGCCGCGCCGCAGTGCGGCGTCCGGGTCCGCGATGCCCGGCCCCGCGTCGGAGACGAGCACGATCACGGCGTCCTCGCTGTGGTGAACGTCCACCGCGAAGGCGGTGCCCTCGGGTGTGTGCCGGAAGACGTTGCCGAGCATCGCGTCCAGCGCGGCGACGAGTTCCGGACGGGCGACGGGGACCCGTACGGTCGCGTCGACACCCGCCAGCCGTACCGCACGCCCCTCGTCCTCGGCGAGCGCGGACCAGAAGTCCATCCGGTCGCGAATCACTTCGCAGGCGTCACAGCCGAGCGAGGGCCGTTCCTTGCGTTCCCCTTGTTCACGGGCGGCGCAGATCAGCTGGTCGACCTCCCGTTCCAACTGCGCGACGGCGGCGCGGGTCTGCTCGGCGGCGGGGCCCTCGCCGAGCGACGCCGCGTTGAGGCGAAGAACGGTGAGCGGGGTGCGCAGCCGGTGCGAGAGGTCGGCGGCGAGCTCCCGCTCATGGGAGAGCAACTGCACGATCTTGTCGGCCATGGAGTTGAACGCGACGGCCGCGGCCCGCAGTTCCGGCGGGCCGCTCTCGCGGACGCGCACGCCCAGCTTGCCCTCCCCGAGCTCGGCGGCGGCCTTCGCGAGCCGCTCCGCCGGGCGTACCAGGCGCAGCCCGAGACGGTCCGCGGTGGCGAGGGAACCGGCGATCAGACCGAGGCCCACACCGGCGAGAATCGCCCAGGACGTGGTGACCCCGTTGCTGACCGCGCGGTGCGGCACGTACACCTCGACCACCGCGAACTCGCCGGTGCTGAGGGCAGTCGGCTGGAGCAGGGCGTAACCGCCGGGCACGGAGGTGACGGCGGAGCGACCACGACGGGCCGTCTCCACATCCCGCGGGTCGGCCCGGCGCCGGCCGATGTCGTACGCCTCGTGCGTGCCGCGCGCATCGATACCCGCCTCCTGCCGTGAGCCGTCATTGCCCGGTACGTGGACGGCCAGTCGCCCGTCCCCACCGGCCTGCGAGCTGGCGACCGCCCGCTCCAACTGCTCGCGGTCGGTGGTGATGGCGAGGGCGGGGCGTATCTGGGCCGCCTGCCGTTCGGCGTCGGCGAAGGCACGGTCCCGGGCCAGCTCCTTGACCACCAGCCCGAGCGGAACGGCGAAGGCCAGCACCACCATCACCGTGACGGCCAGCGAAACCCTGACGAGGGCCCACCTCACGCCTGCTCCAAGGGAGCCTCCGCAGGCACCGGGGGTGGCCCCTCCGGAGGCTCCAACTTCACCCCGACCCCGCGGACGGTGTGCAGATAACGCGGCCTGGCGGCAGTCTCGCCCAGCTTCCGGCGCAACCACGACAAGTGCACATCGATGGTCTGATCGTCGCCGTAGGACTGCTGCCAGACCTCGGCGAGGAGCTCCTTGCGCGGTACGACGACCCCCGGGCGGCCGGCCAGATAAGCGAGCAGGTCGAACTCACGCCGGGTCAAGTCCAGCGCCTCGCCGTCCAATTCGGCCAGTCGGCGTAACGGGTCGACCGACAGGCCACCGACCCGCAGTGCCCCGGACGGCACCGCCTCGCCCACCGCGCCACCCCTGCCCGCCCGGCGCAGTACGGCGGCCATGCGCGCGGTCAGGTGCGCCACGGAGAACGGCTTGACCAGGTAGTCGTCGGCACCGTCGGTGAGCAGCCGGATGATCTCCGCTTCGTCGTCCCGTGCGGTGGCCACGATGACCGGCACATCGGTGATGCCGCGCAGCATCTTCAAGACCTGCGCCCCGTCGAGATCCGGCAGTCCCAGGTCGAGGATGACCAGGTCGAAACCGACCTGTGCCACTTCCCGCAATGCCTCGAGAGCGGTCCCGACGCTGCGCACGGTGTGCGAAGCCTCGGTCAGCTGCCGGATGAGGGCGGAGCGCACGAACGGATCGTCCTCGACTACGAGCAGTCTTGCCATGGGCCGCACCGTACGCCATACGGGTGAGGCACTATGAGCCAGGTGAGGCGAGGAATCATGCAGGTTCTGCTGTGGGTGCTGGCGACCGCGGCCGCCATGGCCGTGTCCTGGTACGGGGTACGTACCGTGCTGGCGGGCACGGCCTACGAGCCGCCGCGCGCGCTGCCGATCTCCGGCACCAGGGCGCCGACAACAGGCGGGCCGGCTTCCTCCACGCAAGCTCCCGAACCGACGGTGTCTCCCTCACGCCCGGACACCACGGCACCGTCCGCGGCACGCGTCACGCCCGCGCCCACACGCGAGGTGGCGCGACAGCCTGATGCGCAACCCACGGCAGGTGCCACCGAGGTGAAGAGCTACCCGGTCCGGGGCGGGCGGGCGGTCTTCGATCTCGGCGAGAGCTCGGCCACGCTCGTCTCGGCGACACCGGACGAGGGGTGGCAGATGCGGGTATGGAAGCAAAATGCCTGGATCCGGGTGGACTTCGTGGCCGGCACGAAGACGACTTCGGTGTTCGTCACCTGGAACGGCCACCCGCCCCAGGTCCAGAGTGTGGAGAGCTGACCCCATCGACCGGTGCCGGGGATGTCAGACCCCTGTGATGTTGTTGGCGCGTTGGTACTGACGCGGGTGCGAAGGGGGATTTACGGGTGAATCGCGAGGAATGGCAGGCGTTCTTGACCCTCTGGAGCGAGGAGTGGATACGCGGTCACGACCCGGCGAGCGACGGACCACTGGACGCGGACGTCAGGGCGAACGGTTGGCTCGGTTTCGCCCCGGCGAGTGCGGACGCGCTCACCGAAGCCGAGGCCCGCCTGGGACGTCCGCTTCCGCCGTCACTCCGCTCATTCCTGCTGACCACCGACGGATGGCGGGACGCGGGCTGTTTCATCTATCGCGTCGCGGGCACGTCCGAGCTCGACTGGCTGGCCGACACGGACGACGCCCATTGGATCGAGGTGTACAACGAACTCGCGGAAGAGGACGAGGACGACGAGGATGATGAGGACGGTGTCGGCGGCGAGGAGCAGTTTCGGTCAGCCGCCGACGAGGCCGCCATCCTGCGCCGGTCCCTGCGCCTCTCCCTCGAAGGCGACGCCGCGGTGCTGCTCCTCGACCCGGACGATGTGGACGAGCACGGCGAATGGGCGGGGTACTGGCTCTCGTCGTGGTCCGGGGAGGGGCCGGAGCGCTTCGCCTCGTTCCACGATCTGATGCGTGATCAGTACGTCACCTTCCACGGTCTGCGGAGGCCCGCGGGCACGACGCGCGACCACTGGGACGCGGAGGTCGAGCGGGCCCGGACCGCCTTGCTCACCGGCGAGATCGACGCGCCCATGGAGGTGCTGAAGGAGGCTTCCGCGTTCGGCCGGTGCCGCGCGGACCTCTTGCGCCTCCAGGTTGTGGGGATGCTCGGTGACTGGCAGACGGTGCCGCTCGACCGCGTCGTCTCGCCTTCCCGCGATGGTGTCGGCTTCGAGCAGGATCCCCTGTTCGCGGCGGAGTTGCTCCCGTTGATCTTCGCTGAAGGAAGGCTCACCGGGCGTGGTGAGAACTTCACCGAGCAACGGGTGCTGGAGCACGGGCCGGCGAACGTGCACGCCCTCATCACCGGATTCGCGGACCGGAGCAGTGCTCCCGGTTTCCGTCTCACCTTCGGCAATCCGGAGTTCGACGCCGCGGTGCACTCCCTGCTGGCCAGGCTGACCGCTCACCCGGCGTTCGGTGTTCCGGACCCGTTCGAGGGCGTAGAACCGTTGGTGTGTGTGGACGGTGCCCTCGTGGAGGAGTTCGAGAAGGCGAGGGAAAGCCGGCGTCGGCTCATCGACGCCGCGTGGCCCGAGCTGAGGGAAGCCATCGCGCTGTGGCGCCCGGTGAGCGAGAACCACGTCGCCCCCGTCGTTCTCCTCGCGGACCCCGTCCTCGCCGAGATGATCACCGAGGAGCGCGGGCGGGAGATCCTCTCGATGAGCCGAGGGTGACGGACGTGCCTACCCGTCGTGGCAGTGGCGGGTGGCCGTGCCGGCCTTCCCTGCCCGGCATCCTTCAACGCCGTGCAGGGCGACCGATGTGCGGGTGGCCGTGCGAGGATCCAGGAACTGTGTTCGGACACTGTGGAGGATGAGAATGTTCGCGCTATCCCTGGGAGACGGAGCCGAGCTGGGGCCTCTGGAGCCGTGGCAGGCCGAGGAGTTCCTCGCCCACATGGACCGCGGCCGTGAATACATCGGCCGGTACGTCGGGCTCCCCGACGTGGCAGCCGACCTCGATTCCGCGCGGAACTGGCTCCAGGTGTACGCCGACAAGGCCGCCGCCGACACCGGCCGGCTGTACGGCATCCGGCTGGACGGGCTCCTCGTCGGCGGCGTCCTCCTCAGGGTCTTCGACGCGGCTGCGGGCAACTGCGAGGCCGGTTGCTGGCTGGAGCCCGCCGCCGCCGGACGCGGTCTCGTCACCCGCGCCCTCCGCGTGATCATCGACTGGGCGGTCCAGGAACGCGGAATCCACCGCGTGGAGTGGCTGGTGTCCCCCGAGAACACACCGAGCATCAACGTCGCCAAGCGGCTCGGCATGAGCCTCGAAGGAGTCCAGCGCGAGAACGACCTCTACCGAGGCGTACGGCAGGACACCGAGATCTGGTCGGTGCTCGCACCCGAGTGGCAGGCCGCGCGCGGCGCCCGTTCCTGACCCGGCCTCTACCGGCTCTGGCCGGTGTCCCTCAGCGCGGCGGGTCGGACAGTCGATTGCCGTCGCTGAGCAAGCCGGCCCGCTTGACGTGGCGGAGCACCGGGACGACCTCCAGTTGGTGAACGGACTTGAGCGTACCGATCCCTTCCGTCATATACGTGTACAAGGCGTGCTGGTCCCTGCAGAGCACCGTGGCGGCGAGGTTCGTGGTGCCGGTCGTCGCCCCGACGAACGGGACTTGGGGGTGATCGGCCAGCGCACGGCCCACCTCGGCCAGGTCGCTGGGAGGCACGGTCAGGGCGAGGGCGGCCTCCGTCTGGTACCCCAAGTGGACGGGAAGTATTTCGACGTCGAAGGAGAGGGCGCCGTGACCGCGCAGGTACTCCAGACGGCGGCGAACCGTGGACTCCGAACGGCCGGTTGCCTTCGCGAGCTCGGGGTAGCCCGCCCTGCCGTCCCGCGCGAGTACGGACAACATCGCGTGATCCGAGTCGTCGAGACGAATGGTGTCATCGTGGCTCACCGCGGGGGGTTGCAGTGCCCTGATCTGCTCGTCGCTCAGCTCGGCCGGCCCCAGCCAATGGCCCGGACTGCTGGTGTACCGGTGGAGCATGTTATGTGCCGACACGCCTGTGACCTGCTGAGTACGAGGCAGCTTCTGGAGGAGGAGGTTCTCGTGATCCTCCCGGGTGCGTGAGCTGACCAGGCATCCGACCTCGGTGCCACCGGAGTAGATCTTGACCCAGCCGGTGTCGGGGCGGCGGGCGAGCGCCTCGGCGATGGCCAGGGCAGCCCCCGGAACGCACCGGATGCGCAGCCTGGATTCGAACAGTCCGACCCGGCTGCCCACGGGCAGGCCGAGCACGCGGAGCAGCCCCGCCCCGTGCAGCCGTCGGTATCGGCGGATCACCGTCTGATCGGTGGTCTCCAGGACGGTGGCGAGACGGCTGAACGCGGCCCGGCCGTCGATCATCAGAGCTTGCGCGAGCCGTCGATCGAAGAGATCAAAGCCATGGGTGCCCATGATTTCCATCATTTCACAGCTCCTGATCACCGAGTTCCGTCATTCAGGGGCGCTGGATTCCCGGAAACTGGTGGACATGCGAGGTTCTACCCGTGTCGGGTCGTGCGGTGATCCGGGCAGGACCCACGAGGTCTCCGCCCAGCACGCCCGACCTTGTCGGGGAAAGACCTCTGGAGGTTCGGATGCGTAAGTGGCTGCCGCTCGTAGCGGTGTGCCTGGGGACGTTCATGCTGCTCGTGGACGTCACGATCGTCGTGGTGGCGCTGCCCGACATGGCCGAGAGCCTGCATACCTCCTTCGCGGACCTGCAGTGGGTGATGGACGTCTACGCCCTGGCGCTCGCCGCGCTGCTCCTGGGCGTCGGCTCTCTCGCCGACAGGATCGGCCACCGGCACGTGTACGTAGGCGGCCTGACGCTGTTCGCGCTCGCCTCGCTGGCGTGTGGGCTGGCGACGGGTCCCCAGGCCCTGATCGCCTTTCGCGCCGTGCAGGGAATAGGCGGGGCGGCGATGCTGGCGACCACGACGGCGCTGATCGGCAGCATCTATCACGGCAGGGACCGCGGGGTGGCGTTCGGCGCCTGGGGAGCGGTCAGTGGCGCGGCCTCCGCCGCGGGACCGGTCCTGGGCGGTGTGCTGACCCAGCACCTGGACTGGCGCTGGATCTTCTTCGTGAACCTTCCCATCAGCGTGCTCGCCATCGCGATGACCCTGCGATTCGTCGTCGCGACCCACACCCGCGGATCGCGGGGCGTGGATCTGCCCGGCATGGCGACCTTCACTCTCGCGGCGGGATCCGCCACCTATGCGCTGATCAAGGGCAGCGAGCACGGCTGGACGTCGGCCACGACCCTGGGGCTCTTCACTCTCGCGGCGGTGGCGCTGCTCGCCTTCCTCGTGATCGAGACGCGTCGGCGGCAACCCCTGCTGGACCTCACACTCTTCCGCCAGGGATCGTTCTCGGGACTCATGATCGCCGCGGTGCTGTTGTCCGTGGCCGCGTTCTCCTACCTGGCCTACACCTCGCTGTGGCTCCAGTCCGTACGCGGCATGGGGCCCGTGGCGGCGGGTCTCACGTGTCTGCCCATGAGCGCGGCCGCGTTCGTCGTCGCGTCGTTGTCCGGGCGCTTCCTGCACGGGGCCTCGGCGCGCTGGATGATCGGGCTCGGGCTGCTGCTGATCGGTGGGGGTGCGCTCCTCCAGGCGACGATCGACGCGGATTCGAGCTGGACCGTTCTCGTCCCCGGCCTCGCGGTGACGGGTATCGGCGTCGGGCTCGCCACTCCCATGCTCGCGTCCGCGGCGTTGGCGTCCGTCGGGCCCGAACGCGGTGGAATGGCCAGCGGTGCCGTGAACACCGCACGTCAGCTGGGGAACGCCCTGGGCATCGCCGTTCTGGGCGTGGTCTTCCACGCCGGGCTGACCGGCTCGCTCCGCGACCACGGCCCGACCTCCGTGGCTGATCCGGCCGCCACGGCCGATGCGCTGGCAGGAGGCCAGGCGGGAGCCGTGGTCGCCCACGCGGGCTCCCCCCAGCAGCGGGCCGTGGCCGGTCGCCTGGTGCACGAGGCCTTCGCCGCCGGCCTGCAGCAGACCTTCTTGGTCTCGGGCGCCCTGGGGCTGCTCGGTGGCATCGTCGCGCTGGTGCTCATCCGGCGCCCCAGGACGCTCACGGCGACGGCACCTCACCGCGATGAGGCGAACGCCACCGGCGCGAAGGGTGCCTCGACCGCCTCGCCCCAACCGCCGGCGATGGCGGCAGGTGCGACGGGAGACGGGAGCCTGTAGACCGGGCCGGGGAGAGAACACATTCATCGGAATCGGGCTGCAGAGCACCACGTTCAACAGGGCCCCGGGGCGGACAACCGCCCCGGGGCCCTTCCTGCTCTGTCCTGACGCTCGGCGAGGTTCAGGTGATCGCCGCGGCCACGCGAAAGCGGGATCCGCGCAGTCTGGTAGAAGGCATAGGCGGATGCGGCGAACGGAAGGTATCCGAGGTAGCCGGGGAGCGGCATCCGGAAGATGTGAGGGTGCGAGAGGAACCCGGGGAGGTGATACACCCAGTGCCCTCCGACGGTCCGACAGTTCCAGAACTCCCAGAAGAACCCGCACGTCAGACCCGCCGCCGCCAGGACCAGGGGCAACCGCCACCGCCCCTGTGCCGCCTCGTCCCAGATGCTGGGCCGCCCCGCGCGGCTGTTGAGGGGATCGAGAATCAGCAGAGGGAAAGCCCACACCAGCGCGAACAACTGGCGGGGGAAGACCAGCATGAGGCCGAACGACGCCACGCCGAGTGCCACCGCACCCCACATCAGCGTCCGGTTGCGCGGCAGAAACGGCCCACGGCAGGGGCCGCGGAAGAGCCGGGTCGACCGCAGGAGCTCGGCGGTTTCGAACAGCGCGGGCAACACGGTGCTGAAGCACAACGAGAACAGCAGGACATGGCCGATCCGATTCTGCGGGACAGGGCGCACGTACGACCAGTTGTGCAGTACCCAGTTGCACCACTCGAACGCCCACCAGAACGGGACGGAGCAGACGAAGACAAGGAGGAAACGTCCCTTCCCGCGGTCGATGAGCGAGGTGCCCGTACGCCAGTGCACCAGGCCATCGGCCGTGAGAATGTAACCGAGCCACAGCCCGAAGAAGAACACCTCGGTCCAGGCAGTGGCCACGGTCCAGTACAGCCACCAGCTCACGCCCGTCAGAGCCAGGCCCGACGCGAGGCGCCGGGAGCCTTTGACGGTCGAGCCACGCTTCGGCCCGGCATCCCTGCTGGTATGCGCAGTCACGGGTTCTTGACGTCGCTGTCCTGGCCGTGGGTGACGGCGAGGAGTGCCATGTCGTCGGTGATGCACCCGCCGGTGTGACGGCTCACGTCCGTGAGGACGGCATCGAGCAGCGCGTCCGGCCCGGCGAACACCCGCCCGGCGAGTCCGGCGACGGGGTCGTAGAAGGCCCCCGTCCGATCCCGCGCTTCGGTGAGGCCATCGGTGTACAACAGGAGCGTCGTCCCCGGAGGGAACGGCACCGTGTCGGTCCGACCCTCGCCGGGGCCCAGCTCCGCCAGCGCCAAGGGGAGGGCCGGCTCGGATGACTCCGCGCTGCGCACCCGGCCACGGTGGAGGAGCAGAGGTGCCGGGTGGCCACGGTTGACCAGCCGCAGTTCATCGCCGGAGTGCGGGATCTCGGCCAGAACGCCGGTGACGAACCCCTCGGTCAGCTCGAGCCCCGCCCTCCGCCGTGCCTCCCGCAGCAGCCCCCGCTCCAGCCTGGCCGCGACCTCGACGAGGGTCGGCTCTTCCTCGGCGGCCTCCCGGAACACCCCCACCGCCACGTCCACCGCTTTGACCGCCTCCATGCCCTTGCCCCGAACGTCGCCGACCAGGCAGCGCACACCGTACGGCGTGTCCTGCACGCCGTAGAGGTCACCGCCGATCTGTGCGTCTTTAACGGCCGACTGGTAGCGCACGGCGATCCGCAGGGGACCGATCGAGGCCGGAGGCTGCGGCAGCACGGCGCGCTGCACGGTGAGGGCGATGCTCCGCGCGGACTGCAGCCGTACATCGCTGATGTACATGAGCCGGTTGACGACGATGGCGAGAGCCGAGACGGTCGCGACGGCCGCCAGCTCGCTCCGCCCGCCCGAACCCCCGATGAAGCCGAAGTGCGTCAGCAGCGCGGCGTCGGCGGCGCACGCGGCGACACCCGCCAGGATCGTCGCGCGCAACGACAGCAGTGCGGCGGCCGCCATCGGGGCGGCCGAGTAGAAGGCCTCGGCGCTGAAATGCGGGGAGGTGTAGTAGTCGAGCAGGGCGCCTCCGACCAGCAGCAGCGCAGGCAGCAACCGGACGTGGCGCAGACACCAGCGCTTCACGGCGGTGCGACCCGAGCTCGGTGCCCTCACGTGCCTGCTCCGCTCTTCCATGCCGTACAAGCCATACGACACCTCAAGCATCCTCGGGCCCGTTTCCGGCTGCCAGCTGTGGAGCGGCCGTATGGGTTCGGACCAACCGCCGCCGGGCCCCGTGCGACCGGTTCGGGTCTTCGAACGCCGGGCTCCGGCCGGACGTACCCTTCCCAGGACCGTAGGACAGTGGTGAGGCCGGCAGACAGCCGACGGGAAGGGCGCTACGTCTTCCACGAACTCGACATCGAACTGGTCGGCCGCCTCGGCGCCGACCTGCTGGGGAAGGCGCATCGCTGGGTTCTCTCCAGCGGGCCGGGTGGGAAGCCTCCCGCCCGCGACGGGTCGCGGGGCAGGTCCGGCCCACGTAAATGCGTTGACGCCCTCATCGGCGTTCCTCTACGTTGCACAACGCCCCTGTTGCCGTCGATCGGAGTAGGACGTTGCTCGTCTGAGGTCCTGAGACACCGCGCCTCGCAGCCACGCTTCGCCATAGCGTCGCCGCTGTCGGCGTTCCGTGTGCGACCTCGACGCATTGAGCCGTCCTCTCCCCGGTGCGGGGATTCTCTGTCCGCCCGCGCCGACCATGGTCGCCCTGTGGTGTCCCAACACGTTGCCCCTGGCCACCCCTCCAGCAACCATGTGAGGCCCGCATGTCCGCTTCCCCCACTTCCATCACCTGCACGTCGCTCTCCTACGTCTGGCCGGACGGCACCACCGTCTTCGAGGACCTCCAGGTCGCCTTCGGGCCCGGCAGGTCCGGCCTCATCGGTCTCAACGGGTCGGGAAAGTCCACTCTGGTCAAGTTGATCGCCGGAGAGCTCACACCGACCGAGGGCACGGTGCGCGTGGCCGGCGAGATCGGCTACCTGCCACAGAACATCACGCTCGACACCACCCTCCGCGTCGAGGACGTCCTCGGCATCACCGACAGGCGTGCCGCCCTGCACGCCATCGAGGCGGGTGATGCACGCGAGGAGCACTTCACCACAGTCGGCGACGACTGGGACGTCGAGGAACGTGCCACGGCGACGCTCGCCGGACTGGGGCTGGACCACATCGGCCTGGACCGCACCATCGGCGAGGTCTCCGGCGGGGAATCGGTCCTCTTGCGCATGGCCGCGCTGCTGTTGCGCCGACCGGATGTCCTCCTTCTCGACGAACCCACCAACAACCTCGATCTGCATGCGCGCCGACGCCTGTACGCGGCCGTCGAGACGTGGACCGGCGTCATGGTCGTGGTCAGTCACGACCGTGAGCTCCTCGACCGCGTCGACCAGATCGCCGACCTACGGGCGGGTGAGGTCACCTGGTACGGAGGCAACTTCTCCGCGTACGAGGAGGCGGTCGCCGCCGAGCAGGAGACGGCCGAGCGCCTGGTACGGGTCGCCGAGTCCGATCTGCGCAAGCAGAAGCGCGAACTGGCCGACGCCCAGGTCAAACTGGCCCGCCGCAAGCGGTACGGACAGCGGATGTGGGACACCAAACGCGAACCCAAGATCGTCATGGGAGAGCGCAAGCGGCAGGCCCAGGTCTCCGCGGGCAAACACCGCATCATGCACGAAGGCAAGCTCGCCGAGGCAAGGGAACGGCTCGACGAGGCCGTGGAGGCCGTGCGCGACGACGACGAGATCCGCGTCGACCTCCCGTACACGGCAGTGCCGCCAGGCCGCTCCGTACTCACCCTGAACGATCTCCACCTCAAGTACGGGGCCCGCGTGGAGGGCGAATTCGAGCTGCGCGGCCCCGAGCGGATCGCGCTCGTCGGCCGCAACGGTGCGGGCAAGACGACGCTCCTGCGCACGATCGCCGGAGAGCTGGACGCCGTCTCCGGGGCGGCGACGGCCCATGTGCCGCTGAGGTTCCTGCCCCAGCGACTCGACGTGCTCGACGACGAGCTGACGGTGGCCGAGAACGTGGCGCGGTTCGCCCCCGAGGCGACCGGCAACAGGATCAGGGCCCGCCTGGCCCGCTTCTTGTTCAAGGGAGCCCGAGCCGACCAACGAGCCGCGACCCTGTCCGGCGGTGAGCGCTTCCGGGCCACCCTGGCAGCCCTGATGCTCGCGGAACCCGCCCCCCAACTCCTGATCCTGGACGAGCCGACGAACAACCTGGACATGGCGTCCGTTCGTCAGCTGACCACGGCCCTGGCGTCGTACGAGGGCGCGCTGATCGTGGCCGGCCACGACATCCGCTTTCTGGAGTCCATCGCCGTGACGCGATGGCTGCGCCTGGACGGTGGACTGCGGAACACGACGGCAGAGGAGGTGCGCGCGGAGATGACGACGAACTCCGGGGGTGGCCAGGTCTGACAGAGTCCGCGTCAACCGGGAATCAGCAGATCGGGCGGGCTACTCGACGGCAGGTACCTCAAGACCGACCGGTCGGCGGGATCGGCGGGATCGGCCGGTGTCCGGTCTGCCGGTCAACGGACCAGCAGCGAAGCCTGGGATACGAACGCTTCAATGGCCTGCCTCGCCCGGGCATCCAGTGCGTCCCGCTCCACTTGGTCCCGTGCCGTCGACACATCCCGCGTGCACTGGTAGGCGAGCTCGGCCGCGAGGAGCACCTCCCGGTCAGGGGTGAGCAACTTGACTCGATAGAGCACTTGCCGTGTCGCTGTCCGGAGACGGTGCGCTTCGTCCCGTGCCGTGATGAAGGCCTCTCCGCCCGGGTCCTGCTGCTTGCGGTACCAGCGGTCCGCCTGGCCGTGGCGGTAGTCCTCCGCTGCCGCGGCGAACGAGCTGTACGTGGCGATGCGCTCCTGCCGGAGCGCTTCGGATCGCGCGAACAACTCACTGCGCCTGGACGCTAGGCGCTGGAAGATGTGCGTGATCACGGCACCCAGGAGCGTGCCCCCCACCGCTACGACGCTCGTCCATATGGCTTCCACGGCACCAGCTGATCACATCGGGTGCCGTGGCGGTGCCCGGTCGCGACAGAGCGCTCCCGGAATTACCGATGCCGAGGAATCGGACGCCGCCGGCCCGGCACCGACGCGCCCCCTTCGACGCGCCGGGCCTCGGGCCGGATGGGCTCAGGAGTGCCAGACCTCCTTGATGGTCTTCACCTTGCCCTCGGAGTCCAGCGTGATGTCGTAGATGTTCCCGGAGCAGCTGTACGGCTCCTTGACGGCACCGGCGTTCGTCATGCAGTCACCGGCGTGGGCCCACAGCTCCCCGACGGGCACGGTCTTGGTGGAGCCGGGTCCGGTGGCCAGTTCCGCCTTCACCTGCTCGGCGAAAAGGTAGTACTTCGCCTTGCCCTGACCGTGGTAGACCCAGTCGCTGGGCGTGCACGTGGGCTTGGCGTCCTTGGCTGACATCGAGCCCTTCGACGGGGGTGTGACGGGTTCGACCATCCTGTGGCCGGCCGGCAGCTTCGGCGGCTGCCCGCAGTCACCGGCGCTGTCGCCGTCGGCCTTGTCCGCGGAGGCACCACCCGCGGTCTGCTTCTCCGACGGCTGCGACGAGGTGCCGGAGCCGCCGGTGGCGCCCGCGGCAGTGTCCTCTTCCGGTCCGCAGGCAGTGGCGCTGCCGAGTGCGGCCACGAGCGCAAGTGCGCTGATGAAGTGACGCGTTGTTTTCATGTCAGGTCCCCCGATGGAAAAAAATGTCGTGATCATGTTCGACCGACGAGGTTTTGTACCTCACGGGACACGACGAAAGCCAATCGGGGCGCGAGGGGCAGCGCTCGAGCCCCGCTGGGGGCGCCATGGTCAGCCTTCGTGTGTCGTGATGGCGTAACCCTCCGGGCCGGCGAACGTGAACATCCTGCCGAAGGGGCCCTCTTCCGGCGCCCTGAGGATGGGAACCCCGGCGGCGTGCAGCCGGTCGTGCAGCGCCTGCGCGTCAGCGGTCCGGAACCACAGGGCTACTCCGAGGCCGGGACGCTCGACGGTGTCGAGGTCCACCCCCGGCAGCGGCTCGCGCACGGCGAACGGAATCGGCTCGGTGGGGAACACTACGGCGCCGGGGGGCGAGGCCGGTGCGCGGCGCAGCCCGAGGTGCTGCTCGTAGAAGGCGGCAGCCGCTTCGACATCGCGCACCTGTAGGGCGATGAAGTCCGGCCCGCTGAAGGTGACAGTCATGAGTACTCCCTGGTCAGATGGTATGTCAGGACTTTGACATGAGGGAAAGTAGACGCAGCCGGACACAGATGTCAAACTCCTGACATGCAAGATGGGACCCATTCCGGCCAGGCCCCGCCGCCCGCCGACGTGACCGAGCGCCTGGGATACCGCCTCAAGCGCACCGCCGCGGCCCTGCGCGGCACAATGGACAAAGCGCTGCGTGAGTACGGCATGACGGTGCCGCAGTACGCCTGTCTCGAACTCCTCGATCAGCGCCCCGGCTTGTCAAATGCAGAGCTGGCCCGCGGCACCTTCGTCACGCGGCAGTCCATGAACGTGGTCCTGCGCGGATTGCAGGACGCCGGCCTCATCACCCGGCCTGCCACGACCGACCGTGGGCGCGCTCTGCCGGCCCACCTCACCGAGGAGGGCCGGCGCCGCCTCGCGGCGGCACGCTCCGCCGTCTACGCCATCGACCAGCGCATGACCGCCGCCGTCCCGGAGCGACGTCTCGCGGACCTCCTCGCCGATCTCGACCGCATGGTGGCAGCACTCGACGGATGAGAAAGGTGCGCCGTGATCTGCCCGTTCCTCGGGGCGCGGCCCGCTTGGAATGGCGAATCGGTGCGGCCGGATTCATCCTGGAGCTACTCGCGCCACCCGGACAGGAGGATCGGCATGAATGCCCAGAGCAACGAAGGCGTCGCTGCGGACCAAGTCCTCACTGTGGAGGAAGGTGTGGAACGCAAGCGGAGTCTCTCCGGTCGCGCGGACGGACCGGAATGGCACTGGATGGGGAATTTCAGCGACCCCGAGGCGGCGGTCACTGTTGCGAACCAGCCTCCGGCGTGCCCGGCCGGGGGAGTGGTGTTCACCGTCAACGGCAACGTGGTCCCGGCGTGGATGTTCTTCTAGCGCCGATCCCGTACGAGCCCTCGTTCGGCTACTGACGAGGGCTCAATCGTGCCGCCCTGCCCTGCGCTCCGCCGCACCGGCGGCCAACCTGCGACATGATCGCAGCACTGAGGGGCCCTTGCCGGCACGCCGGCAAGGGCCCCTCTCCAGTGACGATGGCTCAGTGGTCGGAGTAGCTGAAGTCGCCCATGGTCCAGGCGGTGACGTCCTTGATCGCGACGCGGTACATGCCGCCCGTCTCGGGGATGCCGATGCTGCCTTGCAGGATGCGGGCGACGTGGAAGTGCAGATGCGTGGGCGGTTGGCTCCGGTTGGCCGGCTGGCCCGTTGTCTGGCCGGCGGTGAAGATGCCGGAGAACGGGCCGAGGTGTGCCGAGTCCGTCAGGACCTCCGACACACGCTCCCTCCATACGACTTCGGGAGCCAGCCGTCCGGTGATGACAGCGCCGCCGGTGACAACGGTCAGGGACATCTGATTGCTTTGCTCGGACTCCACCATGGCGGCGACATCCACGAGCAGTTCGTCAGGGATCGACATGAAAGCTGATTCTATCCGCCGGGCCCGGTCGGCTGGGCGGGGGCGGGAGAGGGTGAGGTGGTACGCGGTAGGGCGGCCGTGCAGGCGCCGCTTCAGCGACCAGTGGGGACCCCGGCGTCTCGTTGCGCGGCGCAGGTTTCCTCCATCTGGGGCCCTCCAAAATCTATGCTCACGGTAGTAGACATCGGGACGTCGCCCAGCTAATGTTTCTGCCGTAGACGAGGTCAGACGAGACCCGGCAGAGATGAACTGGCGGGTAGTAGTACGTGAGTTCGCAGTTCAGGGTGGCTGTGGAGTTCCGGAGCCAGATTTTTGCAGGACGGTGACGGGGCTGACAGCCGCCCTGGGTGGCCCGCAGGTTTCAGGGGCCGCCGACAGCAAGCACGGCAGTTCGTACGACCGCTGAGTTACGGCCGTGCGGGAAGTCCATTCAGAGGGAGAACGGAGGAAGCAGACGCCATCAGGATCGCCCGGCCGAGAGGTTCGGCTCGGGTACCGCAAGACCCCGGAACGGAAGGTGGTCCCCGGTCACGCATCAACGGTCCCCGCATTCCCGCCCTTCTGGGCGTGGCCGCGGAAACAGAAGGTCGGCGCGGTAGTACGCCGACGGATGGTGTTGGATTTCCTTCGGGGTCCTGGTGCCGTACGGCACCAGGACCCCTCGACCTGTTGCTCACGGGCTCCGTGACCTGCAACTCCCACGTGTACCAAGGCAGAGGGTGGAGGATCGAGCCCTGGTCGAGGTACATCCGCCACATGCTCGGGCCGCCACGCCGTGCCGTGGAGGTGTAGAGCCCCAAATGGAACGGCTTCGTGCTGGGCGGAATCGGGTCCCCTGCCGGGTGCGACGAACCGTGCCCGTTCGAGGGGCGGGCTGTCGGGAGGGGCTCCGGGAGGTTCCGCCGGCGCGGGTTCCGTCGGGCGGGGGGTCGGCGTCCGAGGACGACGTGTCGCCCGGCCGGCACCCCGGAGCCCTTGACCACAGACCTGGCGCTGACATCGTCGCCGACCGTGTCATTGGAGTGCGCGGACCGTGGCGGCGAACACCGAGGGCAGCCGGGAGGCCGCCGGGACGACGAGACGGGCGGTGGCGGGATGCCGGGCAGCCCGGAGCAGGGCGTGGGTGAGGAGGCGGTGACGTCTGGTCAGGCGGGCCCAGGCCGCTTCGTACGTGTGGGGTGTGCCTGCGGCCAGACTCTCCACGGCCGCCCGGGCCGTGGCCAGGGCCAGGGCGATGCCTTCGCCGGTCAGGGCGTCGACGTACCCCGCCGCGTCACCGGTGAGGAGGACGCGGCCGGCTACCCGGTGGCGGGCCCGCTGGTGCAGCGGACCGGCGCCGCGCACGGTGCTCGCCGGCTGGCCGCGCACCCGGTCGGCCAGGGCGGGGAACGCCCGCAGGTGTTCGTCGTAGGGGCGGCGGGTGCTGCTGAGCACGGCGATGCCCACGCAGTCCTCACCCACGGGTGTCACATACGCCTCTCCCTCCGCCGACCAATGGACTTCCACACAGTCCGTCCACGGTGCGATCCGGTAGTGGCGGCGCAGCCCGTAGCGGGCGGGCCCGCCGACGGGCAGCTGCATGCCCAGGGCGCGGCGGAGCGGGGAATGCAGACCGTCCGCGGCGATCAGCCAGCGTGCCCGCCATTCCCCGGCGCTCACACCGTGCTCGTCCTGGCGTACGGCCTCGGTCCTGGTCGCGGCGAAGCGTACGCCCAGCTCGGCCGCCCGCTGGTGCAGGGCGGAGTGCAGGACGGTGCGGCGCACCCCCAGTCCCGGGTGGTGGCGGAACTCGGCCTCCACGCTGTGGTCACCGTCCACGTAGCGGATGCCCCGTAGCGGATGGCCCGGTACGTTCAGGCCGAGTGCGCGCAGGGCGGCCACGCCGCTGGGCATGATGCCCTCGCCGCAGGCCTTGTCCACGGGAGGCTCGCGGGGCTCGATGACCACCGCTTCCATGCCGCGCAACGCGGTGTGGATCGCTGCCGCCAGTCCGGCGGGGCCGCCGCCCGCCACCAGGACGTCGATCATGTGCGGGCGCCCGCCGCGGCGGCGGTGGCGAGTGCGGAGTCCTCGCACCGGATGCGGACGGTGAGGAGCCAGGCGTTCAGGACGGTGA
The DNA here is from genome assembly GCF_055576875.1 of Streptomyces sp. NPDC033229. Classification (NCBI taxonomy): domain Bacteria; kingdom Bacillati; phylum Actinomycetota; class Actinomycetes; order Kitasatosporales; family Streptomycetaceae; genus Streptomyces; species Streptomyces sp. NPDC033229. The sequence continues at coordinate 5,523 of NZ_JBVIQR010000048.1, read as the reverse complement.
ACACCAGCGCGGTCACCCAGGCCCCGCCCACCAGGGGCAGGGCCAGGCCCTCGGCGGCCACAGCCACGTAGTTGGGGTGGCGAAGCCGGCGGTAGGGGCCCGCGGTCACCAGGCGCAGTCCGGGGACGACGATGACGCGGGTGTTCCACTGCTTTCCCAGAGTGTGGATGCACCACCAGCGCAGAGCCTGGGCGGCGAGGACGACGGCGAGCATCGCCCAGGTGAGCACCGGCGGGACGGGCCGGTGGGCGACCAGCACTTCGAGCGGGCAGGCCACCAGCAGCCCGGTGTGCAGAACCACCATCCACCGGTAGTGGCCGTGGTCGGCGGGGGTGCCACCGCGGGCACGGCTCCAGCGCGCGTTGCGGCGTGCCAGGAGGAGTTCGCCGACGCGTTCCGCCGCGACGGCCAGCACCAGGGCTGTGTACCAGAGCATGTGCCCTCCGTTCTACCAGCGCAGCAGGACCAGTTCGCAGCAGAAGCCCGGCCCCATGGCCAGGAGCAGTCCGTGGGAGCCCGGCGGCGGACTGCGGCGTGCCAGGGTGTCGCGCAGGACGTGCAGTACGGAGGACGAGGAGAGGTTGCCGGCTTCGGCGAGGTGTTGCCAGGTGAGGTCGAGGGCACCGGCGGGCAGATCGAGGGTCTCGGTGATGGTGTGCAGGATCCTGGGGCCGCCCGGGTGGCAGATCCAGGTGGTGACGTCCTTGGTCTTCAGGCCGTGTTCGTCCAGGAAGTCGCGGACGTCGCCTGCCAGGTTGCGGCGGATCAGCTCGGGGACGACCGGATCGAGCACCACCCGGAACCCGGAACTGCCGACTTCCCAGCCCATGGCGTGCCCGGTGTCCGGGTACAGGTGACTGCGGCTGGCGACGACCACCGGCCCCTGGGCGGACCGGCCCGCGCCACAGGCGACGACCGCGGCGGCCCCGTCACCGAACAGACCGGTGGCGATGAGGTTGGCCGGTGAGGAATCCGCGCGCTGGAAGGTCAGGGTGCACAGTTCGACGGAGAGGAGGACGGCGACGTGGTCGGGCCAACCGCGCAGGTAGTCGTGCAGGCGGGCGATGCCCGCCGCCCCCGCGACGCAGCCCAGGCCGAACACGGGGAGCCGTTTGACGTCAGGCCGCAGCCCCAGCCGTCCCACAAGGCGGGCGTCGATGGAGGGGGTGGCGATACCGGTGACCGAAGTGAAGATCAGCAGGTCGACATCGGTGGCCCGCAGCCCGGCGGTCCGCAGCGCGCCACGGATCGCCCGGGCACCCATATCGGTGGCCGCGCGGATGAAAACGTCGTTGGCGCGGCCGAAACCCTCCAGCCGCCCGTACTCCTCCAAAGGCAGCACCATGTGGCGGGTGCGCACCTGGGTACTGCTGTGGAATCGGTCGAGTACCGCGCGGCCGCTCCCGTCCGGCAGGCAGGCTCCGCCCACCGCGTCGGTAATGGCTTTCTGGGGCTGTCGGTGGGGAGCCAGGAGGCCATGGACGGCTGTGATCCGGGTCGTCATATGTCTCCCGCCATGAGGGGTGCCGGGGTACCCGACGTGCCCTGTTGTTCCCCGTTCGCGCCGCGAGTCTGCGCGGGCACACCGCGAGTCGCCCGTCCGGCGGCCTCCACCGCCCGCCATTCCGTTCTACGATCATGCGGTGGAAACGGACCGGGCGCCGCTCGCCAGGCAGACCACCGCCAGTACGGGCCGACCGGTCCTGGCGCTGGCCGCGTCGTGCCACCCGGGGCCCTCGGCGGTGGTCACCGTTCTGGTGACCGTGCTGGCCGGCACCGCCGGACACTCGGCAGGCGGTTGCACACTGCTCGCGGCGGCGGTCCTGACCGGTCAGCTGTCCGTCGGCTGGTGCAACGACGCCTTCGACGCCCGCCGTGATGCCGCCGCGGGCCGCCCCAAGCCCGTCGCGACGGGAGCGGTGTCACCGCAGACCGTATGGGCGGCCGCACACACCGCGCTCGCGCTGTGCGTGCCACTGTCGCTGATGTGCGGCCCCCTCGCGGGCACCGTGCATCTGGCGGGGGTGGGAGCCGCATGGGCGTACAACCTCCGCCTGAAGGCCACGGTGTGGTCCTGGCTGCCTTACGCCGCAGGATTCGCGAGTCTGCCGGCCTTCGTCACCCTCGGCTCGGGCGCCCACGCGTGGCCCCCTTGGTGGGTGGTCGCAGCCGGCGCTCTGCTGGGCGTGGGCGCCCATCTGGCCGACACCGCGCCGGACATCCGCAGCGATCTGGCGGTGGGGGTGCGCGGCCTGCCGCACCGGCTCGGTACCTCCGGGACACGCCGGGTGCTGCCGGTGCCCCTGGTGGCGGCGACCGCGGCCCTGGCCCTCGGCCCGCCGGGTCCGCTCCCCGCCCTGGGGGCAGTCGCCCTGGCGACGGCGGCGGCGACGGCGTTCGCCGGGGCAGCGCTGGGTCGGACACACGCCAAGGTGCCCTTCGCCGCGGCCGTGGCGGTCGCGACGGTGGACGTGGCGCTTTTGCTGGCGCAGGGCAGTGAGATCACCTGAGGGCTCGGCGAAGCGCAGCTTTGGGCTGACGGAATCGCTGTACGCCGCTGAACGCGGTGCGCCGCCGACGCGCGGAGGGCTTGTCTGTCCAGAAAGGACGAGAAGGCAAAGAGGAATAACCACTCTTCGCCACTTCTAACTTATAGCGCACCAGGGGGCTTGCGGCAAGGCCCCGGTCGTGCGGCACAATCGCGGCTCGAGCTCATGACCTGCGGAAATAGGAGATCCACCACGTGCGTGTGTTGTTGTCGGTTCATGGGTCGTGCGGTGACGTCGAGTCGGTGGTGGGACGCGCACTGCGGGTGCGGGCACTCGGCACCGACATACGGGTGGGCGCGCCGTCGGCCGTCGCGGCAGTGACCTCGGACCGGAGCTGATGACCATGAACTCCCTGACCACCAGCGCGTTCGACCTTCCCGACCGCCTCTCCGCCAAGGCCGCCCCGGCGCTGATCGACGGCGACGAGCAGCACTTCGCGGCCATCTCCGAGAGCCTCGAGCAGGCGATCGCCGAACTGTCCGACCGTCTCGAGACCGTGCGCAAGGCACCCGGCGGCATCGGCCGGGAGGCGATGGACCGGGACACGGAGATCCACCGCCTGACCAGTCGTCTGCGCACTTTGCGACGCTTCGGCCTGGACCTGTGCCTGGGACACATCGTCCGTACGGACAACGCCGAGCCCGTGTACATAGGACGGCTCGGCCTCACCGACAGCACGGGGCGCCGGCTGCTGCTCGACTGGCGCTCCCCGGCGGCCGAGCCGTTCTTCGCGGCGACCCACGCCAACCCGATGGGCCTGGCGAGCCGCCGCAGGTACCGCTGGTCCCGCGGCCGGATCAGCGACTACTGGGACGAGGTGTTCACCGCCGACGGGCTCGAGGGGCACGCCGCACTGGACGACCAGTCCGCGTTCATCGCCGGCCTGGGCGGCAACCGGTCGTCCCGGATGCGCGACGTGCTCGCCACCATCCAGGCCGACCAGGACGCCATCATCCGTGCGGGATCCCGCGGCGCTCTCGTCGTCGACGGCGGTCCGGGTACGGGCAAGACCGTCGTCGCCCTGCACCGCGCCGCCCACCTCCTCTACTCCGACCCTCGCCTCGGTCACCGCCGGGGCGGCGTGCTGTTCGTCGGTCCGAGTCGGCCCTACCTGGCCTACGTCGCCGATGTCCTGCCCAGCCTCGGCGAGGAGGGCGTGCAGACCTGCACCGTGCGCGACCTCGTCACTGAGGGAGCCGGAGCACTGATGGAGACCGACCCGGGCGTGGCCCTCCTGAAGTCGTCCGCGGACCTGGTGAAGGCGATCGAACCGGCCGTCGGCATCTACGAGGAGCCGCCCACCGAGGGGATGACGGTCTCGACGCACTGGTCCGACATCTGGCTGAGCGCCGACGACTGGGCGGCGGCGTTCGAAGCAGTGGAACCGGGTACTCCGCACAACGAGGCGCGTGAGCAGATCCGTGAGGAGCTGCTCACGATCCTGATGGACAAGGACGACAGCGACGCCTCGCCCGAGCTGCTCCGCAGGTCCCTGCTGCAGGACCGGGAGCTGAACAGGGCCCTCAACCGTGCGTGGCCGATGATCGAAGCGAGCGACCTCGTCGGGGATCTGTGGTCGGTGCCCGCCTACCTGCGCAAGTGCGCGCCGCATCTCGCCCCCGATGACGTTCGCAGACTGCAGCGCAAGGACGCCCAGGCCTGGACCGTGTCCGACCTGCCGCTCCTGGACGCGGCCCGGCAGCGGCTCGGCGACCCCGAGGCGTCCGTACGCAAACGCCGACACGACGCCTCGGTCGCCGCCGAACGCGCGCGCAGGGTCGACGCCATCGACAGCCTGCTGCAGAACGTCGAGATCGACGAGAGCGAAGGCGCGGTGGGGATGCTGCACGGACGGGACCTGCAGGACACGCTGATCGACGAGAGCGCACTGCCCAGCGCCGAACCGGACCTGCTCGCCGGACCGTTCGCCCACATCATCGTGGACGAGGCTCAGGAACTGACCGACGCCGAATGGCAGATGCTGCTGCTCCGCTGCCCGTCCCGGAGCTTCACCATCGTCGGTGACCGCGCCCAGGCCAGGCACGGGTTCACGGAGTCGTGGCAGGAACGGCTCGAGCGCGCTGGGCTCGACCGGATCAACGTGGCTTCCCTGAGCATCAACTACCGCACGCCGGAAGAGGTCATGGCGGAAGCCGAGCTGGTCGTCCGCGCCGCGCTCCCGGACGCCAATGTGCCGACCTCCATCCGCAGCAGCGGCATACCTGTCGTCCACGGATCTGTCGCGGAGCTGGACTCGATCCTCGATACCTGGCTCGCCGCACATGACGACGGGATCGCCTGCGTCATCGGTGATCCCATGTTCCGGGCGACATCCCGGGTCAGGTCGCTGACGCCGGAGCTGTCGAAGGGGCTCGAGTTTGACCTGGTCGTCCTCATCGACCCGGAGACGTTCGGCCAGGGCATCGAAGGAGCCGTCGACCGCTATGTCGCGATGACCCGCGCGACCCAGCAACTCGTCATCCTCACAAGCTCCTGACGTCGGCCATCCCCTTGCCCCGCCTTGCCCGGCCGATCGTGTGGGTGCCTCGGGGATTCCGTCGTGAGGCTGCTTCTGCCCGGGCCCCGGCGTGAGCGGCGGTCACGGGGGGAACTCCGTGAACTTCACACTGTGATACTCGGGCAGTGTGCCGTTGTCGCCGGGGTTGAAGAATCCGAAGATCCCGCCATTGGTCGGGTAGCTGGGGCCCGTTTCCGGGCCCCAGCCCCCTCAGAACCGGACGTGCGGGTCGTCCCCGCATCCGGCTCAAGCGGGCCGCTAGGGCCGCGCGTGTTTCATGTCGTGCCCTCCAGCATGTAGTTGCTGGTGGCACGTGGAGTGCCTGAGTTCCAGGAAGATTATTCAGAAGTAGTGGATCATGTTGGGGTCCAGGTGCGGAGGAGTTCGAGCTGGACGGTGGTCTCGAGGGTCTCGGGGAAGCGGTCGAGGGGGCCGGGTAGTCCTCGGCGAGGACCT
>NZ_JBVIQR010000047.1:0-42777 GCF_055576875.1 Streptomyces sp. NPDC033229 | reverse complement strand
ACCGGCCCGCCCTCCTTGAAGGCTGCCTCACCGAGACAGGGCTCACCCCGAACCCCAGATAACTCACTGCGACAACACGAGTTCAGTCTCAGTAGCCATCTGGCTACAGCTCGCAGTGTCATAGCCTCTTTCTCTGGCTCCTGGCCGAGGAGCTTCCGGACGATCGTCCGGACGACATCTGCCTCCGCTGGGTGGATCTCCAGCTTTCGTTCCGGCGTGACGATGAAGCCGTATGGACGGGAGCCCATCCACCGACCCGAGTCCCGCTCGTCCGCGCGCATGTCGGCGACCCGCGTCGCCGTGTTCTTGCTCTCGCGGTGGGCCTGGTGAGCCGCGATGGAGAGCTGAAGTTCCCAGCCCTCGTTGTTGGAGTCGATGCCGTCCGCGATGGAGATGAAGCGGCAGCCGGTCTCATAGACAACGCGGATGATCTCTGCGGCCTGGGGGATGCCCTGACGTGTCGCCCGGTCCACCTTGAAGATGATCAGGACGTCCGCAAGGCGGTCCCGCAAGGCAGTGAGAGCCGCCTCCCAGTCGGGACGCTCCACATACGCGTGATACGCGGACTTGTCTACGTCCTTGTAGATCTTCGTCACGCTAGCGCCCAGATCTGCCGCTTTCGCGCGCCCTGCCTTCTCTTGGCGGGCGATGGACGTAGATGTGTCCGTTAGATCTGAGATGCGGAGGTAAAGGATTGCTCGCAGCGTCGCTATGATCTGCGTCACTGTCTCAAGCGGTGGCATGTGAACCCTCTTTCTCCGCCGTCACCCTAATCCGGGGTTCGGAAAGGTGTACGACGGGATGTCGTGGGTTCACGAGGTGGCGCACCACTTCGGGATCGACGACGAGCGGCTGCACGCCCTCGGCTACGGCTGAGGGGACCGGGTGCCGGGCGCGCTACGCCGGTCGGGTGGCGGCGCGCCGCGCGTGTCCTGGGCGGGGCGGGGCCAGTTGGGCAGGGGGCCTGTCCCCCCGCGACCCGAAGGCGGTCCCGCTCATGCCCGCAATGCCAGCCCTGGCGTCAGCCGTGACGTTCACCCGTATCGCCGCCGTGACTGTCGCGGCCCTGGCCCTCGGCGGCTGCATGAGCGTGAGCGACCCGGACCGGGTGACGCCGTCCGGTTCGGGCAAGCAGCGAGAGGTGGGCACCCGGCCGGACGGCGGGTTGCCGGCGGTGGACGGCCGTCCGGGCAGGCCGGGGGCGAAGGTGCCGAACGGTGCGAGCGGGAGCCCCGCGGCCAAGGGGGCGTCCGCGGCGTCCTCCTCCCCCTCCCCGTCCGCCGGGTCGGCCGGCGCGTCGCCGCCCGCGGGGAAGCCGGGCAGGCCGGGGGAGCGGCCGAAGCCGCCGGGCGGCCCGGGGCCGGGCCCGCAGCCGCAGCCCGGGCGGCCTTCGCCGCCGTCCCAACCGGCCTCGCAGCCGCCGAGCAGCCCGCCCTCGCCCCCCGCGCCGACATCCCCTGCGGAGACGACTCCGCCCGCTCCGCAGCCGGCTCCGCAGGCGGGACCGGTTGCCTCGTAGCGGCCGATCAGCGTCCGCTGCGGGAATGAAAGCAGCAGGTCAGAGGGGGTGCCGTGCATGCTGTCGAATGTTCATTCGACGGGTCCCGCCGAAGGGGACTTGCGCTATGTGGTGGTGGGTGCGTATGGTGGTAGATCGTTTGATCCCATTTGCCCGGCGCCTGACAGAAGCGCGCCGTGTGGCGCGTTCCTTACCTTGCCGTGGCTGACCGCATCGAGGCGGTCATTTGTGAAGCCGACACGGAGCTTGGGCGCGTGCCGAAACTCCGGAAGGTTTCGCATTTCGCATGTCCATTTCCACTGAGCAGACCGTCATGCCCGAGAACGACGAGATCGTTGTCGAGGCTGCCGCTGACACCACCACCGACACCCTCATCGACGCGCCCGTCGTCGACGCTGTCGCCGATGTCGACACCGACATCGCCGCCGACTCCGACGACACCGAGGCCGCCGAGCCCGCCGAGCCGACGGTCACCTTCGGTTCCCTCGGCCTGGACGACGCGATCGTCCGCAAGCTCGCGCAGAACGGCGTGACCGCGCCCTTCCCGATCCAGGCCGCGGCCATCCCGGACGCGCTGGCCGGCAAGGACATCCTCGGCCGTGGCCGCACCGGCTCCGGCAAGACCCTCTCCTTCGGTCTGCCGCTGCTGTCCCAGCTGTCCGGTGGCCGCACCGAGAAGAAGCGCCCCCGCGGTCTGATCCTCACCCCCACCCGTGAGCTCGCGATGCAGGTCGCGGACGCCCTCCAGCCGTACGGCGACGTGCTCGGCCTGAAGATGAAGGTCGTCTGCGGCGGTACGTCGATGGGCAACCAGATCTACGCCCTGGAGCGCGGCGTCGACATCCTGGTCGCCACCCCGGGCCGTCTGCGCGACATCCTCAACCGCGGTGCCGCCACCCTCGACCAGGTCCAGGTCACCGTCCTCGACGAGGCCGACCAGATGGCCGACATGGGCTTCCTGCCCGAGGTCACCGAGATCCTCGACCAGGTCCCGTCCGGTGGTCAGCGTCTGCTGTTCTCCGCGACGCTGGAGAACGAGATCGACACCCTCGTCAAGCGCTACCTGGTCGACCCCGTCACCCACGAGGTGGACGCGGCCCAGGGCGCGGTCACCACGATGACGCACCACGTCCTCGTCGTGAAGCCGAAGGACAAGGCGCCGGTCACGGCCGCCATCGCCGCCCGCAAGGGCCGCACGATCATCTTCGTCCGTACCCAGCTGGGTGCCGACCGCGTCGCCGAGCAGCTGCTCGACTCCGGTGTCCGCGCCGACGCGCTGCACGGCGGCATGACCCAGGGCGCGCGTACCCGCGTGCTGGAGGACTTCAAGGGCGGCCACGTCAACGTCCTCGTCGCCACCGACGTCGCCGCCCGTGGCATCCACGTCGACAGCATCGACCTCGTGCTGAACGTCGACCCCGCCGGTGACCACAAGGACTACCTGCACCGCTCCGGCCGTACGGCCCGCGCGGGCAAGTCCGGCACGGTCGTCTCTCTGGCCCTGCCGCACCAGCGCAAGCAGATCTTCCGTCTGATGGAGGACGCGGGCGTCGACGCCTCGCGCCACATCGTCGGTGGCGCCGGCGCCTTCGACGAGGACGTCGCCAAGATCACCGGTGCGCGTTCGCTCACCGAGGTCCAGGCCGACTCCGCGGCCAACGCCGCCAAGCAGGCCGAGCGCGAGCTCCAGGACCTCAACCGCCAGGTGGAGCGCGTCCAGCGCCGTGCCACCGAGCTCCGCGAGGAGGCCGACCGCCTCGTGGCGCGCGCCGCCCGCGAGCGTGGCGAGGACCCGGAGGCCGCCGTGGCTGCCGCTGCCGAGGCCGCTGCCAACGAGGCCAAGGCCGAAGAGGCCGCTGCCGCCGTGCCCGCGCAGTCCGCGTCGACGCCGCGTGACGAGCGTGGCAACTACGAGCGCCGCGACGACCGTTCCTCGGGCGGCTTCCGCCGTGACGACCGTCGTGACGACCGCTCCGGCGGGTTCCGTCGTGACGACCGCCGCGACGACCGCTCTTCGGGTGGCTTCCGTCGCGACGACCGTCCGTCCGGTGGCTTCCGTCGTGATGACCGTCCGTCCGGTGGTTTCCGTTCCGGTGGCGACCGTCCGGCCTCCGGTGGTGGCTTCCGTCGTGACGAGCGTCGTGACGAGCGTCCCGCCGGTGGTGGCTTCCGCCGCGACGACCGTCCGTCCGGTGGGTTCCGTCGTGACGACCGTCCGTCCTCCGGTGGTGGCTTCCGTTCCGGTGGCGACCGCCCGACCGGTGGCTTCCGCCGCGACGAGCGTCGTGACGAGCGCCCCGCCGGTGGCGGCTTCCGCCGCGACGACCGTCGTGACGACCGCTCCGGTGGCGGCTTCCGCCGCGACGACCGTCCGTCCTCCGGTGGTGGCTTCCGCTCCGGTGGCGACCGTCCGGCCTCCGGTGGCGGCTTCCGCTCCGGCGGCGGCGACCGCCCGTTCAACCGCGACCGTCGCGACGACCGCCCCTCGACCGGCGGCTACCGCTCCGGTGGCGACCGTCCGGCCGGCCGTCGTGACGACCACCGCGGTGGCGGCACCGCCACCGGCTCCTTCGGCCGCCGTGACGACAAGCCCCGCTGGAAGCGCAACGGCTGATAGCCGCAGGCGCAACGGCTGATAACCACAGCTGATCTGAGGGCCCGTACGACACATTTGTGCCGTACGGGCCCTTCTGTGTACGCCCCTTCCGACACCCGCGACGCGGCCCCGGCGCATACGACTCGGGCTCCGGCGGTCGGCCGGGCTATGCTGCGGGGTGCGGGCCGTTAGCTCAATTGGCAGAGCAGTGGACTTTTAATCCATTGGTTGTGGGTTCGAGTCCCACACGGCCTACCGCATGCGGGTCGGGGTTACGCCCCCTGACCTGCGATCGAGCGCCTCGTCCGGTTTCTGCCGGGCGGGGCGCTCCGGCGTTTCCGGGCCCCGGCGTGGCCGTCGCGGGGCCGCCCGGTCGTTCGACGGAGGGCTGCGGCGCCATCCTGCCGACCTCGCCCGGTTACGCGCTCCGAGGGCGACGACCAGCGGAGTTTCCTGCCGGACGGACGGGTTCCCGCGTGACTGCCTGTGTATGGCGGGGAGTTGTGGCGAGAGGGTGGCGCGACCTGGCGGTCGGCCCGGGCGTACGTCCCCTTCCCGGACATTCTTCCCTTATTCCCGTCCGAAACCCCGTTGAACCGCGCCCAGTTAGTGAAATTCCCGCCCCCGAGGTGTGTTCGCGCCGCTACGGTAAGTGCGCGGGGTGGGTGAGGCGAGGGTCGGGAGGCGGAGACGTGGAGCATTCGCGAGCGGGTGAGGGCGAGGGTGAGACGCGGACCGGGGTGGGCGGCGGCGAGCCGACGCCCGCCGACCAGGTGGAGGAGCTGCTGAAGCGGGCGCAGAACGGGTTCGAGCTCGACGAGCCGCTGCTCGACCGGCTGCGGACCGCGCTCATGCACCAGTCGGAGCTGCGCTCCTACCGCCAGCGCAATGACGAGCCGCGGCCGCTGCGCTGCAACACCTACCGGCATGTCTTCCTGCTCTCCGACGGCAGCAGCCGGCTGCTGTACGAGCTGGAGCACGACACCGGGCCGGACGACCGCTTCCTCTACGAGGTGTACGCCCGGGAGGAGGCGCTGGACCAGGCCGAGCGCCGGGTGCACGAGCGCATCGGCGGCGGCATCGGCCCCGGCACCGAGGCGGAGGAGCTGCCCGCCTGGCTGGCGGAGGAGCTGCTGCTCGCGATGGGGCCGACCCGCCCCCACCGGGAGTACGTCTGCGACGCCTCACCCGACCACGCCCGCCGCCTGCTGCGCCGCGCGGAGAACGCGGACGGGCCCGGCGAGGTGGTGCGCGAGCTGCTCCAGGGGGCGCTCGGACACCACATCGCGCTGATCACCAAGCCGCGCCGACGGGGTGCGGGGCGGGACGCGACGTGGTGCCGCTTCTACGAGCACGCGTTTCTGCTGGAGGGCGGCGGCGAGGTCAGCCTCTGGGAGCTGGAGCACAATCTGACGGCCGACGGCCGGCTGGTGTGCGAGGTCTACCTCGACGAGGCGGAGGCCGAGGTGGCGGCGGACCGGCACGCCCGCGCGCAGGGCGTGGAGCTGTAGCCGGGCGGCCCACGGCGGGACCCCGGAGAACCCGGGGCGGCGGTGGGGGTTACGGGGGGCCGCCTGTGTGTGCTATGGTCTTTCAAGTTGCAGTTGTGGTACCCATGAACTCGTGTGCGCCTGACGGTTTTGTAACCGAAGGCGCATTTTTGTTTTTTGCCGGTCTATTCCGGTATGGGGCCCATCCCATTAAGGAGATAGACATGGCTACTGGCACCGTGAAGTGGTTCAACGCTGAAAAGGGCTTCGGCTTCATCGAGCAGGACGGCGGCGGCCCGGACGTCTTCGCCCACTACTCGAACATCGCCTCCTCCGGCTTCCGTGAGCTGCTCGAGGGCCAGAAGGTTTCCTTCGACGTCACGCAGGGCCAGAAGGGCCTGCAGGCCGAGAACATCGTCGCTGCCTGACGATCGGATGCCCGCCCGGTCGATTGAGTCATTGACAGGCCTTTCGGCCCGATGACTCGACCGGGTATCGCATAGAGCATTAACGCAATGGGGCCCGCACCACTGGGTGCGGGCCCCATTGTTGCCCCCGCACCAGCGCGCCCAGGCTTTTCCGCCGCCGTCCGTCCCGGACGGCCTCGCGATGCGAAGTCCTTGATCTCGGGCGTGCCACCCCATTGAGGGAAGGTCCCCGAATGACCCGCTCAGCCCGCCCTGCCCGCTCGTCCTCCGCCGACGGCGGCACCGCCCGCCCGTCGCGCGCGCGTGGCCCGCAGTCCTCCCGTGGCGGTCAGCCCCGTGGCGGCCAGTCCAAGGGCCGCAAGCCCGCCGCCGCTCCCCTCCAGGGCGAGTTCGAGATGCCGGTCAGCACGACCCCCGCGCTGCCGCCCGTCGAGACCTTCGACGCGCTCGACATGCCGAACGGCCTGCTCGCCACGCTGACCCGCGAAGGCGTCACCGAGCCGTTCCCGATCCAGGCCGCGACGCTGCCCAACGCGCTCGCCGGCCGCGACGTCCTCGGCCGTGGCCGCACGGGCTCCGGCAAGACCCTGGCCTTCGGCCTGGCGCTGCTCGCCCGTACCGCGGGCCGCCGAGCGGAGCCCAAGCGCCCGCTCGCCATGGTCCTCGTCCCCACCCGTGAGCTGGCCCAGCAGGTCACCGACTCGCTCAGCCCGTACGCGACCGCCGTGAACCTGCGGATCGCCACGGTCGTCGGCGGCATGTCCATCGGCCGCCAGGCGCAGACCCTCGCGCGCGGCGCCGAGGTGCTCGTCGCGACCCCCGGCCGCCTCGCGGACCTCATCCAGCGCGGTGACGCCAAGCTCGGCGACGTGCGGATCACGGTCCTGGACGAGGCCGACCAGATGGCCGACATGGGCTTCCTGCCGCAGGTCACCAAGCTGCTCGACCAGGTCGACCCGGACGGCCAGCGCATGCTGTTCTCCGCGACCCTCGACCGCAACGTCGACCGGCTCGTCCGTCGCTTCCTCACCGACCCGGTGACGCACTCCGTCGACGCCTCCGTCGGCGCGGTCTCCACGATGGACCACCACCTGTTCCACGTGACGGACCAGGACAAGAAGGACTCCGTCACCCGGGTCGCCGCCCGCGCCGGGCGCGTGATCATGTTCGTGGACACCAAGCGCGGCGCCGACCGCCTGGTGAAGAAGCTGCTGTCCGAGGGTGTCCGGGCCGCCGCGCTGCACGGTGGCAAGAGCCAGCCGCAGCGCAACCGCACGCTGGACCAGTTCCGCACCGACCAGGTCACCGCCCTCGTCGCGACGAACGTCGCCGCGCGCGGCATCCACATCGACGGTCTCGACCTCGTCGTGAACATCGACCCGCCGACCGACCACAAGGACTACCTGCACCGCGGCGGCCGTACCGCGCGCGCCGGCGAGTCCGGCACGGTCGTCACGTTCGTGCTGCCCGAGCAGCGCCGTGAGATGTCCCGGATGATGACCACGGCCCAGATCACGCCGAACGTCATCAAGACGTACCCGACCGACCCGGAGCTCGCCCGCATCACCGGCGCCCGCGAGCCCAGCGGCGTCCCGGTCGTCATCACGCCCCCGGCCCCGGCCCAGCCGCAGGGCACCGGCAAGTCGTCCAGCTCGCGCGGCAGCCGCGGTGGCCGCGGCCGTACCCGCACGGACGCCTCCGGCTCCGCCACGGGCGGCTCGGGCAACAGCGGCAGCCGTCCGTTCCGTGGCTTCGGCAACGGCACGGAGGGCTCCCGCCGCTCCGGCACCCGCCCGGGCAACGCGGTCGGCCGCGGCCGTCGCAGCGGTGGCGGCGGCACGGGCGGCGGTGGCCGTCGCCCGTCCGCGGCGTGACGCGTACGGAGTGACCTGACGGTCGTCAACACGGTCTTCAACGCCGGACGGGCTGGTTTTGGCTGAGCTCAGCCAAAACCAGCCCGTCCGGCCGTTTGAGGACGCGCCCGCAGGGTGCTCGCCGCCGCAGGCGGCCAGGACGGCCCGCGGCCGAAGATCCGCCGGACAGGCGAGCGGCGCTCGCCGCCGCAGGCGGGGGCCCGCAGCCCCCAGGCGTATCCGGGCCCCGCCCCGCCCACCAACGGCGCAGCCCCACTCGCCCGCGCGAGCGTCGCACGCGAGGCTGAGGGGATACGCGCGGGACGGCCGGTCAGGAGAGCACGGTGGGGAAGCGAGGCGAGCCCGGGTCGGCTTCGACACGCGACCCGGCACGTGAACCGGCCTGCGGCCCGGCCCGAGGCCCGGCTTCGAACCCCCCGTGGAACCCGCCGCCGCGGAACAGCGGGGAGTCCCACTGGACCACGGCCCGCCGCGCAGCGAGATGGTTCCCGGCCCTCCTGATCGTCGGCGGCGCCGCCTTCGACTACTTCACCCCGCCCCGCTTCACCTACGCCCCCTTCTTCTGCTCCGCCCCCCTCATCGCGGCGGCCCTGCTGTCCCTGCGCGCCACCGCGGCGACCGCCCTGGCGGCCGTGGGAGCGGCCATCACCCTCGCGGTCTACCACCGGGTACACGACACGGCCGAGTCCGCGACCGAGGTCACCACGGTCATGGCCGTCTCGCTCCTCGCCCTCGGCCTCAACCGCATCGTGCGCCACGGTGACCAGCAGCTTGCCTCCGTGCGCGGCATCGCCGAGGCCGCCCAGCGCGCGGTCCTGCCGACGCCGCCGGCCCGCATCGCCGGGCTGCGTGTCGCCGCGCGCTACGTGGCGGCCCAGGCCGACGCCCGGATCGGCGGCGACCTCTACGCCGTCCAGGACACCCCGCACGGCGTGCGCGTCATCGTCGGCGACGTACGCGGCAAGGGCCTGGGCGCGGTGGAGGCCGTCGCGGTGGTGATCGGCGCCTTCCGGGAGGCCGCCGAGCAGGAGCGCACGCTGGAGGCGCTCGCCGCACGGCTGGAGCACGCGTTGCGGCGGGAGGGCAGACGGCGCGCCAACCTGGATCAGGCCGAGGGCTTCACCACCGCCGTGCTGGCGGAAGTGCCGCCCGGGGCGAACACGCTGCGCCTGGTGAACCGCGGCCACCCGCCCCCGCTGCTGCTGCACGCCGACGGGCGGGTGGCCGAGATGTATCCGGAGGTGCCCGCGCTGCCGCTCGGCATGGGGGACCTGGGCGGGTGGCCGGACCGGGCGGAGGAGCGGGAGTTCCCGGCGGGTTCGACGTTGCTGCTGTTCACCGACGGGGTGACGGAGGCCCGGGACGCGGACGGCGTCTTCTACGTCCCGCAGGAGCGGCTGCGCGGCAGGCAGTTCCGGAGCCCGGACGCGCTTGTTGACCTACTCGCCGCGGACGTGGCGCAGCACTCGGGCGGGCACACGGCCGATGACATGGCCCTGCTGGCGATCCGGCGCGGTGACGGCCTCCACCACCCCGTGGCCGCCGCGCGGGGCACCCTCACCGCGACCGTGACGTCCACGCGGACACACGTTTCCTCGCACGCGTCTCCTGCCGTTCCTCCCACCACTTCTCCCGTCGCTTCTCCTGGCGACCGTAATCGATCTTGAATCGGTGCGCGCCGCGGATATCGACTGACGGTCGATCAACTCCGTGGTGTTCCGGTAGCGCGCAGTAACTCGCCTCCTGTGAAGCCCGCGTGTCCTGTGAAGTAGGCCCCGAAAGCCGGTGGGTTCGGGCGTTCAGCTTGGAATCCGCCAGCCATGTCTATTAACGTTCGATAACGCAGCGCGGTCGTCACAGCCGCCGCAAGAGGCGGCACCGTGCGCCTTCGCCGAATCCCGCGGGCACAGCACCACCTGCACCACCAGCGACAACCGGGAACCGGGGAACCACCAAACTTGGGGTGAATCGGGCCGTACTCCGGCCCGTAGGAGACCTTCCTGTTCCGAACCCGTCAGCTAACCCGGTAGGCGAGAAGGAAGGAAAGGAGTCGCCCTCGTGGCGTCCAACAAGCCTGCCCTCGGCGATGGTCCGTACGAGTCGTACGGCCCGTACGGGTCCTACGAGCAGCCGGAGCCGTCCGAGCTGTACGGGACCTACGCGCCGGAGCCTTCGATCGTGCCCGCGTACATGACTCCCCTGACACCCGCGGCCGAGCCCGCCGTTGCCGTGGAACCCACCGTGACCCCCATGGCCGCCGCCGAGCCGGCCGGGGAGCCCGGGGACGTGTGGAACCCCACCGCGGAGTCCGTCGCCCCCATCCGTGGCAGACACCGCGTCGTCAAGCAGCGCGGCGGCACGATGGCCCGCAGCGGTGCGGTCCTCGGCGTCGGCGTGATCGCGGCGGTCGGCGCGGGCGGCATGGCGACCGCCCAGGACCGCCCGGCGGCGCCGATATCCGTGCCCGACGTGGCCCAGAACATCCCCGGCTTCGGTGCGCTGCTGGCGGATGACGACCACAAGAAGACGGACTCCGCTTCCGGCTCCGCCGCGGCGCAGGCACCCGGCGCCGATCAGCCGCTGACCCAGGCGGGACTGTCCGCCGAGGAGGCGGCCCGGGGCACGTCCGACGCCGGCGAGGCGCTGCGCGCCCGCATCCTCCAGCAGGCCGAGCACCAGCAGAACCTCGGTGACGAGGAAGCCCGCGAGGCCGAGGCGAAGAAGGCCGCCGAGGCCCACCGGAAGGCGGCGGCCGAGAAGGCGGAGCAGGCCGCGGCCGAGAAGGAGAAGGCGGAAGCCGAGGCGGCGGCCGAGGCGAAGAAGGCGGAAGCGGAAAAGGCGGCCGAGAAGGCCGCCGAGAAGTCTTCGAACGAATCTTCTGACGAATCTTCGAGCGAATCCGGCAGTGACGGCGGGTCGGAGTCCTCGGACGGTGGCAGCGGCCACAGCTCGGGCTCGTACTCCCTCCCCGTCGGCTCGTACACGCTGACCGCGGGCTTCGGCCAGGCCGGCGACATGTGGTCCGCGAACCACACCGGCGCGGACTTCGCCGCCCCGACCGGTACCCCGGTCAAGGCGGTCGGCGGCGGAACGATCACCAGTGCGGGATGGGCGGGCGCGTACGGCTACCGCGTCGTGCTGACGCTGAACGACGGCACCCAGATCTGGTACTGCCACCTGTCCTCGATGGTGGTCACCTCGGGCCAGGTCTCGGCGGGCGACGTGATCGGCCGCGTCGGCGCGACCGGCAACGTCACGGGCCCCCACCTGCACCTGGAGACCCGGCCCGGCGGCGGTTCGCCGGTCGACCCGCTGTCGTGGCTGCGCGGCCGAGGCCTGCAGCCTTAAGGGGCCGAGGCCCGCATCCGTAAGGGCTGGATGCGGTTCGTAAGGGGCGAAGGCGGGAAAGAGCTCGTACGAACGTAGAAGCCCTACGCCTGCTGCCCAGTCCCGTACGACGTCGATAATCGGTCCCGATAACCACACCTTTGCCGCGAATGCTTCAGGTTCGAGTGGGAACTCGGGGTGTGTGACGAATGCGACGATCACCACCTCCGTGCCTGCCCGCCTCGACCGGCTGCCCTGGTCCCGGTGGCACTGGACGGTGGTGATCGGCCTCGGCACCGTCTGGATCCTGGACGGTCTGGAGGTGACGGTCGTCGGCAATATCGCCGGCCGTCTCTCCGAGAAGGGCAGCGGCCTGTCCATCACCTCCGGGCAGGTCACGGGCCTGGCGGCGGCGCTGTACGTCGCGGGTGCCTGCGTCGGTGCGCTCTTCTTCGGCCGGCTCACCGACCTCTTCGGCCGCAAGAAGCTCTTCATGATCACGCTCGCCGTCTATCTGGCGGCGACCGCGATGACCGCGTTCTCCTTCTCCACGTGGTGGTTCTTCCTCTTCCGCTTCCTGACGGGCTTCGGCATCGGCGGCGAGTACGCGGCCATCAACTCCGCCATCGACGAGCTGATCCCCGCCACCTACCGGGGCCGCGTCGATCTGATCATCAACGGCAGCTTCTGGCTCGGCGCGATCGGCGGCTCGCTGCTGTCCATCCTGATGCTGGACACCAACATCTTCCCGGCCGACCTCGGCTGGCGGATCACCTTCGGCTTCGGCGTCGTCCTGGGGCTGGCCATCCTGCTCGTACGGCGCCATGTGCCCGAGAGCCCACGGTGGCTCTTCATCCATGGACGCGGTGAAGAGGCAGAAGTGCTGGTGGCCTCCATCGAGCAACGCATCGAGATGGAGAAGGGCGAGGTGCTGCCGCCACCCACGCGGCAGATCACGATCCACCAGCGCGAGAGCATCGGCTTCGGCACGATCGCCCGCACGGTCTTCTCCCAGTACCGGCGACGGGCGGTTCTCGGCCTCGCGCTCTTCATCGGCCAGGCGTTTCTCTACAACGCGATCACCTTCGGCTTCGGGGCCATTCTCACCACCTTCTATGACGTGTCCACGTCCCGCACCGGCTACTTCTTCGCGGTGATAGCGGTCGGTAACTTCCTCGGTCCGCTGTTCCTCGGCAGGCTTTTCGACACCGTCGGCCGCCGCATCATGATCTCGTCGACCTATTTGCTGTCCGGTGTGCTCCTCTTCGGCACGGCCGCGCTCTTCGACGGCGGCCATCTGAGCGCGAATACCCTCACCGCCTGCTGGGCCGTCGTCCTCTTCTTCGCCTCGGCGGGCGCGAGCAGCGCCTATCTCACAGTGTCGGAGGTCTTCCCGATGGAGACCCGGGCCATGGCGATCGCCTTCTTCTACGCCCTGGGCACGGCGGCGGGCGGCATCAGCGGCCCGCTGTTGTTCTCCTCGCTGACCGCGAGCGGCGTCGTCGGCGACACGGTCCTGGCCTTCCAGATCGGTGCGGCGCTGATGTGCCTGGCCGGGCTGGTGGCGGCGTTCCTGGCCGTACCGGCGGAGGGCCGCTCGCTGGAGGACATCGCGGCGCCGTTGTCGACGGCGACGAAGTCGTCGCCTCCGGGGCCGCCGGATCCGCCGACGCCGGAGGCGGGGGCGGTGACGGCGGAGGCTTGAAAGGGCCCGCGCGAGGGCGTACCGGAACCGGAACCGGACGGAATACGAACTTCTGCCCGGGCGTTGTGTGTCCCCATGGCTGACATTCACAAGAAGATCGGCAACCTTTCCGTCCACCCGCTCGCCCTCGGTGGCAATGTCTTCGGGTGGACGGCCGACGAGGCGGAGTCCTTCGCCGTCCTCGACGCCTACGTGGCGGCGGGCGGCAATTTCATCGACACCGCGGACATCTACTCCGTGTGGGCACCGGGCAACGAGGGCGGCGAATCCGAGACCGTCATCGGCAATTGGTTCGCCTCCCGCGGCAACCGCGCCGACATCGTCCTCGCCACCAAGGTCGGCGGCGGCCAACCCGAGAAGCGCGGGCTGTCCGCGAACGCCATCAAGTCGGGCGTCGAGGATTCGCTGCGGCGGCTGCGCACCGACTACATCGACCTCTACTACACGCACTTCGACGACCCGTCGGTGCCGGTGGAGGAGTTCATCACGGCCCTCGACGCCCTGGTGAAGGAGGGCAAGGTCCGCGAGATCGCCGCCTCCAACATCACCGCGGACCGGCTGGCCGAGGCCCTCGCCTTCTCCGACGAATCCGGGCTCGCGAAGTACGCCGCGATCCAGCCCCACTACAACCTGGTCTCGCGCGACACGTACGAGGGCGACCTGGCCGACGTCGCCGCCCGCCACGGCCTGGCGGCCGTCCCGTACTTCGCTTTGGCCTCGGGCTTCCTCACCGGCAAGTACCGTCCGGGCAGGACCGTGGACAGCGCACGGGCGGAGGGCGCCGGCAAGCACCTGGAGTCCGAGCGCGGCCGCCGCGTCCTCGCGGCCCTGGACGAGGTGGCAGCGGCCCACGAGGCCGAGGTCGCCACGGTGGCCCTGGCCTGGCTGAACGCCCAGCCGACGGTCGCGTCCCCGCTGGCGAGCGCGCGCACGGTGGAGCAGCTGCCGGCGCTGCTGGCGGTGGCGGACGTGACGCTGACGGAGACGGAGCTGAAGCGTCTGACGGAGGCGTCGGCGTAAGGGGAACGGTTACGGGCCGGGGCGGAAGGCCCCGGCCCGCGCCCTATTGATCAACCCTTGCGCTCGACGGCCCAGGAGGCGATGGCGACCCCACCGGCGACGGCGAAGACGGACGGCCAGGCGCCGACCTTCTTGGCGAGCGGATGGGACC
The DNA here is from genome assembly GCF_055576875.1 of Streptomyces sp. NPDC033229. NCBI lineage: Bacteria > Bacillati > Actinomycetota > Actinomycetes > Kitasatosporales > Streptomycetaceae > Streptomyces > Streptomyces sp. NPDC033229. Next base: position 28,667 of record NZ_JBVIQR010000047.1, on the reverse strand, counting down.
CGGCGAACGCGGCGACGTACAGCCCGCTCAGCGCGGCGGCCTTCCCGGCCCCGGCCGACCGCGCCCACTGCCGCGCGGCCACGGCCCCGGCGGCGGCCAGCGCCACCCCGCCGAGCGGCCGCTGCTTGGTCCAGCGGGCAACGCCGTAACCACCCACAAGCCCGCTCGCGGCTACAACAGACGTCGGAATCCGACCCATAAGGCACCTCCAGGCTAAGGAAAAGCTCGGTCCCAAGAGGCTAACGCCGCGTAGATTCAGTACTTGAGGGAGGCTTCGACCCGAGGAGCGCACAGGTGATCTGGTACGGGCCTAATGTCCTGAGATTGGCTGATGCGCTGGTCGAGGCGTACGCCGAGGTCTTCACGGCACCCCCGTGGAACGAGGACGAGGAATCCGTTCGTCACTTCCGCACCCGCCTCACCACTGATGCACAACGACTCGGCTTCCGGGCGGCGGTCTCCCAGTCGTCGGCGGGCATCGAGGGCTTCGCCACGGGCTGGCTCACGCAGCACCCGTTCCCGACGGCGCGGGCGTACGGCAAGGTCACGGCGCAGCTGGGCCCGGAGCGGGTCACCGACCTGCTGATGGGCGCCCTGGAGGTCGACGAACTGGCCGTCCGCCGCCGCTCCCGGGCCAACGGCCTGGGCCGCCGCCTCCTCACCGAACTCACCACCGACGCCCCCGCCGCCCGCTCCTGGCTCCTCACCGCCCGCAAAGCCTCGGCCACCATGGCGACGTACCACCGCCTGGGCTGGCACGAACTACGCCCGCTGCCGGGCGCGGAGAACGACATAGCGGTCTTCCTGTCCCCGACCCACCCGGCCGCCTGCGGCGGCGGCACCCGCCCTCAGTCGAGCCGCCCCATCCGTATGGCCCCGACGAAGTCGGCCCAGGCGCGGTGAGGGAAGGAGATGATGGCGCGGTCGGGGTTCTTGGAATCCCGGACGGCGGTGTGGTGCGTGCGGAAGGCGGTCTCGACGCACTCCGTCGTACCGGCCCCGCTGTACGAGGACTTGAACCATGCGTCTGTGGCTACCACCGGAGGCCTGCGGTACATGACACCTCCCTCATAGCACGCTCGGGATTCGGCTGCTCGCTCCTCCATGGTTAGGTACCGCCGCTGTGGCTGTCACATGCTGCATCCGCTGCCGGCTCGGAGAACGACATAGCGGTCGTCCTGGGCCCGAGTAACAGGAGTGATGGGGAGCTCTCAGCCGAGCCGGACGATCCTCGTGGCCCGGACGAAGTCCGCACAGGCCTTGCGAGAGGAGACGAGCACGGTGCCATCAGGGTTCTTGGAGTTGCGCATGGCGGAGTGGTGCGATCGGGAGGCGATCTCGACGCACTCCCTGAGGGCACGTTCGATGAGGGCGGAGGTCGCCGCTACGGCTTGGGGCGGCACCTGTTATGCCCGCTGCCGGACGCGGTGAACGATATGGCGTGGCCTTGTGCCGGGTCACCCGAAGGCTTGAGGAAGATGTCGGGCTCTGTGGGGACCGTTTTGCGCTTCTCCCTCCGGCTGGGGACTTGCCGGAGGGAGACAGGGCGACCGTCTGTGCGCTCGCAAGGGGCCCAGTAGTGCCTAGAGGGCGCGGTTGAACGAGATACGGACGGTATCGGCCCCCGGGTCGACGATGATCGAGGTGCCCCCCTTCGCGTGATGAACGGTGACGGAGGACGGGCTCTCCTCGTCGACCTCGACCGTGTACTCGACGCGATTCTGCTCGGCCATGAGCGCAGCCTTCCAGGCAGGAACCCCTAGGGGTTGGAGTGATCGTCTGGTGGGACGTCAGGAACCGTAGCACCCTCCCCGGCGGCGCCGTCAACCCTGGGTTTACAAAATGCCGGCGTAAAATGCCGGCCGTCAGGAATGATGCCGCGGGGGCGCGCGCCAAGTCGTCAACTGGAAATTGACGCCGCTCAAGCGTCAAAGTTAACCTCAGTGGTGCTGATGTGCACAGTGCGGCGATGCGGAGAAGCACCATGAGCGAGACCAACACCTTCGGCGCCTGGCTCGAACGACAACTCCAGAGGAAGCAGGTCAGCCAGAGCCAGTTGGCTGCTGCTCTGGATGTGAGTCGCGCCGCAGTCTCGGCGTGGGTCAACAACCGGGCCATGCCGCGGGCGGACAAGCTGCGAGCCATCGAGCAGTTTCTGCAACTGGAGCCGGGCGCGACGACGGCAATGGGTGAACCGGAGCCAGGAGGTATGGCCGCCAGGTGGTACCACCGGAGGGCCCATGCCGATGGCGGACGGGAGTTCGGCAACGCCGCAGCCTTCGCATTCGACGCGGATCTGGCCATCCTGGCGCGCGAGGCCACCCAGAACAGTCTTGATGAGAGGCTTGACCAGAGTCGCCCCGTACGTGTGCGGTACACGCTGCACGAGCTCACGGGCGAATACCTCAGCAACTTCCTCGAGGCTCTGCACTGGAATGATCTCGAAGCTCATTACGACGCGGCGGCGCAGCACCCGCAGAAGGTCGGCCGGGTGCTGGCCGAGGGCTTGCGGCGGCTCCGTGACACCAGCAGCTTGTTGCTGCTCCGCATCGACGACTACAACGCATCGGGGCTGACCGGTTCCGAGTACGACGACGGCAGATTTGCTGCTGTCGTGCGACGGCAACTCGATAGTCACAAGGAGAACGGCGGGCGGGCCGGAGGTTCCTATGGCCTGGGCAAGGCAACGCTCTGGGCCACGAGCCGGTTGGGATTGGTGCTGATGAACAGCACACTCTCGCAGCCGCACGAAGGGCGGACCGAGCGGCGGCTCATCGGGCGGTTGGACCTGCCGTGGCGTGAGGTCGACGGCGTTCCGTATGCCGGCCCGGCGTGGCTGGGCGAGCCCGACACCGTCCCCGCCTACAAGGGGGTCTCCCGGTCCTGGTGGGCGGACGAGGAGACGACGAAGCGCTTGTATCTGCAACGTGAGAACGCCGAACCGGGTACTTCGTTCCTGATCGTCGGCGCCCACGATGCCGGTGACGATGCGGAGAAGGACTCCCTCGGTCTGGCGGACATGCATGCAAAACTCGTTGGTGCCCTGGCGAAGAATTTTTGGGCAGCCATGACTTCTGGGCGCTCCACGTTGCCACTGCTTCAGTCTTCGGTGACGGCGCTGCGCAACGGTAAGGAGGTCATTCCCGAGGAGCGGGTGGATCCCCACGCGCATCGCCCTGCGGAGACGCGGGCGCTCAAGGCTTACTTGGACCGCGAGACAGTGGACGTTCTGACGGCCAGTGATCAGGTAGCTCTCACCACCGTGGAACTGCGCGTTCCTCCCCTGCGTACCGACGGTGCCCCGGCAGGGAAAGGCGTGTCGCACGAAGCGGTGCTGCTGGTGACTCCCGCCGACGGCGCCGACAACGAGTACAACAGGCTGGTGTGCATGCGCGGCAACCGAATGACCGTTGAGACACGGCGACCGCGTGAGATTCCGCTCGGCACGGACCCCTTCCAGGCTGTCCTTCTCGCCGGTTACGCGACTGGGCGGGAGGGGGAGGACGTCAGACTGGCGGAAGCCTTCCTCCGTGCTTCCGAGCCACCCGAGCACAACAAGTGGGACCGGACGGACGAGCTGGCAGCTGTCTACGCACGTGGCGCCTTGACGCGTCTTGCGGAGTTTCGTAGCGCGATGGACAACGCGGTCCGCAGCATCGTCGGTCGTAAGGAGTCCCGAAATGACACCGGCCCGGCGGCTCTCAGGGAGCGGTTGCGGCTGGGCGTCGAGGTCAGCCGTCGGAGAAGCGAGAGCCCGCCGACAATCTGTGGTCTGTCCGCTCTTGTGGACGAGACGGGAGCTTGGCACATCGAGGCGGAGTTGCGAGTGCCGCAGCGGGACGATCCCTGGTTGGCCACGCCTGTTGCAAAGTTCGATGTGCGGTCGGGAGGCCGGCCTGTGTTGGCGTGGGCAGAACTCTCGGCAGGTGAGAACTGCCGGATCGAGAACGGAATTCTACGTATCGAGCCCGGAGTGAGAAGCGCTTACTTCTCTGGTGTCACCGACCCGGCCAGTCACCCTGTGCCGGCCACGTTGGCACGACTCGTCGTCGATCTCCAGACGGCCCGTGGAGCAATGGCATGAGGTCTACGGTTTCCTACCGCACGTTGGCAGGCGACGTCCGGTTGGAGGTCGCGAGTGCGAGGATCGACGGTCACGACCTCCCGTACTCCAGGGTCTCCAGAGAACAGCAGACAGTCGCGCTGCATGAGGTCGAGCGCGCGCGTTGGGACGAAGCCCGCTTCGAAGTACGTGTCACGCTGCCGGAACGGGAGATCGCAGAAGGCCCCTGGAAAGACGTGGTGTGTGTAGCGGTGCTCGCTGAAGGCGCCACCAACGCGCGCTCGGTGACGCGGCTCGCGCCCACACCGCAAGGGGCCTGGACGGGCAGGGTCCACATGACCCGGGCCATGCACCGTAATCGAGCAGTGCTGACTGCCTCTGTGGTCGCCACCGTCGGAGGCGTACCCGGACGGGTGATCGGCGGCACGGAGAGGCCGTGGTACTTGGACCTGGCCGCGCGTGAACCCCGTCGCGAGCGGGAGCTGAACATCATTGAGATCGATTTCCGTGACGGGCCCGAGCAATGGCTCAGGCCGTACAAGGAGGCACCGTGGTTGGTGGACGCGACAGGTGAGATGCCGACCGTACGCCTCAACACTGCCTTCGAGGGCGTCATCGATCTCCTGAACGGATCCGGCAGCCCGGTGGAGAAGGCCATGCGGGACGTCGTAGCAGCCCAGATCGCAGAGGAAGCATGGACGGCCATGTTCCATTCCGCTGTCACCGACCTCGACTTCGACGAGGACGGAACTCCCCGCCTTCCTTCCGGGTGGCGAGGGGCAGTCCTGCGGTCCATGCTTCCGGAGGTCGTACCTGCGGCATCGTTGGAGAGCGCTCTGCACGAAGTACACAAACGGCGGAACGACGGTCAGAGTTGGTCGGAGATGCAGGCGAGTATCCAGTACGCAGCAGCTCGTCGCAGCAAGGTGGCGAAGGGATTGAGAGACGCGGTGCGCGTACTCGATCGTGTTGATGAGGGGGCCCGCCGATGAGCCGGACCGACACGTACCTTCCGGAGCAGTTGGCGTTGCTTCCCGGGCCCATTGTGAGCAGATATCTCACCGAAGGGGTGCGCAGTGGCGTCGATGAGCCGCCACGAGTAGCCCTGATCCGTGAGAGCAAGCCGATGTCCGACTCCGGGGTCAGGTGGGCTATAGCTCCCGTCCGGGTGCTCCTCGATGAAGCGATGAGACGATTCGCCGATCGACGGACACGGGCGGATGCCTGGTTGGCTCCACGGTTGCATGCCACGATCAGGATGACCCGGGCCGAGGCAGCCGAGCCGGAGCTGTGGGGCTACCTTGCCATGATTGTTGCCCCGGACTATGTCGTGTGGCGGCACAAGGGGGCTGCCGGCAAGGACGGCGGCAGCCCGTCCGCGACCGGAGATCGCTTCTTCGGCCCGCACTACAAACAAGCTTTTGCCAGGTTGTGGTGGGCTGCCGAGATGTTCCGTGACGGAGAGGACTACAGGCCTGCGGAGGTGGCCTGCAGTAATCAGGACATGGTGAACACGACGCTGCGGCTCTCTGTCGTCGACCATCGCCCCACCGCGCGCGCCCTGGTTCGCGTCCTCGAGTCTTTGACGGCAGCCGAAACGTCGCTTCTCGGCGACAAAGTGAATGCGTTGTCCTCAGCCGTCAACGCGGCAGGATCCACTTTGATGTACGAGGTGCTCGCCCCGGACGAACCACTGCATCTCGACGGCCTCATGGGCTGGATCAGGGATGCCGAGTGGAGTGCGTCCGTGCCGTGGGACCGACTGCCTGAGGGTCCGGACGACGGCCCTGTTCCACAACAATCCGTCGACCGTCTGACGAGCTACTTCGAGGAACTGTTGCGGGCGGCACCCGTCCGCCAGCGCAAGGAAGCAGAGGGGAGCGCGTCACGAGGCGGCGTCAGCCTCGCAAAGCTTGGTGAATGACCCCCGCAATGGCCCGTGACAGCCCGACAGGTACGGCGTTTCCGATCTGCCGCCCGATCTGGACCTTGCTGCCGCACCACTTGAATTCAGGAGGAAAGCCCTGGATCAGTGCCGCTTCGTAGTGCGTGATCGGCCGGTGGGCAGTGGGGTGCAAGTAGCGCCCCTTCTCAGGTTTGTAAAACTCCGTGCGGATGGTCACGGACGGTCGGTCCCAGTACATGCGTCCCATGACGTCGTGTGAACCGGTCCGATGAGCGATCCAGTTTGGAGTGGAGAGTTCGTCGGGAATGTCGTGTCTGTTGCCGCCGGGAGGAATGGACATGTAGCGCCGTACCGACAGTTCGACCGGGCGGCGTCCGACATGAAGATCGGTGGTTTCGAAAACCCCTGGCAGACTCTTCCCGAGTGGGGCGCAGCTGCCGGCGGGGAGTGACGTGGTGAGCGCCCAGTAAGGAGTCTTCGCGAAAACCTCCGGGCCGACACTCACCCAGGGCTGCAACATTTCGGTCCCGGTCAGAAGCGAGTCGCCGGCCACAGCGTTCTTCGCGTGCGTACGCGGCGGATACCGGAGTTCCGCCAGGCCCTGCAGGTCACGTCGAACCGCGATGACGATTGCCCGCCGACGGGCCTGTGGGACACCGAAGTCGGCCGAGTTGAGGACTGAGAACTCGACGAGTCGGTAGTCGCGCAGATCCCCGTCGGGCTTCTCCGTCGCAGCGTGCAGTAGGGCAAACTCAGGGGACCGCAGGAAGCGGTCCACGTTCTCGATCACAAAAATCTTCGGCTTAATGGTGTTCACGATGCGCAGGTATTCGCGCCACAATTGATTTCGCGGATCGTCGGCATCTTCTTTGCCTAGCCCGGAAAAACCTTGGCAAGGAGGCCCGCCGAGGATCACTTCGGCCTGAATGCCAAGTTCTTCAGGAAACCACGTCTCGATGTCACCGGCGTGGATGTGGTCAATGCCACCCGCCCCTTCGGCGAAATTCAAGGCGTAGGTGGATGCTGCGGCGATATCGTGCTCGACGGCGGCGACCGAGCGGAAGGCCGGAGTTTCTGAGCCTGCTGTCGAGAGGGAATGAAACCCTTGAGTGAAGCCACCGCATCCAGCGAAGAGATCAACAATGCTGATGGGTTCGGTGGTGCTGTCGGCGGCCATGTCGACGAGTGTAGCCGGCGGGGCGGGTGGTTCACTAACCCACCCGCCCCGCCTGGGGCGCTGTGTTGTCATCCGCTCAGGGCCTGCGCGATCCGCTTGCCCACGGCTTCGGCGACAGGCGGAGGGGAGGCGTGCCCCACTTGGCGATAGACGGAGGTCTTGCGTCCGTGAAAGGTCCAATCAGCGGGGAACGACTGGAGTGTGGCAGCCTGTCGGACGTCGAGCATCGGCCGGAGGTCGATCGGGTCATGGGGCCCCGGGACGTCGTCGGCGATGCTCTTGCCCTCCACCCCCAGCCGGGCCCACGCCTTCTTCTGTCCGGTAGGCCCAAGGTCCGCCCCACCGCGTTTGTCCGAGCCCCCTACCAGGGCAGGGCCAGGCCTGTTCGCGGCCGCGACCCAGGCGCTCGCTCCGGGCCAACCTCTGGAAGCCATGGAGGCGCCGAGGGCTTCACCGACTGTCGGAGCGGCCGTGCCATTGGGCTCGGGCCAGTGGAAGGCGGAGTGGTGGGCTTCACGCAGAGCCACGAGAAAGCCCTGCTTTCGGTATTGCGGGACTCCGAAGTCGGCTGAGTTGAGCACCTGCCACGAGCAGCGGTATCCCTGGTCGGACAGGCATTCCTCGATCCACTCACGGTCCGATGCATATTTCTCAGAGGTGACCAGTTCGGGCACATTCTCGAGCAACACGGCGCGGGGCTGTACGGAATGGGCCATCCATACCGCGGCTTGAAGAAGTTTCCATTCGATGTCCGAATCTGCGCGCTGAATGGTCGCGGCGGATTTTACGCGTGGAAGTCCACCGCTCAGTAGATCCACGTCGTACACTTTGTCGTGCTCTGCAGGGTCGAATTCCATGACGTCGGCCTGCAGGACGTCCCAGTGAGGGCGGTTCCGGTGCAAGGTCCTGCAGCAGTGATCATTGTTGTCGATGAGCAGCACCGGATCGAAGCCTGCCTGCTCCAGGCCGAGTGCCTGTCCACCCGCACCTGCGCAGATCTCGAACGATGTGAAGCGCATAGGGGGCATCGTTATCTTTCCCTGGGACCAGTACTGATTCAAATAGGTGCATGCCGCGACAGGATTGCCTCTAAAAACCTCGAGATTGAACCTCGATGATCGGTTCGTCTGATGAATTGATGGTCGTGAAACGAACCACCTTGTTGTCGGTTCCTGTCGCCGAGGCGGGGGCGATGAACGAGAAGGCCATCACCAGCCTGCTGGGGTCGAGACGTCCGGTCTCCGCGACCGCTGTCCGATATTCGGACTCCACCACGGGGTACAGGGTGACCACCCCGCGACGTTCGGCGACGTACCGCTCGGTCTCGGTGTCACCGCAGGAGGGGAAAGCCCCGGCGATGCGGTGGGCGGCGGGGCGGTGCTTCGGCTCGCTTATGGCGCCGAAGAGAGGGCCGCGACGCCGATCGCGACCGAACCAGGAGAAGGTACGGTCCGACGCAAGGGCGGCACGTTTTCCTCCGGTGGAGTGCTGTGGCGCGAGAACGAGCCAATCATTCACCTGACCGGTCACCTTTGTGATCGCTTCGAGGTAGGTCAGATGGGGTGCGAACTGCTGTTCGACTCCCCATTTCAGGGACCGGAGCAGCACGAGCAGATCATGAGGTGCGAGAACCCCTGTAAGCGCGCTGAATTTGTGCAGCCTTCCGGTTGCTGCCTCACGGTGGGCGAAGGCCGTGGGAGTGGCCGACAGACCTTCAAGAACCGGCGCCCAAAGCCCAGTGTTGTGCCGCAGTGCCGCCGACTGGGTGGGATAGGCAGTTGGTTCCTGCCATTCGCCCGGCGAGCGCACCTCCATCAGACGGGCGTTGTACATCTTGTTCGGGCTGGTCGGCTTCAACCATGACAGATGCTGGGAAACGAGAGGCGGCACCTGGGCGGGAGTGACCTGGGGGTGGCCGTTGACAAGCACTGCATACTTCGCGAGTTGATCACGGAAGGACTCCTCGTCGCGGCAGATGGCTTCAAAGCCCTCATAGAGATCGAGTTCCTTGGCGCCTGCTGATTCGTTGCGTCCGATCCACAGGCGGACCAGGTCGCGGTAGCCCGCACGAAACCCGAACCAGCGCCCCATCTGCATCATTGCGGAGGCGTTGCCCGCGCGACGCCGATAGTACGAGACTGTCAGGCCTTCGACGGTGAAGCCGCGGGAGAGCTTCTGACCACCCAGCAGGATCTTCCAGATGGACCGTCGCTCGAAGTCGGCCTCGCCACGCTCGATGTCCTTGTCCCCGTTCACAACGATGACAGGGTTGAGATCGCCGCCAATACGGGCTGTCGCGGCACCGATGTAGGGGGCGAGCTCGTCGAAACTGCCGGGCACGGCGTAGCCGTCGGCCCGCGCACGGGACACCGGGAGCAGGTCGGACTCGAAGAGCTCTCGGAGGCGTTCATGCCCTCTGGCGCTCGTGTAGCCGGATTCGTCCCAGAGGCGCAGCAGGCGCCCTTTCAGCTCACGGTGATCGGCGGTGAGCCGGGACTCGTGGACCAGCATGGTGTGGTGGCGGTAGGCCTCCGCCGGCACGTGCGGGTCCTGCGACTCCCGGTAGATCTTCACCGCTGCGGTGAGGACGAACATGTCCATGGCGCGACGTAGTGAGGAGTCGTCGTCCTCCTCCTCGGCTGCGTCGATCGACCGGATATAGGCCAGCTCATTGGAGTTCGCGAAGGTGCGCTCGTCCTCGGGGATGTGCGAGTCGAGGTCGTGAAAGTCCTGCACCCCCATGTAGCCCTTCGGGCGTGGCAGAGAGATCAGGAAATCCTTGGGGAAGATATCTGTCGAATCGCTGGGGTCGATGAAGACGTTGGCGAACGGAGTGGCGGTGTAACCGACGTACTGAGCGCGTGGGAGAAGCTCGAGCAACTCGGAGAGCTTCTCGTTGATGGCAGTGCGCTCGGCGTTGCCGCTGCGGCGTGGGTTGGTGGTGTTGACGGACGCCTCGTCCGATTCATCATCAATGATGAGCGTCGGGATCTCACCGAGTAGCCCGCTGATCTTCTTGAGGTCCTTGACGAGCTTGGTCAGTACCGACTTGTTCTTCTTGACCACCATCAAGCGGGCAGCGGCCTGGTCCAAATTGCGTGGGTCGTACAGGGGGAGTGACTTCTCCCGCTTCTCGATCTCGAGTGCGCGAATCCCCTGGGCCAGGGACTTGTAATCGTCGTCGCGCGTCGTCAGCCGCTCGATGTCGAATCCGCCTCGTTCGGAAGGCAGGCCGGCATGACTGAGGAAGCGGCCGCGCAACCAATCACGGTCGTCGGCGTAGTCGGACTCGGTCTCCATGGTGCCGCGCAGGATGTTTTCCCGGCCGACCAGTTCCATGTCGAGCCGCCGCTGAGTCTGGCCCCGCAGCAGGTTGAGGGTGCCGCCGAGAACGATGACCAGACGGTAGCCGGCGTCGACGGCCTTGGCCACGACACCTGTGAAGTTGGCGGTTTTACCGGATTGGACGTACCCGACGACCAGCCCCTTGGACTGGTATGCCTCGGCAGATGTGGGATCGGCCAGTCGTTCCACGACGCGTTCGGCAGCTTCCCCCAGGTCCGCCACCCTGCCGTCCGACCAGCCCTTGGAGTCGCGCAGGTAACGCTCATAGGCCGGCCAGTACCAGTCCGTGCCCCGTGGGGCACCCCGCCCGCGCCACGGGGCGTACTCCCGGCTGATCACGACCGGACCCGTCTGCTTGTTCACGGGAATCTCCGTGTCGAGCAGTTTGCGCGTTGCCGGTTCCAGGCCGAGGCGGTCGAACACCATAGTGCGGCGCTCGTCGGTGCGGGCCTCGGTGCCTGCGCACCAGACGTCGGTGGCAGCGCCAGCTGCGTAGTCCCATTCCGTGAGCTGCTTGCGCCACAACCGCAATAGAGCGCCCGCCTCCTCGCTGTCGCCGGCAAGGGCGTCACGGAAGGTCGCTTCGGACGAGTCCACTACGGCGGACTGCATGCGAGCGTAGAACTCGATGCTTTCTGACAGAGGCATGGGGACGCCCGCCTGCATCCCGGCCAGGACGGTGTGATGCAAGGACAGGAGTGTCTGAAGTGAGGCGATCTTGCTCACGGTCATACGGTCTCTCCTCGGATGGTCATGAGACGGAGGGTGCCGGTGCGCTTATGCGAACTCGAACCCGTCACAAAGGGCAGCCGGTAGGTCCGGAGAAGGCGCCAGCCCCGTGACGTCGATCCGGTAGTCGATGGTGTCGATCCGATCGGCGACGCCGGGGGCCAGTCCGTCCAGAACCGAGCGGTCCAAGCGGGGGAAAGGACGGTCGACGGATATGACGAGTGGCTTGCTGCGCAACCGCCACCGCTCGTCGTCCCGGCCCTGAGGCAGGGAGAGCCGATGCAGAAGCAGGTCGAGGCGGTCGAGTGCGCCCGGCGCCTGTTCGGCCACCTTGCGCTGCACGGACTCCACACAGTCGTTGAGAGTCACTCCGTCCCGCCCGCCTCGGGTTACCTGGATGGAGACGTACCAGAGGGGGCGTCCGGGGGCGGGGGTGAGCTGGTCGAGACCGTGGATGGAGTGCACCCGCTTCTCGGAGGCGGTGGTCTTCACCTCCACGTCGTACCCGGCGGGGCTGAAATCGTGTTCCTCGCCCAAGGGGCCCTTCCACGATTCGACCGCGCTCGCCCATCCGTCGAACCGGGCCAGGTTGGCCAACACGGCAAGCTCGCCCATCAGGCCGATTCGTTTCTCCGTACTGAGTTCCCGGGGCCTGTCGAGCAGAGCGCGCCAAGCTCGGACGGTTTCCCCGAATGCCTGCTCGGGCGTGCGGCCGTCCACCGTGACACGGTCGGCAACTGCGCACAGCAGGTCGTGGAAGTCGCGGAGCAACTCCCTTTGAGTCGTCCGCAGCCGAGCCATACGGAGTCCCCGGTGGGCGATCTCCTCCACGCGGATCAGAGGATGCTGAGAGCGGGGAAGTCGTTGCCTGGGCCCCAACTGGAGGTGGAGTGCGATGTCGCGGTCATCCGTCACTACGTAGTCGACGCGAGGGGACGCCGGGCCGGCCAGGGGGAAGGAGACTCCGTGACCCGACGCCAGGTACTCCTCCACCTCGGACCAGGAGGCCCGCGAATCAGCTGTCATGATCGGCGACTCGGTCGAGTTCGCTGCGTGCGGCTGCCACAAGAACCGACTGCCAGAGCTGCAGGTTGTCCTTCTCCCGGGAGCCGCTGTACTCCTTTTCGAAGCTTTTGTGCAGCATCAGATACATCAGTGACTTGAGCAGCGGCGCATCGTTGAGAGTTCCGGCCCGACCACCCAGGATCGCTTGGCGATAGTGGCTGTTGAGCGTGACAATGCGGTCTTCACGGTCGAGCTCGAAGAACACGTTGCTGTTGAGCCTCTGCCACAGGATCGAGATCGGTTCCTCACCCGGCATCAGTGGAAGCTCTTCTTCGATGGTGGCGCGGACCTCTGGGGCGATGCCACGTCCCGGACCGATCACCGGCTTGCGAACGGTTCCGGACCGCTTGCGGGCTTCCCTGTAGACGGCTTCCGCGTCACTGAGGTACTGGGTGAACGGACGTCCAACCGGATCGGTGGCCTTTTCCAACGCGGTGACGAACTCCGGGGATGTCTCCACACCGGCTTTCTTGACCGTAAGACGGAAGAGGTCACCCGGCTCGGGGGGTAGGTCCACGGCAACTCGAGCAAGGGAGAGATGTTGTTCGGGCTGGCGGTAGTTGTTCCAGCCTCCGGCCTGCACAAGGCGATCATTACGGTAGAAGTAGAAGCCCTGGCGATCGATCACTGAACCGACGGCACGGTACTCGTCGAGGTTGGACTTCGGTGGCCAGACGTGGGCATCGAGCGTAAGGCTCGAGTCCAGGCCCGGGATGGTGGCGGTGAACCTTCGGGGGTAGTCGGCGCTACCTGTCACGGGGTAGCCGAACGGGTCCAGTGGCTCGACGCCGAAGTCCAGGTAGACCCTGCGGGTACGGACGTCCTCCACCGCGATCGTGATATTGAAGTTGTCGCGGGCGAGAAAGCGGTGAAGATACAAGCCGAGGTGGAGCCCCAACTTGTTGATGGTCCGCTGCAGGTACCGGTCGGTCTGGCCGCCGCCACCGTGCTTGGGAAAATCTTTGACGCCGTCCCAACGGATGACGGTTCCCTGCCACTCGATGGGGCGTTTGTTGTCGTACCGGTCGATCAAGGCCTGGGCGTAGTCCGGATCGACAATGTCGCACTGGAAGTCGGAGCGCGCATGCTCCATCAGCCAACGGCGGCCTACTGTCCTGGTGCGCTTCGTCGTGCTGATGACTGAGACGGCGTTCGCGTGCGAAAGCGAGGCGGACTTCAGGCCCGTACCGAACATGCCGAGTGCTCTGGGCCCGTAGTCGCGGCGCCCTCCGACCGTCATCGCGATGTCGAGCGCCTGGTCGTCCATGCCACGCCCGTCATCGACGACCAGGAGAGAGACCAATTGATCACCGTCCCGGAGGAAGTGGATGACGACATCGTTCGCACCCGCGTCGATGGAGTTGTCCACGAGGTCGGCGATGGCTACCTCGAAGCCGTATCCCTGACTGCTCAACGCCTGCACATATCGGGAATCCGGCGGGAGACGCTTGGCGCCGGTGGTGGGGACGTCGAACTTCCAGTCGGTCATCTGCAGCCCTTGGTGTCCGGTCCGGTTGGGAGACGGGGATTCACTCGCTGTCACGATGGTTGCACTTTAAATAGTGGCGTTGGTGCTCGGATTCGATTCTTGGGACGCAGGTCACGGCATGCCCCACCCTCGCCGCCTCTAGGACTGCTCGTTATCAGATCCATGCGTTGCGGCGACTGCTGCAGCGATGTCTGCGGCGACAGCGACCGGGTTCTCGTGTTCCCAGAAGCGCAACACCGTCCAGCCGGCCGCGACCAGGTGAGCAGTCGTCTCTCGGTCACGGGAGATGTTGCGGTCCAGCTTCTGGCGCCACCAATCGGCGTTGGCTTTGGGGCTGGTGGCGTGCTCCGGGCACCCGTGCCAGAAGCAGCCGTCGAGGAAGACTGCGACCTTGGCCTTGGGGAACGCGATGTCGATAGTTCGACGGGGCAAACCGGGTACCGACCGCTGTAGACGGTAGCGATGCCCCGATGCATGGAGCAGGCGCCGTACGGCCAGTTCGGGGTTGGTGTCTCGGCTGGCCTGGCGGCTCATGCGGGCGGAGACGCCTGGCGTGGAAGGCATGACGGGCACGTGACCATTGTGCCGGCGGTGATTCCCCACCCGGGGGTGGTGGAGAAGGTGGAACGCATGCCGATGCGCTTCAGAAACGTCGGCCCGGCTGCTGTGGGTACCCCGGGTACCCACCCACCCACGGGCTCGGCGGGGGCACGAACGGCATCGGGACCGTCGTCGCCGCGCTCGCCAGTGCCGGTTGGGCTACGTGCTTGCGTTGCCAGAGGTGGTGGAGGAGTTCCTGCTCGCGGGCGGTGAAGTCCGGGCCTGCCGTGCCGCGGTAGGCGCGTTGGCGGAGGAAGGCCAGCGACGTCGCGAAGGAGATGTACTCGGCGACCGCGTGGGCCGCGGGCTTGCCGCCGTGGCGGCGGGCCACGTCGCGGGCTATGCCCCGGGCGCGCATGGAGGACAGGGCCACGGGCTCGGGCGGGGTGAGCCAGCCGGCGGCCTGGTAGGCGGGGAGGTGGGCGCGGACGGTGCGCAGCTCGTTCTGGCGGGACCAGATGGTCAGCCAGGTCAGGACGCCGAAGACCGGGACCATGAAGAGGGCGTAGACCGCGAGGAAGGCGAGGCCGCCGAGGGTGGCCGAGCCGTTCCAGACGCCGTGCAGGACCATCGCGGTCAGCAGCGCGGCGATGGGGATGACGACGCGCAGGACGGGTCGGCGGGGGCCGAAGGTCGCGGCTATGCCGAAGCCGAGGCCCGTCATCGAGGTGAAGAGCGGGTGGGCGAACGGCGACATCAGGACGCGCATGAAGAACGTCGCCACCGTCGTCGACCCCAGCCCGGAGTGCCCGAAGCTCTGGTCGGAGGCGAAGGCGTTGCCGAGGTAGAGGATGTTCTCGGTGAAGGCGAAGCCGGTGGCGGTGAGACCGGCGATCACGACGCCGTCGACGATGCCGTTGAAGTCGCGGCGCCGGAAGACGAAGAGCAGCAGGATCGCGGCGGCTTTGGCGCTCTCCTCCACCACCGGTGCGACGAAGGTGGCGCCCCAGGCGTCGGCGCGCTGAGAGACGTCGATGGTGTTCACGAGCCACTTGGTGGCGAAGGTGTTCGCCAGCAGGGCGACGAGGGTGGCCGCGCACGCGCCCCAGGCGAAGGCGAAGATCAGGTTCCGCCAGGGCTTGGGCTCGACGCGGTCCATCCAGCGGAACGCTGCTATGAGCAGGGGGACGGGCAGCACGGCGAGGCCGAGGCCCACCAGGAAGCCCTCGGTGCCGGTCTGCTCGCGCACGAGCGCCAGGATGATCAGGCCGCACAGCGCGAGCAGCAGCATCACCGCCCCCGCGCGTACCGCCTTGTTGTCCCACAGGGCGCGGCGCGGCTTGTAGCGCCAGCGCGCCGGGGCGGGTACGGCGGCGAAGCTCGGCTGCTGTTCGTAGGCCGGCACCGGCCGAGCGTACGACTGCTGCCCGTAGGCCGGCATGGGCCCGGGAAGCGACTGCTGTGGGGACGGGGACTCGTGCACTCGATGACCCTAACGAAGGGGTGGAGTGGGGAGCGGACGGTTTTCCGCCCGTCCCGACGGCATGATCGTCTCGATCGTGCCGTTCCGTACCGTTTGATGTTTTTGCAGGTCAGGGCCGCCTGGGCGCTTACGCCAGGCCCCGGCGGCCCCCGCCCGCCCGTGCCTACGACGCCTTGCGGCGGAACAGCAGGTCGTGCACGACGTGGCCCTTGTCCAGGCCCTGGCCCTCGAACCGCGTCAGCGGACGGAATTCGGGTCGGGGCGCGAAACCGCCGTCGGGCTGGGTGTTCTCGAAGTCGGGGCTGGCGGTGAGGACCTCCAGCATCTGCTCGGCGTACGGCTCCCAGTCGGTCGCGCAGTGCAGCAGCGCACCGGGCGCGAGGCGCGTCGCGGCGAGCGCGAGAAACTCCGGCTGGATCAGGCGGCGCTTGTGGTGCCGCGCCTTCGGCCACGGGTCCGGGAAGTAGACGCGGATGCCGGCGAGGGAGTCGGGGGCGAGCATCTCGCGGAGCAGGATGATCGCGTCGCCGTTCGCCACCCGGACGTTCTCCAGGCCGTTCCGCTCGGCCAGGCCGAGCAGGTTGCCCTGGCCGGGGGTGTGCACGTCGCAGGCCAGGATGCCGGTGCCGGGGTCGGCCGCCGCCATCTGGGCCGTGGCCTCGCCCATGCCGAAGCCGATCTCCAGGACGACCGGCAGGTTCGGGTCCCCGAACAGCTCGCCGAGGTCGAGGGGGCGCAGGCCGTCGATGTCCAGGCCCCACCGCGACCACAGACGGCGCAGTGCTTCACCCTGGCCGGTGGTCACCCGGCTGCGGCGCGGCTGGAACGAACGGATGCGACGTTCGTGGTGCGAGCCCGCCGGGTCGGCGGCGGGGCCACCGGGGAACATCGGCTCGCGCCGGTCACGACCGGGCTGGGCTTCGGCTTCTGGGGAGGTGAGGTTCTCGGACACAGTGGTTCGATTCTACGGGGGGTGGGGCGGACGGCGGAAAGTGTCGGGACAGGGGCAGGCAGGGGGCGGGTGGGCCAAGGGTTCTCGCCGTGCGGGCGAGCCGGCGCGGGCGGCCCGGCGGGGGTTATCGACCATCAGCCCGACGATCACCTCTCACCCCATCGCCGCCAACGCCCTCCGCGCCACCTCCCGGCCGATCGGCAGCGACGCCGTCGCCGCCGGTGAGGGTGCGTTCAGCACATGCACCATCCGGTGCGACTCCGCGAACAGGAAGTCGTCCACCAGCGTGCCGTCCCGCAGGACCGCCTGGGCCCGCACCCCCGCCGGGGCCGGTATCAGGTCGGCCTCGGTCACGTCCGGCAGCAGTCTGCGCACCTCGTTCGCGAACGCGCGCTTGGACAGCGAGCGCCGCACCTCGCCCGCGCCGTACCGCCAGTGGCGGCGGGCTATGCGCCAGGAGCCGGGGTAGGCCAGCGTCCCCGCCAGCTCGCCGGGGTGCACGGTCCCCCGGGCGTACCCCTCGCGGGCCAGGGCCGGGACCGCGTTCGGCCCCAGGTGGACGGTGCCGTCGATGCCGCGGGTGAGATGGACGCCGAGGAAGGGGAACGCCGGGTCCGGGACGGGATAGACCAGACCGCGCACCAGGTCCGCGCGGGACGGGGCCAGCTCGAAGTACTCCCCACGGAACGGGACGATCCGCATGCCCGGCTCGTCGCCCGCCAGCCGGGCCACCCGGTCGCTGTACAGGCCCGCGCAATTGACCAGCACCCGGGCGCGCAGCACCTCGCCCCCCGCCGTACGCACCGCGACCGCCCCGGGACGCCGACCGACGACCCGCACCTCGGCCCCGTAACGCACCGACGCCCCGGCGTCCTGGGCCAGGCCGGCCAGCCGGGCGGCCACCGCGCCGTAGTCGCACACGCCCGTGGTGCCGACGTGGATGGCGCCGATGCCGCGCACCCGCGGCTCGTACTCCGCTATCTGGGCGCGGCCCAGCTCCCGCACGGGGATGCCGTTCTCCCGGCCGCGCTGGGCCAGGGCGTGCAGCCTCGGCAGCTCCGCGTGGTCCGTGGCGACGATCAGCTTGCCCGTCACCTCGTGCGGCAGGTCGTACTCGGCGCAGAACTTCACCATCTCCGCCGCGCCCTGCACCGCGAACCGCGCCTTGAACGACCCCGGGCGGTAATAGATCCCGCTGTGGATCACCCCGCTGTTGCGGCCGGTCTGGTGGCGCGCGAGCCCGGACTCCTTCTCCAGCACGATGACGCTCGTGCCGGGCGCGGCCCGCGTGATCGCGTACGCCGTGGACAGCCCCACGATCCCGCCCCCGACCACCAGCACATCGCAGTCGTACGCCGTCACCACGTCACCTCCCCGCGCTCCCCGGGACAGCCGGCACGCTCCCTGGAACAGCCGGCACCGGAACACTCGGCACCCTCAGCGCCTCACCCACGGTCCCCATCATGACCTGCGCCACTGACAACGGCCCGAAACCCGAGCGGATGAGGGGCTTCACCAGCGGGGATTGCCAGATTTGCCCCAGTAGTCGGGCCGACCGGAACCGCGGAGTCCGGACTCCCGGGCCCCGGGCCGGTGCCCACGGCGCCGGACCCTCACCGCCCCACGGCCGGAGCCGCCACCGTCACGCCGCCACCACCGTCACGCCGCCATCACGCCGCCGTCACGCCGGCGCCACCAGCAGCGGCCGCGCCCGCTCCCGCAGCTCGACGACGCGCGGCTCGTCCCCGTACGGCTCCAGCCGGTGCAGCAGGTCCCGCACGTACTCGGTCGTCCGCGCCGAGGAGATCCGCCCCGCGACCTCCACCGCCCGCGTCCCCGCCGCGCACGCCGCGTCCAGATTGCCCGACTCCAGCTCCGCGACCGCCGACACCACCAGCCGCAGCCCGTGCGAGCGCACGAACTCCTCGGTCGGCCGGGCCAGCGCCTGCTCGGTGAAGCGCTGGACCTGCCGGGGCATCCGCAGATCGCGGTAGCACTCGGCGGCATCCGCAGCGAAGCGCTCCTGGGAGTGGAAGCCCAGCCACGGCGGATCCGCGTCGCCCGAGCGCGCCCGCTCCAGCCAGCCCTCGGCGGCCTTGAGCGCCGCCGCACAGGCCTGGGCGTCCCCCGCCTTCGCCTGTGCGCGTGCCTCGACCAGACGGAAGAAGCTCATCGTGCGGGCGGTGGCCAGGCCGCGGTTGCGCTCCAGGGCCGCCTGGGCGAGATCCACGCCCTCGTCGGCGAAGCCGCGGTACGTGGCCTGGAGGCTCATCGAGGCCAGCACATAGCCGCCCAGCGGAACGTCGGCCGCCGCGCGGGCCAGCCGCAGCGCCTGGATGTAGTAGCGCTGCGCCGCCTCCTGCTGGCCGGTGTCGAAGGCCATCCATCCGGCGAGCCGGGTCAGTTCGGCGGTGGCCCCGAACAGGGCGCGCCCCACCTCGTCGCTGTACGAACCGAGCAACAGGGGCGCCGCGTCCACCCGCAGGCACTCCGGGACCATCGACGAACGCCAGTCACCGCCCCCGTACTTGGAATCCCAGCGCCGGGCATCGTCCGCCGCCTCCCGCAGCTTGGCCACATCGCTGTGCCCCACCCGCTGCGGTAAGCCACTGTCCGCACTGCCGGCGGCGTGGCCGCCGCCCCCCGAGGTGCCGTTGCCGTTGGCGCTCCCGGAGCCGTTCGCGGACGCCTCACCGTCCTTGGCCGCGGCCGGGACCTCGCGTGCGACCGAGGCGTCGGTGGGGGATATCAGCCAGCGGGACGCGGGCGTGGCGTACGCGCTGACGGCGAACGATCCCGCCAGGCTCTGCCAAATGCCGCCTCCGCCCCGCCGACCGGCGAGATCCAGCCTGTAGAGCTCCGTGGCGGAGCGCACCGCCTGGCCGACATCGCGCGGGAAGGAGAGCCCGACCTCGGGCGCGGGGTCGGCGTCCGCGAGACCGATCTCGTGCAACGGCACCGGTCGGCCGAGCTTGCCGGCGATCGCGGCGGCGATCAGGTGCGGCGCGGCGCCCTGCGGCACCATTCCCTTGGAGACCCACCTGGCGACCGACGTCTTGTCGTAGCGAAGCGTCAATCCCCGCTGCGCACCGAGGTCGTTGACCCTGCGCGCGAGACCGGCGTTGCTGATCCCTGCGAGGGCGAGGACAGTGCCCAGCTTCTCGTTCGGCCCGCGTGGCTCCCTGGACATGCGCACCCCTCGACAACAGTGACGCCCGCCCCGGCATAGGCACGGGGCATTCGTAAACCCAGCGTAGTTCCCCGCATCCCGACCGTTAAGGGGCGTTGTCCCGGATGGCGAGATTCTGGTCCGCATGTACGTGCATTGAGGGGCACGTGCTCCGGTTGTGTGTGGCCGTGCGCCCACCCGTGCGCTCTGGTCCGGGCCATTGCGGGAGCGCTTCCATGGAACATGCGTGGGTTGGCCCGCTGTACTGGATCCAGTGGGCTGGGGGAAGCCGCCGCCTCATTCCCCGCGGGCGGCGGAACGGTCCGGGAGGCGGTCAGCGCCTCCCGGACTGTGACGTTCGGGGACGTACGAGCGGAAGCACTGCGCGAGTGCGCCCCCTTGAAGCGGACGGTCGGAGTTTGGCCGGATTCGAGCGTATGCCCGGCTGTTGAGGCTTCCGTGGCCGCGCGTGATGCCTCCCGGGCGGTGTTCGCGCTGTCGCTCACGCGATCCGGGCCCTCGCCAACTCCACGCGCGCGTCAGGCCGTTACCTGCGCCCACGCGTGCGTGCCGGGGATGCTGCTCCCGCCCCGGCTCGCCCTCTGCCGCCCCAGGTGCGCCACGCCGCCCGACTCCGGGACGTCGATCCCGGTCGGTGTCACTCCCCCGTGGCAGCATGAATCCGCACGCACGCCACGGGAGAGGTGACGGGCACGCCACTTCACCCCGCTATCAGGCGAGTTGGGGGACGGAACGCGACCGATGTGTTGCCTGTTTCGATGTCGCAACCAGTGGCTCACTGTGCATGATGACTGCTATCGGTTGGTTGTCCACAGCCTGTGGAGGCGGCAATGCGCTGGTTGGTGGGGTGGAGCAGCACCGCCGCCGGGACCGGTCCGCGCACCGCCGCGTACTCCGGCATCGACTCCCCGGGCCTTGATCATCCCAGCCGCCCGGATCACCCCGACGACCCGGGTGCGCCCATGGTCCACCCCGTCGGCGCCCAGCTGCTGTGGGGTGACCCCGGCCCCCTCTGGGCCGTCGGCGACTGGAGACCCGACGAGGTGCGCGTCGTCCGGGACGACTCCGCCACCCGCCTCGCCGTCCTGGGCCGCTGCGGCGCCAGCGACGAGGAACTGCGCGTGGGCCTGCTCGCCGCCCGCGGCGGCGCCCTGAGACACCTCACTGCCTGGCCCGGCAGCTACACCGCCGTCGCCCAGGTCGGCCGGCGCGTCACCATCGCCGGAGATCTCGCCGGCGCCCGGCCCGTCTTCCACACCGCCTGGGCCGGCGGCACGGCCTACGCCACCGCCGCCCTGCCCCTCGCCGACCTCATCGAGGCACAGCTCGACGTCGGCCACCTCGCCGCACTGCTCGCCCTTCCCGACTCACCGGAGGCCCTGGGCGACAGCACCCCCTACAAAGGGGTACGCCGCGTACCGCCCGGCCACGCGCTGATCCTGCGCGACGGCTCCCGCGACATCTCCGGCTACGAACCCATGGCCTCACTCGCCATCGCCGCCCCCCAACTCGCCCCGGACCAAGCCGTCGAGGGCGTACGGGAGGCCCTCGTCGAGGCCGTACGGACCCGGCTCGCCGCCCCCCGCCACGCCCCCGAGCACGGCTTCGGTGACCTCGACCCCGGCCCCGTACCCGGCATGGGACCGGCACAGCGCCGAGCCGCGCGCGGCGCCCCGGCCGCCGGGATCGGCGCCGACCTCTCCGGCGGCAGCGCCTCCGCGACGCTGGCACTGCTCGCCGCCGGGCTGCCCGGCATGCCCGGTACACCCCCGGGCCTCGGCGCGGGCGCGGGCGAGCGGCTCCTCGCCGTCACCTTCAACGACCTCGCCGCGGAGGCCGGGCGGCCACGCGAGGCCGAGCTGGCCCGCGCCCATGCCATCGCCACCAACCCCCGGCTGCGTCACATCGTCGTCGCGGCGGGCCCGGAAGCCCTCCCGTACGCCGACCTGACCAGCGGCCCGCTCACCGACGAACCCGGCCCCGCCCTCGTCACCGCCGAGCGGCACCGGTACCGGCTGGCCGCGGGCAGCGCGGACCACCTCGTCGGCCACGGCGCCCGCCAGGTGCTGGACGCGCACCCCGCCCGCCTGGCCGACCTGCTGATGGACCGGCGGCGGCGCCACCTCCTGAGACCCGTCTCGGCCCTGGCCCGCGCCGACGGGTCCACCGCGCAGTCCCTCTTCGTCCCCTTCACCGTCTACCGCGCCGCCCGCCGACTGGCCCGCACGTCCTACTGCGAAGGCCTGGAGGAGCTCGCCCGCCGACTGCTCCGCCCGGGCTTCGCCGCGTCACACCAGGCCGACGAGGCGGCCATGGGCGGTGCCGTCGGTGCCGTCGACGCCTCGCTGGCCGCCCTCACCTGGTGCCGGCCCGGGCCCGCCGCGCGCTGGCTCACGGGCGAGGCGCTCGCCGAAGTATCGGTTCGCCTCCAGGCGGCCGCGGTGCGGCCGACAGGACTCATGCAACGCCCCGGCGAACGCCGCGCCGCCGCCGCACTCGCCCGCCACGCGGCCGACCATCGCGTCTTCGAACAGGCCGCGGAGATCCGCAGCCAGCGCCTCCACGCCCCCTTCCTCGACAACCAGGTCGTACGGGCCTGCCGCGCGCTCCCCGAGGCCCTCCGGGTACAGCCGGGGGCGCGCGCCTCGGTCCTGCGTACCGTCCTCGCCGGCTCCGGCATCCGCGAACTGCCCCCCGGCTGGGGCGCCACCTCGCACGCCGCCCACGCGGCGGCGGCACGGGCGGGACTCCGGGCCTCCGTGGAGCCGCTCATGGAACTCTTCGCCGCGCCCCTGCTCGCCGACGCCGGGCTCATCGACGCCAGGGTCGTACGGGCCGCACTCCACGCGGCGGCCGAGGGCGAAGCACTCCCACTGGACGGCCTGGCGGAGCTGGTCTCCACGGAGATCTGGCTACGCCGCCTGCTCGCGCGGCGCGGCACCTGCTGGACGGGCTCGGCGGCGCCCCGGCAGCGGGCGGTGGCGGGCGGGGTGGTGCCGAGACCGAGCCTGTGAGGGGCCGGTGGACCAGGCGGGACGGGCGGACCCGGCGGGACGGGCGGGCAGGGCCGGCCGGGTGATCCCGGCGGGCCCGGGCAGGGGCTGATCAAAATTTGTCAGGGTCGAGCAAACGTGTCGCCACGTCCCAGCGCCGCCTGCCGTGGGCACCTGCCGCCCGCGGCTACGAGCAGTTGATCCCGGCCTGCGCCCAGTCCGCGACCGCCACCCGGTCGGCGGGCGACTGCGGTTGGACGACCAGCCGGATGGTCCGGTGGCCCGACAGCGGCGCGTGGACCGGCACCGCCGCGTCCCCACCCCGCACCACACCCGAACTCCACAGCTGCTGCCCGTCCGCGTAGACCGAGAACCGCACCGCGCCGAGGCCGAGCGTCATGTCATCCACGCCCACCATGGCGTCGTAGGACGTACAGGAACGGTTCAGGTCGATGGTCACCGACGACGCCGCGTGCACACTCACCCCATGGCGGTACGTCGTGCCGCCGATCCGCAGCCCGTGGCGCTGCCACAGCCAGCTGCTCTCCAGGAGCCGCACCTCCGGTTTCCTGCCGTCGCCGACACCCCGGTAGGCGAGCTGATTGACCTGGTAGACGGCCGGGGGGAGGGGCGGTGGGGGACTGGGCGTCGGCGGAGGGGTGGGGGAGGGGCGCGGCGGGGGACTGGGTACGGGAACCGGCCGCTTCGGCTCCGGCGACGGCGAGGGTGACGGCGTCGGGGCCGAGGGCGGTGCCGGCGTGGGGGCCGGGGGCTTGGGGGAGGCGGCCAGCGGCTTCGGGTCCGGCGGTGGAGGCGAGGACGGTGAGGGCGTCGGTGTCGGCTGTGGGGCGGGCAGCGCCGGGGCGGACGCCTTGGCGCGGGGCTTCTCCGGTGGCGCGGGGGAACTGCCCGTCAGCGCGTACGCGACCACCGCACCCGCCGCGGCCACCGCGCCGGCGGCGATGCCGATCTTCGCGGGCACCCCCAGCCCCTCGCTCGCGGCCGCGCCCCCCGCGCTGCCGCCCGCGCCGGAACCCGCCGCGCCCCCGCTCGCGGCGGTCGCGACCCCCGCCCCCGCGGCCGTACCCGCTCCGGCGGCACCCACCGCCAGCCCGGCGATGGCCTTGACCGTGTACCCGGCGGCGAACCACCCGATGACCGCGACCGGCAGCACCGTGCGCAGCCGTTCGTTGACGTCCGCGACCTCCAGCGCCGCCGTACGGCAGTTCGCGCAGTCCTCCAGATGTTTGCGCAGTCCTCGCTCGGCCCGCAGTCGAAGGCCCCCGCGCGCGTACGCGCCGAGCCGGTCGGCGTACCGGGCGCAGTCGCCACCCGAGGTCAGCTGCGTGCTCACATGGGCCTGCAGATAGGCCTGCTTCAAGCCCTCGCGCGCCCGGTGGGCGAGCACCGCCGTCGCGTTGGCGGTCAGTCCGAGCAGCGGGGCGACCTGGCTCGGCGACTCCTCCTCGACCGTGGTGTGCCACAGCACCGTCTGCCAGCGCGCCGGCAGGCTGCGGAACGCCTGCACGGCCATGGACTCCTCGGCCTCCCGCATGGCCCGCACATCCGCGCCCAGGTCGAGCGTGTCGTCGTCCGCCGCCCTGGCCGCCCTGACAGCCGACGAGGCGAAGACCGCGAAGTCCTCGACCAACTGCTCCCGCTTGGCGGTCTTCCCCCAGGCCGCGGCGACCCGCCGGACGGTGGTCAGCAGATACGCGCGCACCGCCGTATCCGGCCCGGCCCCGCCCCGGACCGCCTGCAACGTGCTGGTGAAGACCTCGTTGGTGAGGTCTTCGGCGGTGTGGTCGTCACGGCAGCAACCGCGGGCGTAGCGGCGGATCGCGTCCGCGTGCCGGCGGTACAGCTCCTCGTACGCGCCACTGTCACCGGCGCGCATCCGCGCCACCAACTCGGTGTCCGACAGCGGGGCGGCACCCTCGCCGTCCGACGCGCCGAGCTCGTCGAAACCTCTCCCGGAACCGCCACCGGGGCCGGTTCCGGAGCCACCCGCGGAGGCGCCACGACGGTCGGCGTCACGAGGATCGGCGTCCGGACGGTCGGCGTCACGGTCAGCGCCCTCCCGTCCGGTATCGCGCCCGGCGGAGCCACGACGACCGCCACCGAGCCCCGGAACGCCACGCGAGGGCGCCCGGTGCGAAGGGGCCCCATGAGACCGGCCGCGCGAGGAGCGGACGCCAGGTCGCCCGTCCGGACCGGCAGCCTCCGGAGCGGGAGTGTCCGGGCCGGCAGCGGCAAGGCCGGAAGCAGCAGAGCTGGAACCACCCTGCCTAGGGACCGACGAGTCGGCGGCGGCCGGACCAGGAACGGGCCGGCCGACCGCAGAGGGATCACGTTGACTGGGCACATGACGCGCCGGAAGCGCACCCGCACGCTCGTCCCCGAGGGGATCGTCCCGCCCGTCAACGCCCATAGCGGAGGCTCCCGTACACGCAGGCACACCCGGACATCCGGCCAGCGTGGCACACAGCACACCGCGACGACCCCATCCGGACCAGCAACCACTCGTCCGGGGCGAGTTCGCACACAGGACCACTGGCCGTCATCCGAACGAGGCAGCCTTCCGAACAACCCCCACGTTCGGGCGTACTCCCGAGCCCCAAGTGCGCAGGAGGCACGGAAGCCGCAAGAACCGGCCGACAGCCCGAACGGACTGCCTGACCCTTCCCGTAACGACCCGACGGAGGACAGACCTACCAGCCCCCGGGAACCACCGAAGCCGGGCCGGCCCCGAGCGGATCCCGAGCCGGCCCCGACAGGCGCCGACCCGGAATCAGCAGAACCACCCGGAGAACTAGCCCACGGCCGGACGGGACCGGAGCCCCTCCAGCAGGATGTCCAGCAGCCGCGAGGACGCCGCAGCCTGCTGAGCCGCGTCCGGCAGCGAAGGAGCCGCCGTGGCTATGACCAGCAGGACATCCGCGACCGTCACATCCGCCCGCAGCTCACCCGCCGCCCGTGCCCGGTCGACCAGTCGGCCGACGACCTCGAGCAGCGCCGCCGCACCCGAGTCCTCCCGCTCCTCGACCACGACCGGCCGCTGCTCGACCAGCCGCAGCTCGTGCAACTGGCCTCCCGTGGCGCCCGGCTGACGCTGATGCGGGACCCGTGCCGTCGGCTCCTCGGCGTCCACGTCGACGCCGACGCGCAGCACCTGCGGCGGCAGCAGCCGCCCGGCGCCCGAGGCCACCGACGTGCGCAGGAACCGGGACAGCGCCGACCACGGCTCGTCCTCCTGGCCCAGCGCCGTCCGCGCCTGCTCGGTCAGCCGCGCCGTCTCCTCCTCGGCTATCCGCCGAACGAGGACGTCCTTGCTGGGGAACCGGCGGTAGACCGTCCCCACACCCACCCGGGCCCGACGCGCCACGTCTTCCATCGGCGCCCCGTACCCCAGCTCGCCGAAGACCTCGCGAGCCGCCCGCAGAACATGTTCGAGATTGCGCTGAGCATCCACACGCAACGGCGTGTTGCGGCCACCATTGCCGTCCGGCGTCGCGACAGCAGCCGACCAATGAGAGCTCTGAATGTGCATAAGACTTCCCCCGGTTATGACGTCTCCCCCCGGAGACTCCCCGCCCTGACTGCCGGGGCACGTCTCGACACCCCGACGGAGTACGAACATAGTTGAGCCCCGGTCAAGAAAGAAGGGGGTAGTTCCGCACAGGCCACCCCCATTTGGAGTACGGCCCCCATCCCTGACGATTCTGCACCACTGCGGCACCCCACCGCATCCCCCCTGACCTGGGCACTTTCCCCACGGAATGCGCCACTCCTCCTGGAGGGATCAGCTCCGCGGCCGGTCACACAATCCGCCGGGCCTGTGGACAAACGCTCGTCGGCAGTGCGTCATGGGAAGGAGCTGTGCTCGGCCGGGGGCACCCGGCACCCCGGCCGGACGACCCTCGGGCCGGGCCACACGCGAGGAGGGGCCTTGGTGAAGGAACCGGCGCGCATTCTGGTTGTCGGCGGCGGCTACGTAGGGATGTACACCGCGCTGCGACTCCAGCGGAAGCTCAAACGGGGCGAGGCGACGATCATGGTGATCGATCCCGAGCCCTACATGACCTACCAGCCGTTCCTCCCCGAAGCCGCGGCCGGCTCCATCTCGCCGCGGCACGTCGTGGTCCCCCTCCGCCGCACCCTGGCCAAATGCCAGGTCATCGTCGGCGAGGCCACCGCCATCGACCACGCCAAGCGCACCGCGACCGTCAAGACGCTCGCCACCCACGAGGAGGGCACCGGCGCCGTCGAGTTCCACTACGACGAGCTGGTCCTCGCCCCGGGCTCCGTCTCCCGCACCCTCCCGGTCCCCGGCCTCGCCGAGTTCGGCATCGGCTTCAAGACCGTCGAGGAGGCCATCGGCCTGCGCAACCACGTGCTCGAACAGCTGGACATCGCCTCCTCCACCCGCGACCCCGCCGTCCGCGACGCCGCCCTGACCTTCGTCTTCGTCGGCGGCGGCTACGCGGGCGTGGAAGCGCTCGCCGAGCTGGAGGACATGGCCCGCTACGCCGCCCGGTACTACCACAACCTCAAGCCCGACGATCTGAAGTTCATCCTGGTCGAGGCCACCGGCCGGATCCTCCCCGAAGTCGGCGAGGAGATGGGCAAATACGCCGTCCGCGAGCTACGCGCCCGCAACATCGACGTACGCCTCGACACCCGTCTCGACTCCTGCGAGCACCGCGTCGCCCAGCTCAGCGACGGCTCCCGCTTCCCCACCCGCACGCTCGTGTGGACCGCCGGCGTCAAGCCGCCCCCGATCCTCGCCGCCACCGACCTGCCCCTCACCGAGCGCGGCCGCATCAAGTGCACCGCGGCCCTCCAGGTGGACGGCGCCGAGCACGCCTGGGCCGCGGGCGACGCAGCCGCCGTGCCGGACCTCACCGCCGGGAAAGCAGGCACCGAGTGCGCGCCCAACGCCCAGCACGCCGTCCGCCAGGCCAAGGTCCTCGCCCGCAACGTGCTCGCCTCCCTGCGCGGCGAACCCCTCCTGGAATACCGGCACAAGTACGTCGGCTCCGTGGCCTCCCTGGGCCTCCACAAGGGCGTCGCCCACGTCTACGGCAAGAAGCTCAAGGGCTACCCCGCCTGGTTCATGCACCGCGCCTACCACCTCAGCCGGGTCCCCACCTTCAACCGCAAGGCGCGTGTCCTCGCCGAATGGACCCTCGCGGGCCTCTTCAAACGTGAGATCGTCTCGCTCGGCTCGCTGGAACACCCCCGTGCCGAATTCGAACTCGCCGCGGGCACCGGACGCCATCCGGAGGCGAGTTGAGACGCGCCGTACGGCCCGGCACGGAGCCGGGAACTGCCCCTCGGGGCGCGACGTCTCACGGATGTCAGTCCGGTCGGCCACACTGGTCATGTGACCATGGGTGGGCTCGTACCTGCGAAGAGTGACAAGCATGAGGATTCGGACGTTTGCTGCCTTACCTCGGGGGCCGGCCCCCGCACCGCCAATCGCAGCCCCGTGCCGGGCGCGGGGGGGGGGGGGGGGGGGGGGGGGGGGGGGGGGGGGGGGGGGAGGGGGGGGGGGGGGGGGGGGGGGGGGGGGGGGGGGGGGGTGGGGCGGGGGGGGGGGGGGGGGGGGGGGGGGGGGGGGTGGGGGGGGGGGTGGGGGGGGGGGGAGGGGGGGGGGGGGGGGGGGAACCCCCCCCCCCCGCGCCCTATTGATCAACCCTTGCGCTCGACGGCCCAGGAGGCGATGGCGACCC
>NZ_JBVIQR010000046.1:30971-43624 GCF_055576875.1 Streptomyces sp. NPDC033229 | reverse complement strand
TCGCCAACCTCGTATCTGACCGCTACACCACCGCCTGAGGACAGGCAATGAGCAGGTCAAACACGCCTCATCCGCTATCACGCACCAGCTCGTTACAAGCTTGGGGGGCTGGGTGTCGGGCAAGGAAGCAACTACGTGGCCATTCGTCGTGGCGTACACCGCTGCCGGTGTCGTTGCCCTGCTGGGGCTGTGGTGCAGCGTCATCGGCTTCACCGGAGGCACTCTGCCAGTGATCGGCCTCGAGACGGCCGGCAGGCCTCTTGTCGGACTCGGGTTCCTGATCGTGGTCACCCCGACGCTCGCCAGAATCACCTTCTGGATCACCTTGGCGCCCCTCCTGTTTGCCATCAAGCGGCGTACGCGATGACGGCTGGACGTCGGCAGAAGTCCCGTGCCGCGCGGCCTCCCTTCGCTATGCCAAAGGCAATCCATCTGTTCAGAACCCCGGACGGCTGGCGCCACAGCATCCGCACCGAAACAAGCGGAACATTCTGCGGGCGCCTGCCCCAGGTTCCGGTGGGCGCCACTCCGCAAGCAGCACAGGCCGCTGCCGTCACAATGCTGACGAAACTCACACGCGACCACCACGGCGTCAGCATCGAAGTCCGGTGGGACCCCGCGTCACCGGCAGATGCATATCTCGGCAGTGTTCACCCCGCAGACTCTGATTGCTGGCCGATGGGCGGATGAAGGAGAGTCGGCGGCCGGCCCCGGCACGTTGCGCGCCGAGTCCGGGCTCACGCGCTCCGTAGGCGTCCCCTCTCGGCGGGCACCCGGCGCCGAGCTTGACCAACAACGAGGTCAACGCCTGCTTGCTGCTGAGGTCTCACTACCCCGAGGGCTTCGGCCGTACAGCGCCACGAGGTGACGGGCCAGGGCGAGGGCGGCGAGAAGCGCCACGAGCGCGCACGCGCCCCGCCAACCGGCCCGGCCGTAGACGCGTACTCCGACCCAGGAGCCTCCGCTGCCGCCCAGGTAAGCACAGGCCATCCCCAGTACGCCGCCACTGGCGCCCGCCGCGAGGACTGCGGCTGATACGAGGACCCCGGTCCGCGCCGGTCGGCGGGCACCAGCCCAGCCGCCAGCGGGGCGATGGGCGTACCCCAGCCGCGGGGTAGCGACGCTCTGGTTCCGGGCGCCCATCGTTGGCACGCCTGCTCTCGTGTCACTGCTGGAGGCGCCCAAAGCGAGACTGCTCGGCCTTCTCGACGAGCCGCTGCCCACCGTCGAGATCGCCCGCCGCCTCAGGGTCACCTCGAGTGCCGTGTCCCAGCATCTGCGCGTGCTGTACGCCACGGGCCTCGTCACCCGGGCGCGCGACGGACGGCAGGTCCTGTACCGCCGCAGCTCTCTCGGCGATCAGCTGATCGGTCAGCGGCAGCCGACATGACTTCGGGCCACGCTTCGTTCCAGTGCCTCCGCACCGGCCTTGGTCGGCACGCGGTGTACGGCTTCCCGGGCAGGACGGCGTCCTCTGCAGAGCTGTCCCTCCGTGAACTCCGGGCGAGGGTGTCAGCGCTTGTGGCGCTGGCCCTTGGCGAGCTGTTCGGTGGTCCTGTCGCCGCCGACGCGGCGTTGGACGGCGGCGGACACACTGGGGGCGGCGCTGCCGAACAGGGCAGCCAGGCGCAGGCTCATCGGGGCCACGTCCACCTCGGCGAGATCCTTCTCGATGGCTCGCACGGTCGCGCGCGCCACGTCCTGTGGCGAACGGGTGCCGACTCCACGGGGCAGCGTCGCGCCGGAGTCGGCGAACATGCCCGCGTCCCTGATGAAGCCGGGGAAGACGGTCGAGACGCCGACGTTGTGGGGCCGCATGTCCTCGCGGAGCGCGAGGGCGAAGCCGCGTATCCCGAACTTGGTGGCGTTGTAGAGGGAGGCTTGCCCTGACGCGGCCTTTCCGGAGAGCGAGGAGACAAAGACCAGGTGACCGCGGCGACGGGCGGCCATGCGCTCCCCGGCCAGCTTCGCCATCACGACGGGCGCGCGGAGGTTGACGTCGAGCGCGCGGTCGATCTCGCCGATGGAGAAGTCTGCCAGCAGACCTGTCGCCGGCAACGCGGCGTTGGCCACGAGCACGTCGATCTCGCCCGCCGCCTCCAGCAGTTCCTCGATCGCGTCCCGGTCGGCCAGGTCGGCGGGGACGGCCCGACCACCGAGCCTCTCGGCCAACGGCTCAAGCAGGTCCTTACGACGCCCGGTGAGCACCACTTCACCACCGCGGGCGGCCAGGGCCACCGCCAGCGCTTGCCCGATCCCGCCGGTGGCGCCCGTCACCAACACCTTTGCGTCGCGCAGATCCATGACGGGATGATCCCACCGTCATCACCGCCGGGCCAGAGAACCTGCGCCACTTTCGCCTGGCGGATCCAGGTCGCCGCACCGTGACGAATTCGTGTCGGCTGACACCCACCCTGTTGGGGTCGCTGTCCTGGAAGCCGCCGCCCGGCCCGGCGCGGGCCACTCGGAGCGGTACGCGACAAGGCCCGTCCGCAGTCGGCCGAGCTGCGCGGAGGGCTGGCTGCGGTCGAGCCGTCACGCGGGTGCGGTGGCGGTGGTCGGTGTCCTGGTGTTGGATGCCCCGCGTGACTTCCGTGGGCTTTGACGATCATCCTGAGCGCGACCTACTGGACCGAATCGAGTGGTACTACGACGCTGTGCCGCGTCAGGGTGCCCGGGTCGAGGACTTCGGGTCGCTCACCCTGTTCGTGCGGGACGGCCAGGGCCAGCCGTTCTACGGGCGTCCGGCCCCGGGATGGCCCGGTGCGGTGAGCGCCGCGACGGTGACCCGCGTCCGCGCTCGTCAGCGTGAACTCGGGGTCCCGGAGAGTTTCGAGTGGGTCGCCGAGACCACGCCTGCGCTGCGTGCCGCGGTCGAGGAGTCGGGGCTGGTGGTTCACGAGCACCCCTTGATGGTGCTCGACCCGTGTGCCCCGGTGCCTGCTGCGGACGAGCTGCCCGCCGGATTGTCGGTGCGGACCTTGGGCCCGGACGATCCGGCGCTGGCGAGCGCGCTGGCCGTACCTCATCTTGCCTTCGCGGAACCGGGAACGGGCGTCGGCTTGGCGGGAGTCGACGCACTGGCGGAAACCGTGCGTGCCCAAACCGGCGACGGATCGGTGGAACGCGTGACGGCTCGGATCGAGGCGGGCCTGACTTCGGTTGCCGCAGCCGTGGAAGGCGGGACGGCGCTGTGCGCGGGCCAGCACCAGCCGGTCGGGGCGGTCAGCGAGATCGTCGGTGTCGGGACGCTGCCCACCGCGCGCCGCCGTGGCCTTGTCACCGCGGCGCTGGTGGCCGACGCCCGATCGCGAGGCGTCGAGATCGTCTTCTTGTCGGCAGGCGACGACGACGTCGCCCGGATGTATGCCCGACTGGGTTTCCGGCGGGTCGCCACCGCGCTGATCGCCGAGCCTGCCGAGTAGCAGGTCGGTCCGCCTGAGCCCCCGCCTTCCAGCAAGTTACGTGACCACCCGAGTGGTCCGGAGCGGCCGGCAGTCCGACTTCGGCACGACACCCTCCCGGACGGCCTCGGGCGGGCGTGAGGAGCTGCTTCGGGCCAGGTGGCCGACGGCTGACTCTGCCAGTGTGCGGACTGCCGGGTGCCAGGGCCGGGCGTGCGGTCCGGTCAATACGAGGCGGCGTGAGGTTCGGGGTGTCAGCGGTAGCAGGACCAGGTCCGGAGGGATCAGAGGGCGGGAGACCTCGGACAGGATGGTCACGCCGAGACCGGCCTGCACCATGCTGATCAGGGTCGCCAGATCCCGTACTCGGTGGGTGGGGGTGAAGCGCAGCCCGGCCAGGCTGTGGATCGTACGGATGCGGGCTTCGCAGCCGTTGGGTGAGATCAGGAACTGATCGTCCTCCAGGTCGCGGACATCCACGACTGGCTCGTCCGCCAGGGGGTGGTCTCGGGGCAACAAGGCCCGGTAGCAGTCCACGGCGAGCTGGACGCCGAGGCCGGGCGGCGGGTCGATCAGGACGGCGGCATCGGCCGTCCCGTCCTCCAGCCACGTCGCGACTTCAGCGCTGTCGCCCTCGAATATCCGCACCGTGATCCGCGGCTGGTCCTCGCCCCAGTGCCGAAGCAGGTCCGGGATCATCCCCTGGCCGACCGTCGGTGTGACGGCCACCCTCACGGTGCCGGCCATGGTCTCGGTGGCTTCGGCCGCGATCTGCTCCACGGACTGGGTCGCCGACAGCGCGATGCGGGCGTGCGGCAGGATCCGCCCGCCGAGCGCCGTGGTCCGCACCGGGGTGGCACGGACCAACAGCGGGGCGGCCAGCTCGCGTTCGAGGGAGGCGACAGCGTGCGACACCGCTGATTGACTCATGCCCAACTCGGCTGCTGCCGCGCTGAAGCCCCCCGCGTCGACGACGGCGAGGAAAGCCCTCAGCTGGGGAATGTTCACGGTCATGCGAAGGCCTCATATACGTATGACACATATGCGTTGGATCTATGGTGCCAGGTTGGCGACGCTTGCTCCGTGCCGCCGCCTCCGGCGGATGTCCGGCCCCACACCTACTGAGGAGAGCCATGCCGTACTTCCGGGTCACCGTGACCGACCCCGACCTCCCGAGTGACGTCCAGCGTGCCCTTGCCGAGGGTCTGACCGGGCTGGCGGTCTCGGTCCTGCGCAAGTCCAGCGCGAGGACCATCGTGCACATCAACCTGGTCCCCGCCGACAGCTACTTCGTTGACGGCCGACCCCTGACCGGCGGCCGTGACGCACACGTGGAGACCAGCATCACCCTGGGCACGAACAGCGCCGAGGAAAAGGCTGCCTTCATCGCCAGGGCCGGTGATCTGCTGTCGGACCTGCTCGGACCGCTTCCCCGCTCCGGGGTCGCGCTGCACGAACTGCACCCCGAGAGCTACGGATACGACGGAGTGACCCAATTCGACTACTACCGCCGGACCAAGGACGTGGCTGCCGAGCCGACTGTCCCCGCTGCCCCCGCCGACGAAGGCGCGTCCGTGCGCAGGCCTCTCAGTCCGTCCCCGACTCGATAGCCGCATGGTCGAGCGTGTCGGAAGCCGCTGCGGCGGCTTCTGCTTCGTCGCTGCCCGCGGCGATAGCCACCGCACCGCCCGGGGCCAGCTCGCCGATGAGACCGCTCCAGGGCCGGAGCTGACCGTGCTTGGCGTATTCCTCCAGCATCTTCCGCGTGTCGGCGATGTCCAGGTTCCGCATGGTCAGCTGACCGATGCGGTCATCGGGGACGAACGCCGGGTCATGGCTGCGTTCCATGGACAGCTTCTCGGGGTGGTAGCTGAGGTTCGGACCCTGCGTGTCGATCACGGAGTAGTCCTGACCGCGGCGGAGCCGCACCGTGACACTGCCAGTGATCGGGTAACCGACCCAGCGCTGCAGGCTGTCGCGCAGCATGAGGGCCTGCGGGTCGAACCAGCGCCCTTCGTACAGCAGCCGCCCGAGCCGGCGCCCCTCGTTGTGGTACATGGCGATGGTGTCCTCGTTGTGGATGGCGTTGAGCAGCCGCTCGTAGCACACATGCAGCAGCGCCATGCCGGGAGCCTCGTAGACACCGCGGCTCTTGGCCTCGATGATGCGGTTCTCGATCTGGTCCGACATTCCGAGCCCGTGCCGGCCGCCGACACGATTGGCCTCCCGAACCAGCTCCACCGCATCGGCGAACTCGCGCCCGTTGATCCGCACAGGTCGTCCGTGTTCGAACTCCACGGTGACGTCCTCGGTCTCGATGTCGACCTCGGGGTCCCAGAAGGCCACGCCCATGATCGGCTTCACGGTCTCGAGGGAGGTGTCGAGGTACTCCAGGAGCTTGGCCTCGTGCGTGGCACCCCAGATGTTCGCGTCGGTGGAGTACGCCTTCTCGGCGGAGTCGCGGTAGGGCAGATCGCGCTCCGCGAGCCAGGCGGACATCTCGTGCCGACCACCCAGCTCCGCCACGAACCCCCGGTCGAGCCAGGGCTTGTAGATGCGCAGATTGGGGTTGGCGAGCAGACCGTAGCGGTAGAACCGCTCGATGTCATTGCCCTTGTAGGTGGACCCGTCGCCCCAGATGGAGGTGTCGTCCTCGTGCATCGCCCGCACCAGAAGGGTGCCCACCACGGCACGGCCGAGCGGAGTGGTGTTGAAGTAGGCCTGCGCGCCCGACCGGATATGGAAGGCACCGCACACCAGCGCGGCCAGGCCCTCCTCGACCAGCGCGGCACGGCAGTCGATGAGCCGCGCCCGCTCGGCTCCGTAGGCGAGACCGCGCGCCGGCACCTCCGCGAGATCCGGCTCGTCGTACTGGCCGATGTCGGCGGTGTACGCGTACGGGAAGGCGCCGCGCTCACGCATCCATGCCACCGCGACCGAGGTGTCCAACCCTCCGGAGAACGCGATACCGATCCGTTCGCCGACCGGCAGCTTGCTCAAGACCTTCGACATGCTTGCACCTTAGACCCGCAGGACGCGGGGCCCCTTGATTCGTCACGTACGAGCGACTCGGTAGCACTCCGAGAACCGCAGCGTGGCATGTTTTTTCATTGCTGCGCAAGAACATGCACGCCTCGCCGCACCGATCCGCGGAATTGTCCGAGAAGAAAATCGAACTGGATAAAAGGCCATCACCCCCGCGGTGCCCGGCTGCCACTGCGGCCCCGGATTGCCCGGGACCGTGACAGGCGACCCGCAGGTACGGGTACTTCGTCGGTGTTCCGCCCGGTGCCGCTGGCACCCCGCTGTCCCGGCAGTGGTACGACCGCGTGCTGGGCCACCGCGCCCCCGGTGGCAGGATTCGGCCTGGGGTCGGGGCTGGTCGACTACGGTGTTGTCGTGGCCTCGCTGTACTGCTTGATGAGTTCGTACGAGCGGATGCGGTCACGGAGGTCGTAGACGGGGGTGGTCAGCATGAGTTCGTCTGCTTCCGTCTCACGAGCCAGTTGCGCGAGCCGGGGTACAACGGTCTCGGGTGTCCCGACGGCTTGCTGTGCGCGGAAACCGTCCAGCGCCTGTCGTTCCTCCGCGGTGAAGGGGTGGGCGGCCGCGGCCGCCGGTGTGGGGAAGGGGGTCTCACTGCGGCCTTTGAGGAGCCCGGCTTTGACGACTTCCATCGGTCCGATTCGCCAGGCGGCCTCTTCTTCCGTCTCGGCGCACACGGCCTCCACGCACACCAGCACCCGAGGTCGCTCGCACCAACGGGACGGGGTGAACTCAGCTCGGTAACGCTCCAGGACCGCCAGGGTGTTGTGCGGCCGGATGTGGTGTGCGACGGCGATCGGCAGGCCGAGTTCCGCGGCCAGAGCGGCACCTGCGGTGCTGGATGCCAGCAGCCACGGCTCCGGCAGCGGGTCGAGTGCCACCTCGCCGACCAGAAGGGACAGGATCGCGGCTACGTCGCCTTGGTACTCCTCGTCCGTCGCCGGTCCCGCTCCGCGACGCAGCGCCCGTGCGGTGACCTCGTCGAAGGTCCCGGGGCCCCGGCCGATCCCCAGGTCTATGCGGTCCTGATGCAAAGCGGCCAGTGTTCCGAACTGCTCCGCCACCGTGATGGGTGCGTGGTTGGGAGCCAGCACTCCACCCGGGCCGAGACGGATGGATGAGGTCGAGGCGGCGGAGTGCGCGGTCAGCACGACTGGGGGGAACGCACCGATCGCGGGCGAGTGGTGATGCTCGGCGTACCAGACCCGGTGATAGCCCAAGCACTCCATTCCCTGCGCGAAGGCCGCGGTGTCGCGCAGGGTGTCCACGGCTCGGGAGCCTGTTTGGACCATCGCGACTTCCAAGGCTGAAAGAGGTGTATTGATCATGTCTTCAGCATAGAGATCAAGCAGTCGGCCGGGATTGTCCGACGAATCCATGCGGTGTTCCAGGTACTGGCCAAGGGTGTGGCGAGCGTCGCGGACCGGGAAAGCCCGCCCGTGAGGGCCCAACACGTCGGATCCCGCCGAGTCTCCGGCAAGGGCTGCCGGCCACAAGACCCGCTCCGGCTCCGCCTCGTTCGGATCCGACCCCGTGATGTACAGCCCGACCAGAAACGCCCGCCGCCGTCCGTCCCGTCCGCCCTGTCCGTCCTGTCCGAGAAGAGCCCGTGCTCAAGCGCGAGACGCTTCACGGAACAGCGGACCGGCAGCAGCCAGACCGGCGACGATCTTCGCTTCGGGCATGCGCATCACGCCGTCATCATGCCGACCGCCCGCCTTGCAGGCATCCGGATACCGCGTCGGTTTGACGCCGTTTCCGCTCTACCGCACAGGTTGACGCGCGAGTTCAACCCAGCACCGGACGACCTGCCCCGACCCCCGCTCGTAGATTCCTGTCCTGCACACAGCACGTACGGAATCCCAACGGGGAGGGACCACATGACCATGCGCAAGAAGCTCGCACTCGCCGGAGGCACGGCCGTCCTGGGGGTGGCACTCGCGGGCCTGGCGCCCGCCGAGGCGTCCCCTGCGCCGAGCACACAGGCCGCCGGCTGGCACCAGATCTTCTCCGGCACTCACGGCCCGGCGAACAAGTGGTCGACCGGTGACTTCGTACCGGACCGCTCCGGATTCAGCGCCCACTTCGGCTGCTACGGCCACGACGGCGCCAAGGTCCAGGCAGAACTCGTCCGTACCCGGGACAAGAAGGTCGTGAAGAGGAGCGGAGCGGAGTTCTGCCAGGACGGGGCGACGCGCTACCTGAACACCTCGGTCACGCCGGGCACGTCCTACTATCTCCGCCTGCACTTCACCAAGGGCCCGAAGCACAGCGTGTACGCCCGGGCCTTCGACAAGCACTGATCCCCCCGTCGCAGCCAACCGCGGCGTCCGCGCGTACCAGGCGGCCATGGCCCCGTGTTGTCCCGTCGGGACGACGCGGGGCCATGGAGCTGCCGGAGCTGCGTCGTGGCAGCGCGGGGACGTCCGTGGACCGTCGGTCGCGTGCTCCTCGCGCAGTCCGGCGTGAGGAGGCGGTCTGCCGGCTGAACGGGCCCTGGACTTCCGCGGGGTTCACCACGCCCCCGGCGGCTGGTGCCACCACCTGAGGATCCGCTTCCGGCACAGGACATAGGCCGCGTGGGAAATGGCTGGTTCACGGGTGTGGGCTTGTCTCGCGAGGCGACTGCGGCCACGTGGAGCCCTAGAGTGCATGGAACGCCAGTGAAGTACACGAAAGGGATGTCCCGATGACCATCGTGGTCACCACACCGACCGGACACGTGGGTTCGCGCGTGGTGCGGCTACTGCTGCAAGCCGGCGTCCGTCCCCGCGTTCTGGTCCGTGACCAGGCCCGCCTGGACGAGGCGACCCGCGCGCGGGTCGATGTGCGCCGAGGCGATCTGACGGACGCAGCCTTCGTCCGCGAGGCGGTGGCGGGGGTACGGACGGTGTTATGGGTCGATCCCACTCCCCACGCGACGGCGGACCCGATCGAAGCCTCGCTGCGGACAGCGGCGCCGTTGGTGGAGGCCGCCCGGGTAGGAGAAGTGGGGCGGGTGGTCCTGTTGAGCAGTATCGGGGCGGAGAAGCGGCACGGGGTCGGACACATCGACGCCCTGGCCGGGATCGAGGAACAACTCGATGCCACCGGAGTGGATGTGCTGCATCTGCGGTGCGCGTACTTCTTCACCAACCTTTTGCTCGACCTCGAAGGGCTCTCCCAAGGCGTCCTGACCACGGCGTTCGATCCCGACCACGCGATGCCCTGGGTCGATCCGCGTGACATCGGAGACGTCGTCGCGGCCCGGCTGCTGAACGAAGCGTGGCAGGGCCGGGTCGTGCAGGCCGTCCACGGGCCGGAAGACCTCACCTTCCACCGGGTCGCGCAGATCCTCACCGACGCGCTCGGGCGCCCGGTCCGGCTGAATCCCGTCAGCGACGACGCGGCGAGGGACGCGCTGCGCGCGGCCGGGCTGCCTTCGTCGGCAGTGGAGGGCATCGTCGGGATGACCACCGGATCGCGTGACCTGGTGCCCGAGCAGCCCCGTGACCTGCTCACCACCACGCCCACCCCGCTCAGCGGTTGGGCTCATGCCCAACTGCGTCCGCTGCTGGAAAGGTGACAGGCCGCCGCCGGCACCCCGGTCGAGCGAGGCCGTGGAACGATTCCGGGACGTCCTCCCGAAAGTGAAACGGGTACCCGTCGGCCGTGTTGATGATCAGCCGCCGGTTCCTTTCGTTTCCGGCGCGGCTCCTCTTCCTCCCTGCGCGGGACACGGTCATGGGCGGTTGGCGAGAAGGACGGTGAAGGTGTTGTCCTCCGTCAGCAGCCCGGTCACTTCGTCGGAGTGCTCGGTCAGCAGCCGCAGCGCCTTCCGTTCGAACGCCTGCCACTTGTCCCCGAAGGCGGCACGGGAGGCGAACGATGTCGAGGAGAGGCAGCCGATGACCTGGTGAGGCGTACACTCCCGATGGTCCTCGAACCGGTGCTCCCGCACGTCGCTGAAGGCCGATTCGGCAAGGACATCGGCGTAGGGACGGCCCTGCGGGTTGACGATGCCGCTGGGGCCGGCGCGCCGGTCGTCCCCGAGAAACGACTGGATCAGCAGCCGCAGGGCCTTGGCCCACCCGTTGTCGAGGGTCCACAGGCTTCTGTCGCCCCTGACCGCGACCGTGGCCTGCGGAGTGGTCCAAGCGTCCAGTTGCCGCAGGACGGTGTCCTGGGCGACCCAGTGGAACGCCCTGCAGATCGTCACCAGGTCCGCGCGCCAGGTCTCGGAC
The DNA here is from genome assembly GCF_055576875.1 of Streptomyces sp. NPDC033229. Lineage (NCBI taxonomy): Bacteria > Bacillati > Actinomycetota > Actinomycetes > Kitasatosporales > Streptomycetaceae > Streptomyces > Streptomyces sp. NPDC033229. The sequence goes on along the minus strand of NZ_JBVIQR010000046.1, from coordinate 32,952 downwards.
GGCGGGAGGAAGCCTCCGCCTTCATCTGGTGCAGGCGCACGGTCTGCCCTGGCCCTTGCGGATACGGGACGAGGCGCTTGGCCTCGGCGACCATGCCGGCGTCGGGCTCGACCATGTCGACCTGCGCGAACACCGTGTGCAGCGCCAGCGGCACCTGACCGGTACCGGAACCGAGGTCCAGCAGTGTCGGCTCGTCCACGCCGGCGACCGCGCGGACCGGCAGAGCGGCAGAGCGGCAGAGCGGCAGAGCGGCAGAGCGGCAACGGAGCCGGCGGTCCGGAGCGGTAGCGGCGGTCGAAGGGAGCGGTCCCTGCGAAGGGCGACGGCGCAGGCACCTGGACCGGTTGGGGCCTCTTTCCGAGATCACGTTCGGCGATTCGAGCCAGATGCCGTGCGAACACCTCGGCGGCATCGGGGGCGAGCCGGTTGAGGGCGACCATGCCGGTGGTGATCACATCGCACACTTCGGCCCGCACGTCGTCCCAGGTGTGGGAGAACCCCTTGCGCGGGTTCCCTCACAAGGGTGGACTATCGACAAGCCACCGGGGGACAGAGGTATTTATGATGACAACCAGGCTCACGCGTTCGGTGGCCACTCTCGCGGCCACTGTGGTGCTGGTGGCCGGCGGCGCGCTGAGCGCGTCCGCCGAGCAGGCCCCTGTCACGCCGGACACCTCCGCGGTGCGGGCCGCGCTGCAACGCGTCGTGGACTCGGGCGCACCGGGCGCGTTCGCGGTGATCCGCGACCACGGCAACCCCGAACTCGACCGGTCGTCGGCCATCGGCAAGGCCGACCTCGACGGCACGCCCATGAACACCGACTGGCGGTTCAGAGTCGGCAGCAACACCAAGATGCTCACCTCCGTCCTCGTGATGCGCCTCGCCGAACAAGGCCGCATCGACTTGGACAAGCCGCTGCGTGACTACCTGCCGGAGGGAACTCTTCCGCAGAGCTGGTCCGTCACCGCGCGCCAGGTGATGGAACACCGCGCCGGTGTGTACGACCACACCAACGACCTCCTTGAGCAGAGTGGTGAAGACACCACCGACGCCTTCGAAAAGCGCATCCGCAACAACGTCTACGAACCCAAGGATCTCGTGGCCATGTCGGTCAAACACGGCCTGCAGTACACCCCGGGAGGCGCGTATGCGTACTCGAACACGGGTTTTGTGCTGATGGGCATGGCCGCAGAGCACCTCACCGGGCGTCCTTACGCGCAGTTGCTGCGCGAACAGATCTTCGAGCCGCTGAATCTGCGTCAGACTTCTTTCACCGTGCCGGAGAAAGCCATCGCTGGCCCGCGCATCACCGGCTACCTGACCAATGACGACCGCAGCAAACCGCTGCTCGACTCGACCGAGCAGACCGCGTCCTGGATCTGGAGCGCGGGAGGCGTCGTCTCCTCCGCCTCGGACCTCGACCGCTTTCTGACCGCTCTGCTCGCCGGCAGCTCCGGTGGGCTGGTCTCCGACGACTCACTGCGGCAGATGGCGAACGTGGTCCCCACCAACACGGCAAATGTCAGCTACGGGCTGGGGCTGCGGGAGATCACCCTCTCCTGCGGCAAGGTCCTCGGGCACGGCGGAATCGTCCAGGGCTACCAGACACAGACCTTCGCCACACCAGACGGCAAGCGCACAGTCGTGCTCTTCGCCAACGCGTCCAACAACGGTGCCGTCACCCAGAGCCTGACGGACACGCTCGAGCCCGCGTTCTGTGGCACGACCGCCGCGTCCCCCGCGCCGCGGCGCTCACTCACCGGGAAGAAGGGCAGCAGCCACTTCGTGGCCGCCGTCGAGGACACCCGCATCTGACAACGTGTGCCCCGCAGAGCCTGCACCGAAGAAACCAAGATGCAGGCTTCATCAGGGTGGTGGCCGTGGCCAGGCGGGGGGGGGGGGGGGGGGGGGGGGGGGGGGGGAACGTGTGCCCCCCGTCCGCTCTCCCTCGGTGCCCCACTCCCCCCCCCGCTTCGACAAA
>NZ_JBVIQR010000046.1:0-30961 GCF_055576875.1 Streptomyces sp. NPDC033229 | reverse complement strand
GGAGGCTTTAGTTCGTCAGGAGGGGGTGAGTGTAGATCTGCGGTGGGTGGTGCCGGGTGTGGCTGGAGGGGGGGTGGGGGGGGGGGGCGTGGGGTGGGGGGGGGCCCCCCTCCCCCCCCCCCCCCCCCCCCCCCCCCCCCGCCACCGTTCAGACCGCGGTCCGTTCCACGGGGATCCACAGTTCCGCGTCCGCCTGCGCCCCGTCCTGCGACACCTGGGTGCGCAGGATCTCGGGCCCCGGACGGCTCCGATAGGGATTGGACGGGAACCATTGGGTGAACACGTCCCGCCACAGGTATTGGAGCGCCTGCGGGAACGGCCCGGAGCTCTCGAAGACAGCCCATGTCCCGGCTCGGACAGTGAGCGCGTCCATGTCCTCGGGCACGGCGGCGCCGGTCACCACCCCGTGGTAGTAATCGAGTTCGGTTCCCTCGGCGCGGCTGTCGTCCAGTTGGTCACTCACCGAGACGATCCCCTTCGGCTCCTGATCGGACAGGCTCTGCATGCGGCGCAGCGTCTCCTGGCCGATGTCCCGGATGAAGGCGGCGATGGCCGGGTTGACCCCCTCGTGCACGAGGGGGACACGCGCCTTCCTGCCCACCACTCGGAACTCTTCCTTCTCCACAACCCGGTACTCCATGCTGCTGCTCCCTTCGACAGTGAGACGGAAGGACAACCGCGGCTGGCACCGCAGACTCGTACCGGACCGCCTGGCCTCGCCGGGACCGACGCCGTGCATGGCACGGAACGCCCGCGCGAACGCCTCCCCCGAGGTGTAGCCGTACCGCACCGCTATCTCCAGCAGCGTCCGGTCCCCGGCCAGCACCTCGGCTCCCGCGACAGTGAGTCGCCTGCGCCGGACGTACTCCGACAGGGGAATCCCCGCCAACGCGGAGAACAACCGCCGGAAGTGGTACTCCGATGTCAACGCGATCCGCGCCAGGTCGGCCGCCTCGATCCGCTGATCGAGGCGACCCTCGATGTGCTCGATGGCCTGGTTCAGTGGCTCCAGCACCGCGGCCTCCTTCCCTTTCGCTCACTCACGTTAGGAAGAACCCACCCTGCCGGACCCGACATCCTGTGCCCGCTCCTGTCGGGTGCGGCAAGCTCCCCGACAGTTCGCGCCCGACCATGGAAAACGCGCTCAACCCCCTGTAGTCTCGCCACCGTTGATCATGACCGACCACCAGGGGGAACAACCATATGAACCGTCGGATAGCGCTGACTGTCGCCGCATGCGTGGCAGCTGGTACCTCGCTCATCGCCGCACCCGCCCACGCGTCCGTGCGTGACGCGTCGCCCCAGGCGTCAGCGCCGGCGTCGGCACCGGCCGCGGCGTCGGGAAGCGACAGGGTCAAGTGCACGAGCATGAGCAACGGACAGCTCTGCATTTCGCTGAACACAAGCCCTTCCCGCATCGAGGTCTTCTACACCAAGAAGGCCGGTTCGACCATCCAGGCCCGCCTCGGGTTCCGCAGCACCAGCACGGATTGGGGCCCGTGGAAGACCATCAGCACCGGCGAGCGCGCCAACACGACCTGGAACGTGAGCTACCCCTGCAACAGGAAGTACGTGGGACTGCTCCAGGCCAACGGTCAGACATTCGAGACCCCGGCAGCCGGTCCCACCTGCTGAAGAACGCTCCCGGGCGCACTGACGGCAAGGAAATGACCAGAAGGTCCTGACAAGCAGTCAGGAGTGCCCCTGGAGGTCGTCCCCGTCGCAGGCCGGCGGCACGGTGATTTCTACGACGCCACCGGCCTGCCGTGGGTTCCACCGAGCCCCGACATGGCCACCCCCGCGACCGCCCTCCGGATCCACGTCCACGACCGTGCCGTCCACGACCCCGTCCGCACCGCCATCGCGCTGCTGGTCACCGCCAGGAAGACCTGGAACGTCGACCAAGGCCGAAAGCCGCCTGTGCCAACCCGCACCCCATTGATGAGGTGCCGCATCACCGCTTGCATGGCCCCGACCGAAGATGTTCCTGCCGTCAGCACACGTGTGCCGCCGGCACACGGCGGAGGGGATACCGTGCGCGAGCCGAGAGCACGTGCGGCAAGACCGAGAGCATCCAGGGCCCGGGGTGGCACAGCCGGTGCTGCGGCGCTGATCAGCGCCGCAGCACTTGTCGTTTCGGCGGCTCCGGCACCTGCCGCGGTGACGCCACCGCCTCCGGGCCCGGTCGGTGTGGTCCCGGGGCAGAGGACGGCGACGCCCGCGCTGGTGGAGGGGCTCCGGGAGCCGGTGAAAGCCACAGGGAGCGCGGCCGACGCGGCACGGGGGCACATCGTGGACAAGAAGAACCGCTACCGGATCGCCGATCCGGAGCGCGACCTGAAGCCTCTGCGGACCACAGCCGTCGGTGCGGCGGAGACCGTGCGGCTGCAGCAGCGGCACCGCGGTGTGGACGTCCTGGGCGGCCAGTACGTCGTGCGAAGCTGTGGTCCAACCGCAAGAACATCTACGACGTGCGGGTCGAGGGCGGTGTCGTGGTCTTCTCGGCGTCCGTGCGTACCGGCGTGGCCATCAGGGTGGCCTATCTGCGTCCGGGTGACGAGAGCCCGACGTGGGTGAGTCCCGGGGCGCGTCGCATCGCGACCGCCATGCCGTCCCTCCACGGCGGGAAGATCGCTTACGGCAAACGCACCTATTCGCGTCCCGGCACCTACTCCTACTCCGTCGAGGTCCTGGATCTCGCGAGCGGCACGACGACCGTGATGCCGCAGCTCGGCAAGCCGATCAACGTCGGGCAGACCGGCATCACCGGCACGCACGTCTTCTGGCTGGCGGACGAGGTCAGCGACCAGGGGCAGGAGGCCGTGCGGCGCGCGAACCTCGACGGAACGGAGGTCGTGGATCTCAGCAAGGAGCAGGGCGCGGACGCGCTGTACACGACCGACCTGACGGCCTCGGACGAGGCGGTGACGGTCACGTCGCAGGCTCCCTCGGTCCCCGGCGCGCCGTATCACCACGAGATGCTGTCCAAGCTGTGGCAGTTCTCCGCGGACGGCGCGAAGAGAGCGCGGGTCTCCTGCAACCGCGGTGAGCAGTCCGCCGCGGTCTCCGCGGGCGGCAAGCAGGTGGTCTGGATCGACGCCACCACCGGATACGGCGATCTGGTCACCCGCGGCCGTCCCGCCGGCAACTGCGGCTGACCGGGAGCCGCCCCACTCCCCCGGCGCATTCGGGCGCCGACGCGACTCCGACTCCGTCGCGGCGCTGGGAGTGTCGTTCGCGGCGGCCCGTCGGGCCTCGGTCCGGCGGGCCGCCTCGTGTCAGGGCGCCGCGGCGTAGCGCTTCGCCAGGACGGCGACGGCCTCGGCGACGGCTTGCCGGAGGTCGGAAGGGCCGAGCACCTCAGCCTCCGTGCCGAGCCTGAGCAGGTCACTGACCGCGACGGCCTGCGCCTCGATCGGCATCTCCACCTCGACCCACCCCGCGTCGTCGGGCGGCCCGGCGCTCTCAAGGGCTCGTGCGCCCGCCGCGCCGAACTGCACAGGCAGCAGTCGCCGGGCTCGGGGGGAAATCCTCAGTCGCGCGGTTCCCTGGTGAAGCGCGGCCTCCAGACGCCTGGAGGATTCCTCCCAATAGACAGCCAGCTCGAACCCCGCCGGTCGCTCGAAACCCTCTTCCATCGTGTCCACGGCCAAGAACCGCGACAGCCGATAGGTCCGTACGGCCTCGTCCGCAAGCGCCGCCAGGTACCAGATTCCGCCTTTGAGGACGATGCCGAGCGGGCGCAGCTCCCGATGGACCTCACCACCCCAACGCCGGTAGTGCGTGCGCAGCACACGCTGGTCCCACACCGCCCGTGCGACCTGTGCCAGATGGGGAACCGGGTCGGCGTCCCGGAACCACGCCGGCGCGTCCAGGTGGAACCGGTCCTGAACGTATCGGGTCCGCTCCGCGAGTTCAGCCGGGAGGGCGGCTTGGAGTTTCAGCTGAGCGGTGGCCAGCACCGCGCCGAGTCCCAGGTCACGCGCCGGTCCCGGTGCTCCGGAGAGGAAGAGCGAGCCGGCTTCGGCGTCGGTGAGTCCGGTCAGCCGCGTGCGGTACCCGTCCATCAGGCGGTAGCCACCGGCAGGCCCCCGCTCGGCACGGACCGGGATTCCCGACGCACTGAGCGCTTCGATGTCCCGGTAGACGGTACGGGTCGTCACCTCCAGCTCCTCGGCGAGCTCGGGAGCGGTCATCCGCCCACGGTTCTGGAGCAGCAGGAGCAAGGAGAGAAGCCGGTCGGCACGCATGGAGCCATTGTCCTGCTGTACCTGACAGGAGATGTCAGGTACAGCATTCAGTCTGGTCACACGCCGCCCGGAGGACCGTGCGGCTGATCGAGAGGACTTCCATGCCCGCGCAGACCACCACCGGCCACTTCGCCTTCGCCAACTGGGACGAGCGCCCTGCCGGCCCGAGCGAGGCGAGCCCGAAGCTCGCCCGCGCCTCCGTCATCAACACCTTCGCCGGCGGCATCGAGGCTGCCGACACCACCTGCGAGTACACCCTCGTCTACGTCACCGAACGGACCGGGACCTTCACCGGAATGGAGAGGCTGACCGGCAGCCTCGACGGGCGTCAGGGCACCTTCGTCGTCGAGGAACGCGGTTCGTTCAACGCCGACGGCACGGTGCACTGTGCCTTCGAGGTCGTACCGGGGTCGGGCACCGGCGAGCTGACCGGGCTGTGGGGAACAGGCCGCTTCACCGCCAGGCACGGTGAGCCTTCCGTTCCGTACACCTTCGACTACGACCTGAGGTGACCACCGGGGGCCGATCCGTGGGACGTCTGCTGTCGGCCCACGTGGCCGCACGGGGCGGGGCAGACCGGTTTGCCGATGCGGCGGCGGGCGCGTTTGATGGAAGGAGAGCCTTGGGCGGGTTGCAGGCCGGAAGGAGATGCCGTCGTGGATCTCGTACTGCGCCCCGGAAGGGCGGAGGACGCTTCGGAATGCGGCAGGATCTGCTTCGAGGCCTTCGCCGGGATCGCCCGCGAGCACGGATTCCTCTCCGACATCCCCGGTGCGGACGAGGCCGCGGGAATGTGCGGAATGCTGCTCAGCCACCCCGGTTTCTATACCGTCGTCGCCGAACTCGACGGCCGGATCGTGGGCAGCAACTTCCTCGACGAGCGGTCGCCCATCACCGGCGTGGGGCCGATCACTGTGGACCCGACCACCCAGAACGGCGGCATCGGGCGTCGGCTCATGCAGGACGTCATGCGACGGGCGGCCGAGCGGCAGGCACCGGGAATCCGGTTGCTGCAGAGTGGCTATCACGCACGGTCGTTCGCGCTGTACGCCGGCCTCGGGTTCGAGTTCCGCGAAACGGTGGCCTGTCTGCAGGGACCGCCGGTCGGAGGAGGCGTGCCCGGGTACGGGGTGCGGGCGGCGACCGATGCGGACCTGGCGGCCTGCAACGAGGTGTGCCGGACGGTCCACGGGATCGATCGCGGCGGTGAGGTCACCGACGCGCTCACGATGGGGACAGCCCGCGTGACCGAGCACGACGGGCGCGTCACCGGCTATGCCACGGACCTGTCGTTCTTCGCCCACGCGGTCGGTGAGAGCACCGAGGACATCAGAGCGCTCATCACCGCGGCTCCCGCCTTCGGCGGTCCCGGCATCCTCGTCCCCGCGCGGAACAGCGCCCTGCTCCAATGGTGCCTGGGACGCGGTCTGAAGGTTCAGCAGCTCATGAGCCTGATGACCATCGGGCTCTACAACGAACCCGCCGGAGCGTATCTCCCCTCCGTCCTCTACTGAGAACCACTGCCGCTGCCAGGCCCGTCCGGGCCGCTGGTACCCCTCGAACTCCTACCCCGCAGAGCGGGTGAGGAAGGCGAGCGCTTCTTCCTGAGTGCACAGGTGGAGGGGCAGGTCGACGACCCACGCGGCCCGTGTGAGGGACGAGTTGCAGCAGCCGCAGTCGGGAGACGACGCCACCACCAGGACCGCGTACGGAGACACGGCGTCCGAAGACATCACCTCATCTGATCGGCTACCTGGGGGCGTCGACTGCCCGGCGGGGTTCTCACTTCAGGACCAGCAGGGCCGCGGGACCCAGGGCTCCGTCCAGTCGGTGGCGGAGCACGAACAGGCCGATCTCACTGCTCGGTGACGGCCGGGGTGGCTGCGCCGACGTCAACCGCCGTCACCCCCGTGTCCTTCGGCTCGGCGTCCAACCGCCTCAGCGCCGGAAGCGCGGCCACCGTGAGGGCCACCGCCGCCCACCCGACGGCCAGGAGTGCTCCGGTCTGCCGCAGCCCGATCCACTCGACCAGCAGGCCGGCGCCCAAGGTCCCCAGCGGAACGGCCGTCATCGACACCGCGTTCTGCAGTCCCAGCACCCGGCCGCGCACCTCTTCGGGAATCCGCTCGGTGACCAGAACGAGGAACAGGGCGGGCAGCGGGCTGGCCCCGATCCCGGCGAGGACGGCGGCTCCCAGCATCACGGGGACCGGTGGCAGCAGGGCGAGTCCGGCGATGCCGACCGTGGACATGACCTGCGCCGCGAGGAAGACCGATCGCCGCGAACAGCGCGATCCGATGGCCGCGTAGAGTCCCGCGCCGCCGATCCCGCCCACAGCCAGCAGGGACACCACCAGGCCGAAGCCGCCGGGCGAGCCCTTGTCCACGAGGTACACCGGGAGTACGAGGTTCTGCAGAGGTGCCAGAACGACCACGCTCGCCGCCGACACCAGCGTGATGGCCCCCAGCACACGGTCGCCGCTGAGCACACTGAATCCTCGCGCGACGTCAGCCCGGAGTCCGCCTGCCGCGGGCGGGGCGGCAGGCCGTGCTCCGATCGACCGCGGGAGCGTGAGCGTGGTGAGGGCCGCGAGAGCCGAGCAGGCCGCGGTGAGCCAGAGAACCGTCGTCGGGTCGACGAGCATGATGAGCCCCCCGGCCACCGCGGGGCCCAGCATCACGACGCCGCCGCCGATGCTTTCCCGCAGCCCGGCCAAGCGTTCCATGCCGACTCCCGCGGCGGACGCGACATCGGGCGCGAGCGCTTCCCTGGCAGTCATCCCCGGCACGTCGAAGAGGGCACCGGCGACCCCGAGCACGACGAACCAGGCGACCGTGAGGCCGGAGATGCTGTCGACGATCGGAAGCGCCGCGACACATGCCGCGGATGCCAGATCGGCACCGATGGACAACCGGCGCCGACCGACCCGGTCTATGAGCACTCCTCCGCCCACGGCGGATACCAGCATCGGGAGCGCACTGGCGGCGGCGACCAGGCCGACCGCCGCGGCGTCGCCCGTGCGCAACAGCACCAGCCAGGGGAGGGCGATGGTCGCCACGGTGTTTCCCAGTAAGGACAGCCCGTGGGAGAGGAGGTATCGGGTCAGCACAGGGGCAGTGTGGCAGAGCCGTGGTGTGACGCGGCCGGGTCGCTGGCGCGATCTCTTTGGCGCGAAAAGGAGTTGTCCCCGGCAAGAGGTGATACGCCAGGTGTTCAAGGACCTCGGTTCCGTCTCAAATGCGTTCATCCTCCCCGAAGGCGTACCGGGAGATATGGCCTACCCGCCGGAGCAGCGGCAGCCGTGAGAGGACCTCGGTGTCGAATGCGAGGCGGAGCCGCATCACGAACGGCAGGTGCAGGAGATCGGCGTCGGCCGCAGTGGCGTAGGCGCTGACCGCCTTGACCAGCCGCAGCCCCGGCACTGCACGCTCCAGTTCGCGGGGATCGTCCACGCCCCAAGCCAGCCGGGCGCCGGTTTGCCGGAACAGCGCCATCGAGCGGGTGGACCGCACGGCGAACCGGGCGTAGGTGTCGAACACCATCTCACCGCGGGCGAGACGGTTCACCAGGCTCCGCAGCATGCGCGGTCCTTCGTCAGCGGCGAGATACATGGTCAGGCCCTCCGCGACCACCAGTACCGGTCGGTCGGTGGGTATGCGGGCCAGCCAGGCGGGGTCGGTGACGGATGCGGCGACGGTCTCGCAGTCGGGCCGGGAGGGGTAGAGCTGCTCGCGCAGCTCGATGACGTCCGGCTGGTCCACGTCGAACCAGCGCACGTTCGGCCCCGGTGCGAGGCGCTGGAGCCGGCTGTCCAGACCGCATCCCAGATGCAGCACCGTGGCCTCCGGGTGCGCGGCGAGGAATTCCCGTACACGCTGGTCGAAATACCGAGCCCGGAGGGCGACGCCGACGGCGCTGGACTGCCGCATCGCCAGCCGACCGAAGTCGTAGTCGAGCTTCGCCAGGAGCTCCTCCGCGACCGGGTCGGCAAGGATCGGATGGGGAGAACGGGCGTCCAGGGCCCGCGCGTAGAGGGGAGCGAGCAGCGTCTCCGCCGCGCCGGTGAGTGCAACCTTCATACCCGGCTCCGTCGGCCGGTGATGGCCGGACTCGTTCGGCGTGGTGGCAGGAAGGGATCAAGGCTGGATTGTGGCTGCTCTCCGGCCCGACCGGGCCTGTGCCGCCGGGGGCTGGTCACACCAAGAACCTGGCCAGGCATGGTGATCGCCTTTCTGTACGGGGACAGGACGTGGCGGAATGCCTTCGAAAACGCGGGTCCCCGGATGCGCACGAGGGCCCTCATCGAGCCGTGGAACACTAGAAGATCCTTATTGGCTCCGCAAGGTCGTCGCGGCCGTTTCCGCCGCTTGACGGCCCGTCCGGGAAGGACGTCGACGTGCAGGTGACCTGCGCGATCACCGCGTTCTCGAGGTGCCCGATTATTGCCCTGCCGGACGATCTTCGCTCGGCACATCCCCCTGACAGGATGACGCTACTTTCTCGCCAACATTTGCATGGCCTTGACATAAATTGCACGTAGAACCACTCTGGATGAGGTCTTCACAACTCCGGTCCGGGGAGAGGTGGTTCCGTGCCCGATGTGGGAAGCGCCGCTCTGGTGTCAATGCCGTGGAACAGCGTGCTGCGTCCGTCGATTCAGGTGGGCACGTTGCGGTCGGTGGCCGAGGCAGAAGGGTGGCACGTCGACGCCCATTACGCCTACCTCGATTTCTACGGCCTTGCCCAGCGGATGCTGGGACTGACCCATGACGAATGGGCGGATGCCTATGAGCTGGTGTCCGAGAAGCTCTACCATCTGGCGGTCGGCGACTGGATCTTCGCCTGCCGGCGTGGAGATACGGCGCGACGCGACGCTTATTTCACCGAGTTACGTGCAAGGCGCATTGATGAAAAGGCGATCTCCCTGATCGACGCGTTGCGCGAGGTGGCCGACCGACACGTCCAAGAAACCGCCACAGCCCTGCTGGCCTCCTCACCCGACGTCATCGGGTTCACTTCGATGTTCAGTCAGAACGGGCCGACGTTGGCGGTGGCCGAGCGGTTGCGGTCCGGTGGATACACAGGTGTCATCGTGCTGGGAGGCAGCAACTGCGAGGGCCCGATGGGGCGCGCGCTGCTGGCCAACTACCCCGCTGTCGATGCCGTGGTGGACGGACCCGGCGAGGACGCCTTCCTCGCGCTCCTGCGCCAGGTGCAGGCCGGTGGGCCGGTTCGCTCCCAGGGCCGGTTGATCACCCGGGCCGTGCCACCGGAAGGGCAGGAGGCCGGGCGTGCCCCGGAGGAGTCCCTCCAGGTGCCGATGCCCAATTACGACGGGTTCTTCGAACAGTTACGGGCCGCCGGGCTGCACACGCTGGAGCCCGACATCACCCTCCCGGTCGAATTCTCCCGGGGCTGCTGGTGGGGCGCGAAGACCCACTGCACCTTCTGCGGACTCAACGGCGCCACCATGAAATACCGAAGCAAACACCCCGACGCGGTCGCCGACGAACTCCGGTACATGATGGACCGCTACGGCGTCCTCGACTTCTTCGCCGTCGACAATATCCTCGACCTCAAATACCTCGACACAGCCCTCCCCCTGGTCGAGAAACTCAACACCGACCACTCCCTGTTCTTCGAGGTCAAAGCGAACATGGAATGGGCGGACATCCAGGGCATGCGCCGCGCCGGAGTCCGCTCCGTCCAGCCGGGCATCGAGAGCCTGAGCACCGAAGGGCTCCGCCTGCTGAAAAAGGGCGCCACCGCTTTCCAGAACGTACGCTTCCTCCTCGGCTGCGCCGAATACGGCGTCCGGGCCGACTGGAACATTCTCACGGGCTACCCGAACGAGACACCCGAATCGATTACCGCGCAACTCGACCTCGTCGCTTCACTGACCCACTTGACGCCGCCACATATCACCCTGATCCGGTTCGACCGTTTCAGTCCGTATGTGGAAAATCCCGAGTCATACGGCCTCGCGCTGTCGCGCCCGCTGCCGGGGTACCAATACGTGTACGCGGGTCTGTCACCGGAAGACCTGTGGGACATCGCGTACCACTTCGAGGGTGACTTCACCGACGACAGCCGCAACACCGAGATCCGGCGACGACTGGCGGCTCGCGTGCGGCTGTGGCGAAACCACCATGACAAGGCGAGCTTCACCTACCGCCTCGGCTTCGACTCCGTCGCCCTCCACGACCACCGCCCCGGACTTCCCCAGCGCGAGGTCGTCCTCCGCGGCGACGACGCCCGGCTCTTCCGCGCCGTCATCGGCGGAACCCGGCACCGCGATCTTCAGGGGCAAGGGTGGAAAGGGGAACGCTGGGACCAAGCCCTCACCACGCTGGAAAACTGGCAGCGCAACCGGTGGGTGTACGCCGAGGGCACGAAAATCATCGCCCTCGCGGTACGCGAGAAACCCTCCGCATACCGCACCCCGCCAGCCAAGGGCACACCCCGGCTCGCCCGCACCCCCATTCCACTCACGCTCACCGTTCGACAGTAGGGAGGTCGCTCTGCACCGCGGCGGGGCACCGCGCAGGACGTCACCAGACCGACCGGAACCAGACGAAAGGATCACAGCAATGGGACCCGTAGTCGTATTCGACTGCATGACGGCGGACTTCCTCAACGACGATCCCAACAACGCGGAACTGAGCGCCCTCGAGATGGAGGAGCTCGAGTCGTGGGGTGCCTGGTCCGACACCGACCCGACCACCTGAGGTCCGGGTTCTGACCAGACATCGGGCATGAAGTCGGTGAGACGGGTTCGCCGGGAAGAAGGGGACCATGCTCAAGGCATCGGCGGTGGACTGCGCACTGCGCGAGGTCGCCTACGCATCGTTTCGATCCGATCGGACGGTGACGGTGCGGTGCACGGTGCATCCGGTATCGGGCACCACATCGGCCGAGGGTTATGGCACCGCGGCGACCGAGGCCGTCGCACGGAAGAAGGCACTGTCCGAAGCCGTCGAACGGCTCTTGGCGTGCACCCCCTTCGCCCTGGTCGCCCGTCCACCGACGACGACGGCGGGCCGGGATGAGGATTCCGCCCGTCGGCCGGACGGGGTACGCACCGCACCCGCAGGCTGCTCGGCGCGCCACTACCGGCCGCTGACGGGAGAAGGACCGCGGCGGGTACCCCTGTTCTGGTCGTCACCCTGGTTCGCCGGCCGTGAACTGCGGTCGGCGAAGCTCACCGCGCAGGCAGCCCGGCTGTCCAGCACGGTCGGCTGGGCGGTCGGGCCGTCCCCCACCGCGGCGCTGCGAGGTGCCCTGCTCGAGCTGACCGAGCTGCTGAACTACGGCGCCTTCCTCTACCGGAATCTGACGCACTCCCCGCCCCACGTGTCCGGCGGCCGGGCCGACAACAACCCCCAAGTGCTGAGTCTGGGCGCCGCCGCCCGGACGCCGACCGTCCTCGCCGTGTCGAGGGGCGGCGGACGGCTGATGCCGGCCACTGGGCTGGGCTGCGGCACCACACGGGACGAGGCCACCGACCGAGCGCTGTTGGAACTCGCCCAAGCGGAGACGCTCTGGCGGTCGAACCCGACCGCCGTGTCGGCCGAGCGATTCTTCCTGCGCCGCTTCGAAAGATGGCCTCCGCTGAAGCGCTGCGTCACCTTGGATTTCGACCTGAGCACCTATGACGCGCCGCCCGACGACGGGCCGCGCCCCTCTCCCCTCGAAGAACTGGAAGCCAGAGGCATCGCGGCATGGGCCGATTCCGGCGCCGTGGACATCTCGGGCCCGAACACCGCGAGGACCCGCCTCTACTTCGCGCATGTGGTGTCGGAGCCGCAGCCGCTCCTGGGTCTTGTCCGTGCAGGCATACCCGTGTTCGACACGGGGGAAGTGAGGAAGATCCTTGACTCGTCCCGCCGAGAACGACCTGCTGACTGTTGCCCTTCTGGACGGAACGCTCAAGGACGACGTCCCACCCGAGCGTGAGACCCCCATCGGCGAGGCCCTCGGCGCCGTCGGCGACTGGCTGGCCTCGGAGCGGCTCACGGCCGACATCCGCAAGTACGGTATCGACTCCGCACCCACGTACGAGGTGCGGCTGAACGACGCCGACGGGGTGCTGTGCTCGCGCAGCTCCGGCAAAGGGCTGGGACACCGCAGCATGGCCAGTGCGCTCTTCGAGAGCGCAGAGCACTACCACCTCGACTGGCGGCGTGACCCCCGCGCCTCGGAGACGGTGTTCCTCCGCGGGGTCGAGATCGCCCGGCAGTCCACGGCACGACGGTCCGCGCTGCTCCAGCGCCTCGGCGCCATCGCAGCCGACTCCCCCTTCCTCACCCGCGAGTACCGGCCGGTGGCCGACGCGCTGGAGGAGGCGCCGACAGGGGCAGCCCCGCACCGCCAGCCGGTGTTCCTCCGTGACGGCGGCTACCGGAACTGGCCGCACCCTTCGGATGGCGGAGCTTTCACATCGCTCTGGCACTACACCTCCAGCGCCGGTTACGCGGCCGGGGCCACGCTTCACGAAGCGCTCGTCCACGCGGTCAACGAACTGATCGAACGGGACGCGTGGTCGCTGCAGCTCGCCCGGTCGTACTTCGGTCTGGCCGATGGCAGTCCGGGCTTGCGCGTCATCGACCACGACACCCTGACCTCCGAGCTGAGGGAACTGGCCGGCACGGTCGAGGCAGTGACCGGAGTCCAGGTCCTCATCGTCTCCATCGACTGTGACACCGGTGTGCCCGCCTACGTGGTCTGCGATGCCGAGAGCCGGGAGGACGTCCGGCTGATCGGCAGCGGCGCGTCGCCCGTGCAGACGTACGCGGTGCAGCGGGCGCTCCTCGAGTACCTCCAGGTCCGCACCATGTTCGAGCACGGACCTGTCGACGCGGACCGGGAGGCGCGGCAGATCACCACCGCACTGGCCCGCTATCCGCGTCACCTCGCCGCCGCCCGTTTCGACGTGCACCGGCTGCCGCACGAGAAGCAGCCGTTCCGTCCGGACGACGGGTTGCCCGCCACCGCGACGCCCGAGGAACTGCTGCGGCATCTCGTCGACCGACTGCGGAAAGTGGGTGTCGATCTCCACTACCGCGTCCTGACCCGCCCGGGCGCTGTCACCGTCGTCGATGTCGTCGCCCCTGGTCTGGAGATGCTGGACAAGGCGCGCGCGGGCTACCCGGTACTGCCCACCGGACGGTTGGGCGAGCGGCTGCCGTCCCGGAGGAGTGAACCGAAGTGAAGCTCGTCCTGGTGGCGCCGCCGTGGAACAACCTCTACCGGCCGTCGATCCAGGTCGCCACCCTCGCGGCGCTGGCTTCGGAGGGGCGTGGCGATCCGATCACAGCGGTGTACGCGTACCTGGACTGGTTCGAGTTCGCCGTGGAGTCGCTGGGGTGCTCCCCGGAGGAGTTCGTCACCGTGTACGACACGATCGGTGAGGAGCTGTACGGGCTCGGTGTCGGTGACTGGATCTTCGGCGGCACCCTCGCGGCCTCCGACGCGCCGCTCGAGGAGTCCGCCCGTAGCGAGTACGCGGCGTTCCTCCGCGAGCACGGGGTGGCCGAGGATGGTGGCCCGTGTGCTCGGCCTCCGGGAAGTGGCTCCCCTCTTCGCCGCGGAGCTCGCCGAGCGGCTGGTCGCCACGGGGGCCGAGTGTTTCGGATTCACCACGTCCTTCAGCCAGTTGGTGCCCGCCCTGGCCGTCGCCAGGGCCATCAAGGATCGGGCGCCCGACCGGCTCGTTCTGTTCGGCGGGGCGAACTGCGACCGCCCCATGGGTCAGGCCGTGATGCACGCCTATCCGTTCGTCGACGCCGTGGTGCAAGGTGAGGGCGAAGGGGCGGTGGCAGCCGTTTCCGCCGCCGGAAGCGTGGCTGACCTGACGGCCGCCCCGGGGCTGGTCCTGCGGCACGAGGGGGCCCTGCGGGTCTCCCTGCCGACGGTCCAGCCGGCCACGTCGGCCCCGGTGCCCCGGTATGACGGGTACTTCGAGCGGTTGCGCGCCCTGCCGTGGAGCGAGCTGATCACCCCGCAGGTGGCGCTGCCGTTCCAGATGTCCAGGGGCTGCTGGTGGGGCGAGAAGATGCAGTGCACGTTCTGCGGCGAGAACGGCAGCGGCATGGTCTACCGCAGCAAGCCGGGCCGGCAGCTCACCGAAACCCTCCGGACGCTGACGGAACGGCACGGGGTGTTCGACACGTACGCCGTCGACACGATCCTCGCCCGGAACGACAACGGCCTGTCGGCCCTCGCCGAAGCGGAGGTCGACATCACCACGTTCTTCGAGGTGAAGGCGAACCTGGGACCCAAAGAGCTGGGCGAAATGCGGGCGGCGGGCGTCACCATGGTGCAGCCGGGGATCGAGAGCCTCAGCAGCGGTGCGCTGAAGCTGCTGCGCAAGGGCGCGACGAGCCTGCACAACCTGCGTTTCCTCGTGATCTGCCAGGAGCTGGGCATTGACGCCCAGTGGAATCTGCTCTCGGCCATGCCCGAGGAGTCGCCCGAGATGCTGGAGGAGCAGCTGCGGCTGATTCCCTTCATCACCCACCTGGCGCCGCCGTCGACGGTCAGCAAGGTGCGGGTCGACCGCTACAGCCCGTACTTCGAGAAGCCCGACGACTTCGGCATCACGTTGCGCGGGCCGGAGAAGAAATACCGGTACATCCACTCCGGCCGAGGTGTCGACCGGAGTGCGCTCGCCTACTCCTTCGAGCACGAGCAGACGGTCCGGCGGGCGGACGACGCGGAGATGCTTTCCCTGCGCCGTCGTCTGGGCGCGCGCGTCGGACTGTGGAAGAAGCTGCACGGACAGTCCCGCTTCTCCTTCCGGTTCGGGCCGGAAATCACCGTCCTGCACGACTACCGCCCGCATGTGGGCACCGGTCGGCATGTGCTGAGGGCGGGAGACGACCAACTGTTCCGCTCCCTCGTCCACGGCGGACGCCTCATGCAGGCGGTCAGCCAGGTCAGCGAGATGACGGGGACGACGGAGGAACGGGTGCACGAGACGCTGCGCGCGTGGGCCAAGCGCGGTTGGATCCATCTGGAAGGCAGGCGCGGACTGGTGCTGGCCCTGCGGGACGGCATGCGGGACGAGTTGGGCCGAGCCCTCGAGCTAAGGGGAGAGAGTGCGCAGCGGTAACGGCCACAGCGGATGGGAAAGCTTCGCGGTGCCCTCCGCGGACGGCACGGTGATCCGCGGGATCAGCAGGCCCGGCGCCGGCGAGTCGCTCGTCCTGGTGCACGGCGTGGCCATGGACAGCCGCGTCTGGGGTGATTCGGGATTCCTCGACGCGCTCCCGGACGTTCCTGTCGTCGCCGTCGACCTGCGGGGCCGCGGGGAGAGCCAGCACGTCGGCACGGCCGCCGGGCACGCTCTCGACCGCTACGTCGAGGATGTCCGCGCGGTCCTCGACCGCTTCGGCCGCGAACGGTATGTCGTCTTCGGCCTCTACTTCGGGGGGCGGATCGCCTTACGGGTCGCGGGGGCCGACACCCGGGTGGTACGGGCGTTCTCGTTCTGTGCACACGGCGAGGAGGTGGAGATCCCCGCGGACGCGGTCGAGGAAGAGGCACGGGCGGTCGAAGGGCCCGGGGGCCACGCGTATCTGCGCGACCACTTCACCGCGAAGGGCGCGCCCGCGTGGATGGTGAAGGCATGCGGCCGGGTCGACGGTGGCCAGCTCGGGGCGGCGACCCGGGGCTTGCTCCACGGCTCCCACCAGCGGACCGAGCGCGGCCACCCGGATCAGGACCTGGTGCTGATCACAGCGGCGGGCGACGCCGACATGGCGCCCTTCCACGCCGGGGAGCAACGGCTCGGCGCCCGTCTGTGGCTCGTCGACAGCCCGACACGGGTGCGGGCGGCCGCCCGTCTCCCGGATGTCGGGCACCGCGTGGCGGAGCTGCTCGAGGCGGCGTCCGACAGCGCCCCTGCGGCCGGGCCGGGGGCGGGATGACCGGGCCCGAGGATGCCATGTGGCGTCACCGCAGGGGTCTGCTGCCGGACGGCGACCGGCTGGTCACCGCCTTGCAGGAGCTGGCGGACCGTAGCCGCACCCATGTCTTCCGCGCGGTCGCGCCGATCGACGCCGTCACCGGCGACGCGGCGGCACCGCGCGATCTGGAGGTCGTCGACGGGAGGATCGTCCGCTGGACTCCGACGCCGCCCGTCGACGGCCGGGACGCGCCGTGCGAGTGGTACGTCGTTCCGGGCTTCGTCGACGCCCACGCGCACGTCTCGTCGGTGTCCGACCTCGTCGGCCTTCTGGTCCACGGGGTGACCGCCTACCGGCAGATGTGGGGGGAGCCCGCGCACCTCTACTCGGCGGGCGTGTACCGGGCCCGGCACGCCGTCCTGCCCCGGCCGTGGGTGACGGCCGGCGTCATCGACGGCCCGGCTTCCCGCATGCCTCACGCGGCCACCGTCGTGGACGGTGTGCGGGCGGTCCGGCAGGTGGTGGAGGACGTGCTGGCGTTCGGCTTCGACGGCATCAAGGTGTACGACGACATCGAGCGACCGGTGTTCGACTCCCTGGTGCGGGAGGCGGAACGGGCGGGCGTTCCCGTCGTGGGGCACGTGCCGGAGTCGGTGCCGATCGACGTGGCGTTCCGGACCATGAGGTCGACCGAGCACCTTTACGGCATCGTGCCCAATGTGTTCCGGTTGCCGCCGTCCGGCCGCTGGGATGCCCTCGCCGAGGCGCTGGGGCGTGGCCGGCGCGACCGTCGGGGCGTCGGGGCGGATGCGGCAGGCTGCTTCGTGTGCCCGACGTTGGTCGCCTGGCGGGCACGGAGCGGGGAGCGTCGCTTCACCCGCCCGTCCAGGGCGGCCCTGCAGGCGGCGATACCGAGTCGCCGGCCGTCCTGGCAGGCCACGGCCCGGGACGCGCTGCGGCTCGACCCCGCCGAGGCGCTCATGCGCAGCGGACTGGTCGACCGGCTCGGCGGCATCGCCCGGGAGCTGGTCGACGAGGGCGCCAGGCTGCTGGTGGGAACCGACTGCGGGAACCCGTTCGTCACCGCGGGGCCCTCGTACCACAAGGAGGTCGCCGAGCTCTCCCGGTCCGGACTGGACTTCACCACCCTTCTCGGCGCGATGACCGCCAACGCGTACGAGGCCATGGGGTGGCAGGGGGAGCCGCATGCCCGCGGCGCGAATCTCGTCTTCTACCGGCGGCCCCCCGACAAAAGGGCCGCAGCCCTGGCCCGGCCCGACGGTCTGCTGGTGGACGGCGTCTTTCTCGACGGTGACGACCTCGACCGGCTCTGGGGCCTGCGCCTCGCGGTGGTGGGGCTCGACGCCTCCGCCTGGGCGCGGGGTGATCTCGATCCGCCGGTGGCCGGCGACCGACTGACGAAGGAGACCGCTCGTGCAGGCTGACCGTTGTCCCGGAGCCCCGGGCCCGTCGGGCAGGGAGCCCGTGGAGTTCGACTTCTTCAACGGCCCTTCGGAGTACCGGAGGGTGGCGGCGGAGCACGCTCACGGTGGTGCCTTCTACAGCGGCCGGGGGCCGGGGTTCTGGGTGCTGACCACTTATCAGGGCATCTGCGAGGCGTTCAAGGACGAGGACGCGTTCACCGTCGGGCGGGTCAGCGCGGCCGAGGGCGCGGAGGAGGAACGGTGGGTCCCGCTGACCGTCGAGGGCAGCGAGCACACCGAGTGGCGTCGCAGGCTGGCCGGATGGTTCACCCCGCAGCGGATACGCGAGCTGACGCCGGAGATCCGCCGCAACGCCCGGCGCCGGATCGAGGACTTCGTCGGTCGGGGCGAAGTGTCGTTCAACGAGGACTTCGCCCGGCCGTATGTGCTGGAGAATCTGATGACCGCCGTGGGCTGGCCCCTGGACGGCCTCGACCACCTGCTGGCCATCGACCGGGCGATGATCGACTCGCGGTCCGCGCCGGACCCCCGTGAGGCGGCCTACGCCGATCTCGGCCTTCCGGCGCTGGAAAAGTACGCCCGTCGGCACATCGAGCTCCGGCGGGCCGAGCCCGCCGATGATCTCACCACGGCCAGCTTCGACTGGGAGATCGGCGGCGCCCCTGTCACCGATGACGACCGGGCCTCGCTGCTGTGTGTGCTCTTCCTGGCCGGGGTCGACTCCACGGTGAACCACATGGCCAACGCCATCCAGCATCTCGCGTGCCACGAGGAGGCCAGGACACGATTCCTGGCCGAACGGGGCATCCGGTCGGCGGCGGTGGAGGAGTTCCTGCGGGCGAATTCGTGCATGTATCCGGGGCGGATGGCCGCCGACGACGGCGTCGGCGGCATCGCCGAGCGGGGACAGCCGGTGCTGTTGCCACTCGCCCTCGCGAATTACGACCCCGAAGTCTTCCCCGATCCGGAGCGGATCGACTTCGACCGGGCCGCGAATCCGCACATCGCTTTCGGTACCGGTCCTCACCAATGCCTCGGCGCGGCTTTCGCCCGGGCGCAGATCCTCACGGCCCTGGAGGAGTGGCACGAACGCATACCCTGCTACGGGCTGCCGCCGGGGCAGAACACCGAGGAACCTCCGTTCCTCCGCAACGCCTACGATCTGAGGCTGGTCTGGTGAGGGCGCCATGAGCGGTCCCGGGCGAGTGACGCTCGTTTCGATGCCGTGGAACAACGTGCTGCGTCCGTCGATTCAGGTGGGCACATTGCGGTCGGTGGCCGAGGCCGAGGGATGGCAGGTCGACGCTCATTATGCCTACCTCGATTTCTACGGCCTTGCCCAGCGGATGCTGGGACTGACCCGGAACGAGTGGGCGGATGCCTATGAGCTGGTGTCCGAGAAGCTCTACCATCTGGCGGTCGGCGACTGGATCTTCGCATGCCGACGCGTGGACGCCGCGCGACGCGACGCGTATTTCGCCGAATTACGTGCCGGCGGTATTGATGAGGCAGCGATCTCCCTGATCGAAGCGTTGCGCGAGGTGGCCGACCGGCATGTGGAGGAGACGGCCGCGGCGCTGCTGGCCTCTTCCTCCGACGTCATCGGATTCACCAGCACCTTCAGTCAGAACGGGCCGACGTTGGCGGTGGCCGAGCGGTTGCGGTCCGGTGGATACACGGGTGTCATCGTGCTGGGGGGCAGCAACTGCGAGGGCCCGATGGGCCGTGCGCTGCTGGCCAACTACCCGGCTGTCGATGCCGTGGTGGACGGACCCGGCGAGGACGCCTTCGTCGCGCTGCTCCGCCAGGTCCAAGCAGGTGAGGCGGTTCGCTCCCAGGGCCGGTTGATCACCCGGGCCGCACCACCGGAAGGGCAGGAAGCCGGGCGTGCCCCGGAGGAGTCCCTCCAGGTGCCCATGCCCAATTACGACGGGTTCTTCGAACAGTTACGGGCCGCCGGGCTGCACACGCTGGAGCCCGACATCACCCTCCCGGTCGAATTCTCCCGGGGCTGCTGGTGGGGCGCGAAGACCCACTGCACCTTCTGCGGACTCAACGGCGCCACCATGAAATACCGCAGCAAACACCCCGACGCGGTCGCCGACGAACTCCGGTACATGATGGACCGCTACGGCGTCCTCGACTTCTTCGCCGTCGACAACATCCTCGACCTCAAATACCTCGAAACAGCCCTCCCCCTGGTCGAGAAACTCAACACCGACCACTCCCTGTTCTTCGAGGTCAAAGCGAACATGGAATGGGCGGACATCCAGGGCATGCGACGCGCGGGAGTCCGCTCTGTCCAGCCGGGCATCGAGAGTCTGAGCACCGAAGGGCTCCGGCTGCTGAAAAAGGGCGCCACCGCTTTCCAGAACGTACGCTTCCTCCTCGGCTGCGCCGAATACGGCGTCCTGCCCGTGTGGAACATTCTCACCGGCTACCCGAACGAGACACCCGAGTCGATGCTGACCCAGATCGAGCTGCTGCCGTCGCTCAGCCACCTGGAACCACCGGACAATGACATTCTGACCGTGCACTTCGACCGTTTCAGCCCGTATGTGGAGCATCCCGATTCGTATGGTCTTGTGTTGTCGCGACCGCTGCCGGGGTACCAATACGTGTACGCGGGTCTGTCACCGGAAGACCTGTGGGACATCGCGTACCACTTCGAGGGTGACTTCACCGACGACAGCCGCAACACCGAGATCCGGCGACGACTGGCGGCCCGCGTGCGGCTGTGGCGAAACCACCATGACAAGGCGAGCTTCACCTACCGCCTCGGCTTCGACTCCGTCGCCCTCCACGACCACCGCCCCGGACTCCCCCAGCGCGACGTCGTCCTCCGCGGCGACGACGCCCGGCTCTTCCGCGCCGTCATCGGCGGAACCCGGCACCGCGATCTTCAGGGGCAAGGATGGAAAGGGGAACGCTGGGACCAAGCCCTCACCACGCTGGAAAACTGGCAGCGCAACCGGTGGGTCTACACCGAAGGCACGAAAATCATCGCCCTCGCGGTACGCGAGAAACCCTCCGCATACCGCACCCCACCCACCAAGGGCACACCCCGGCTCGCCCGCACCCCCATACCACTCACGCTCGGAGCTCCACGCCTGTCCAGGCGGACAGGCTGAAATGTGCCGCTTCGCTGGATAACGCTTTCACCGCCGCCTGGGATCGCGGTACTTGTAGTGGACCTGTGGGTCGGTGGCACGCGGATCCGTGGCACGTGGACCTGTCGCACGTGGACCTGTGTCACGCAGCCGACGGCCTCGGCACCCCGAACGACAACCGGAAAGATGGACATCATGAACACGGCCCCCGCTGAGGACCATCCGCCCTCCTGTCGAGACCTGGTCGGCATCCTCGCGCAAAGCGATCGGCGTGCCGCTTACGCGGCCCTCGTGCTCGGGGCGACCTCCGTCGCGGAAGTCGCCGACCTGGCGAAGCTCCGTCCGCCGGCCGCTGCCGCGGCGCTACGAAAGCTGACGGGCGGCCGGATCGCCGCCTACGACAGTGAGAAGCACACCTACAGGCTGCTCGACGACACCTTCCGGCTGGCGGTCCAGGCGGAGGTCAAAATCTCCGGCCGGGGTGACGGCGACGGCGCGGGGTCCTATTTCCGGCGCGGTCGACTGACCTCCATTCCCGGCAACGCGGAGGTACGCCGTCGTGTGCTGGCCGTGGTGACCGACTCGTTCGAGCCCGGTGTGGCCTATACCGAGGCGAAAGTCAACGCGCTCTGCGGCGAATGGCTCGACGACTGGGTGAGTTTGCGCCGCGCTCTCGTGGACGAGGGGCTGCTGAACAGGAACAGGTCCGGCACGGCGTACCAGCGCGTC
Source organism: Streptomyces sp. NPDC033229 (assembly GCF_055576875.1). Taxonomy (NCBI): domain Bacteria; kingdom Bacillati; phylum Actinomycetota; class Actinomycetes; order Kitasatosporales; family Streptomycetaceae; genus Streptomyces; species Streptomyces sp. NPDC033229. The sequence goes on along the minus strand of NZ_JBVIQR010000046.1, from coordinate 9,518 downwards.
TGACCGTGGTCCGCGTTACGCCTGGTGACGCCCGCACACCGGCGGACGTCACCGCCCGGCCCTGGCATACGGGCGCGTCGGCGAGCCCGTTCTGTCGACGTCGTGGTTTCACGGCCCGGCCGGGCCAGGTAGTTGCCGAACCGTCCCCCGACGGCCGGTCGGTCGTCCTCAACGTCGGTCTGGGCCCGGCCCGCTCGGCCACGGCCGGCACCTTCCGCCGTGCGGCCGTGGCAGCGGTGCGCGCGGCGGGCCCGGCGCGCACGCTCCGACTCGATCTCGCCCTGCCGGACGACAGCGGCGTTCCCGCCGCCGACCGGGCCCGCGCCGTAACGGAAGGGGCCGTGCTCGCTCTGTACCGCTACGACGAGTTCCGGTCACGGAAGTCGGCGGGCCCTCTGAGCGATGTGACCGTGGTGACCTCCGAGCACGGTGCCGTCGCCGAGGCGCTGGCCGTCTGCGAGGGCACCTGCCTGGCGCGCGACCTCGTCAACTGCCCGGCCGACGCCCTGACGCCCACGGCGTTCGCCCACCGCGTCCAACACCTGGCGGATGCCGTAGGCCTGTCCTGCGCGCTTCACGAGGGGCGGACGGTGACGGATATGGGGCTCACCGGTCTGGCCGCCGTCAGCCGGGGCTCCCACGAGTCAGCGCGATACGTGGAGGTGGACTACACACCCCCGGCCGGGCCACCGGCCCTCACGGTCGGTCTGGTCGGTAAGGGCGTCACCTTCGACTCCGGCGGACTGTCCTTGAAGCCACCGGGCGAGATGCACGCGATGAAGGCCGACATGGGCGGTGCGGCCGCGGTCGTCGGGGTGTTCGCCGCCCTGCCCCGGCTGGCCCTTCCGATACAGGTCCGTGGGTATCTGCCACTGGTGGAGAACATGCCGGGTGGCGGGGCTCTGCGCGTGGGTGACGTCGTACGCCATCTCGACGGAACGACCACCGAGATCACCAACACCGACAACGAGGGGCGCGTGATCCTGGCCGACGTCCTCGTGCGCGCTACCCGCCCCGGGCCCGGCCACGCCGACCTCGTGATCGACGTGGCCACCCTCACCTCGGCCGCGGTCCATGCGCTCGGCACCCGGACCGGGGCCCTCTTCTCCCCCGACGATTCGCTCGCCGACACGATTCTGACGGCCGCGGACCGGGCGGGTGAATCGCTCTGCCGGCTACCGCTCCTCGCTCATGAGCGCCGGCATCTGCGCTCCGCGGTGGCCGACCGCGTGAACTGTTCCCACCGTCACGGCGACACGGTTCAGGCCGCCCTGTTCCTCCAGGACTTCATCGCCCCCGGGGCTCCCTGGGCCCATCTCGACATCGCGGCACCCGCGTACAACGACGAGGCGCCGTACGACGAGGTGCCGCACGGTGGCACCGGCTTCGCCGTGCGCACCCTCATCGAAACGCTGAGGCTCCTGTCGGCACAACGCCATGGACGCTGAGGCCGCGTCGACGACTGCACCGCTGTTTGTCATGGTCAGGCCGTGGTACCGAGGCGGCCCGGTGTGGCGTCCAGAGACGGGCGGGGCTGCGCGATCACAGCGTCCCCGCTCTGCTCCAAGGAGACGGTTCGTGCCGGAGCGGGGATCCGAATGCCCTCGCTGCGGTACCGCTGGTGCAGGCGCTTGATGAATTCATGCTTGATGCGGTACTTGTCGCTGTACTCGCCGACGCCGAGGATGACGGTGAAGCCGATGCGGGAGTCCCCGAAGGTATGGAACCGGACGGCCGCCTCGTGGTCGGGTACGGCGCCGGTGATGTCCTTCATGACGCTCTCGACGACCTCGTTGGTGATCCGTTCGACGTGTTCCAGGTCGCTGTCGTAGCCGACGCCCACCTGCACCGTGACGGTCAGCTGCTGTTCGGGCCGGCTGAAGTTGGTCATGTTCGTGCCGGCGAGCTGGGCGTTCGGGATGATGACCAGGTTGTTCGAGAGCTCCTCCACCACCGTGTTGCGCCAGTTGATATCGCGGACGTAGCCTTCCTCGCCACTGCTGAGCCGGATGTAGTCGCCGGGCTGAACCGTCCTCGAGACGAGGATGTGCACGCCCGCGAAGAGGTTGGCCAGGGTGTCCCGCAGCGCGAGGGCAATCGCCAGACCGCCCACACCGAGGGCGGTGAGCAGCGGGGCGATGGATACGCCGAGGGTTTCCAGGATGATGAGGAAGCCCATCGCCAGGACCACGACGCGGGTGATGTTGACGAATATCGTGGCCGATCCGGCCACGCCGGATCTGGACTGCGCCACGGACCGCGCCAGCCCGCTGATCACTCGGGCGGCGGTGAGCGTCGCGGTCAGCATGACGAGGGCTGTCAGCGTCTGGCTGACGATGTGTCCGACCTGGTGGGTCAACGGGAGGGCGGCCGCTGCGGCCGCCACGCCGGCCGCCACCGCGGACCAGGGGACCAGGGTGCGCAGCACGTCGACGATGATGTCGTCCCCGGCCCATCGGGTCCTGCGGGCCCGTTCGCCGAGCCAGCGAAGGATGACCCGCAGCACGAGCGCCAGGGCCAGGCCGGCGGCCACCGCGATGCCTGCGGCGATGGCGTCGTGCAGTGTCAGAGCCCGGTGCATCGGCGTATGCCCTCCGTTCCGTGGAGCGGAGCGACGTCGTCGCTCGCTGCCGTGAGTCCGGAGTGATGATTCGTCACCTTGTAGTTCCTGCCTATCCCGACGGTTCGAACATCGCGCCGGGCCATGAAGGGAGCCGGCGCGAGAAGTCATCCTGCACCACCTCCACTTCCGCCTTGCACGCCCGGGTGCCTGACAGGGGGCTCATCCCTGGGGCGTGGCTGCGTCCTGGCGATCTCGTGTTGTCAGCGGTGGGTGGCAGACTGTGGCCATGACTGAAACTGTGAAGGGTCCCGCCAGTTACTTCCCCTCGATCGAGAAGAAGTACGGCAAGCCGATAGCCGAGTGGAAGAACCTCATCCGCGCTTCTCCCTTGACCAAGCACATGGAGCTGGTCAGCTGGCTGAAGTCCGAGCGCGGCCTGGGCCATGGCCACGCCAACGCCCTGGTCGCCCACACTCTCGCGGAGGCGGACGGTCAGTAGCACAGCCCTGTTGCCGCGACGAGGTGCCGACCGGGGCGCGTCGGACGTCACAGAGCATCGCCCCGAGTCGCATTCACCATGACGGCCGTTCGGACCGGCCCCGGGCCGAACGCGCGAGGGGCCTCTGCACCGCGGTCAAGGCTGGTCCATGCCGTTCATTCAAGAGCGCTTCCCGGTCAACGGGCCCCGGCATGTGGACTCCAGTCCGTCATTGCCTGCCACGTACCCTTGCGACGTGAGCATGCACAAGACCGTCCACGTAAGTGTCGACGCGATGATCGAGGACCTCAGGACACTCGTCGAGATCGAGTCCCCGTCGCGCGACCCCGAGGCCTTGACGGCATCGGCCAAGGCTGTCGCCGCTGTCATCGAGAGGCGTCTTGGCGGGCAGGCCACCCTCGTGGAGAGCGAAGCCGGTCCCCACGTCCGCTGGTCGGCTGGTGGCGATCCCAAAGTCCTGATTCTCGGTCACCACGACACGGTGTTCCCGCTCGGCACCCTTGAACGCCGCCCGTTCACGGTCGCCGACGGGCAGGCGACCGGCCCCGGGGTCTTCGACATGCTCGGCGGTTTGGTACAGGCCGTTCACGGCCTGGCGGCGCTCGATGACCGGTCGGGCGTCGAGATCCTGATGACCGCCGACGAGGAGGTCGGCTCCCGCTCCTCTCGCGCTCTCATCGAAGAACGAGCACTTGCCTGCGGCGCTGTGCTCGTGCTCGAGGGCGCCGCTGACGGCGGAGGCCTGAAGACCGGCCGTAAGGGCTGTGGCACGTTCCAGGTCTCCATCACGGGCCGGGCGTCGCACGCGGGGCTTGAACCCGCGGCCGGGGTCAACGCCCTGATCGAAGCATCACACCAGGTGCTGGACATCGCGGCGCTCGGCCGACCCGATGTGGGCACGACTGTCACCCCGACCGTCGCGTCCGCCGGGACCCTGGACAACGTCGTTCCCGCGGAGGCGACCGTCGTCGTCGACGTCCGGGTCGAGTCGGCCGACGAGAAGGGACGTATCGAATCCGCGTTCGCGGCGCTGGCTCCGCATCTCGATGAGGCGAAGATCGAGGTTCAGGGATCCATCAGCCGGCCCCCGATGCCCGAGTCGGCGTCGGCCGAGCTCTTTGCTGTGGCCAGGCGCCTGCTACCCGGCGTCGAAGGCAGGGCAGTCGGCGGCGGCAGCGACGGCAACTTCACGGCCGCGCTGGGGGTGCCGACACTCGACGGCCTGGGAGCGGTCGGGGGCGGCGCCCACGCCGACCACGAGTTTTTGGTGGTCGGCGCCATGGCCGAGCGGGCAAACCTCGTTGCCGGATTGGTGCACGCGGTGCAGAACGCCTGACGGGCCCCGGACCGCGTGAGGTGCTCCGACGGTGGCGTCTCGCGCCGGGAATCCGGCGCGGTCACGTCATACGGCGTCGGCGGCGGGCCGCTCGGCTAGGGTCGGGTCCGGAAACGGATCGTGGCGGTGGACCGATCGGTGGACCCGGCGGCGGGCCGAGTGGCGCGAAGGTGCCCGCGCCGCAGCCGGGACGAGCGTGGCGGCCCCCGGACGAGGATGAGGAGCAAGTCCCGTGCGCATCGTTGTCACTGAGTTCATGAGCTTGGACGGCGTCGTGCAGGCGCCGGGCGGTCCCGAGGAGGACACGGACGGTGGCTTCGCCCACGGCGGCTGGTCGCACCCGTTCTTCGATCCGGAGGTGATGGGCGGCATCTTCGACGACGCACTGGCCAAGGCCGGGGCGCTGCTGTTCGGGCGCCGGACGTGGCAGACGATGGCCGCGGCATGGCCCGGGCGAGCCGGTGACCCGTTCGCCGACCGGATGAACGCCATTCCGAAGTACGTGGTGTCTGAAACGCTGGGCGACGACGCTCTGACGTGGGACAACACCACACGCATCCCCGGCGAGGAGGCCGTCGCCCGCATCGGGGAGCTGCACGCGAGGGACGACGGCGACCTGTTGGTCATGGGGAGCCCCACGCTCGTGCGCGCCCTCCTGCGCGAGGGTCTGGTCGACGAGCTCCGGCTCATGGTCGAGCCGGTGGTCCTCGGTGGTGGAAAGACCATCTTCCCCGACGACGGTGTGCTGCGTACGTTCGAGCTGCTCTCCACGGTCACCAGCGGCACGGGCGTGAATGTGTGCACCTACCGGCCGGTGGCCGAGCGCTAGGGTGTGTCCGCAAAGTCGCGGCGTACGCCCGAAGGGCGTGGCCCGCGGCGTTGGGGGCACCTCCCAGCGGTAGCTGGGGGAGCGTGCGATCGCAAGGCGGAGGGTCGCCCTCGTACCGGGCGTACTCGGGCGAGCCCGACAACGCAGCGAGCGCGCGTGCCAGACGCCGCGGGCCAGGCGCGACTTTGCGGACACACCCTAGGCCGGTTCGGCGGCGGCACGCGGCATGCGCCCGCATGTGCTCGGCGAGGTACACGGCCATGTGCTCCCACCGGGGCCGGCCGAGGGCACGGTTCGGTCGGCCCGGCTCGCCGCCCGCGCGGTGCCGGGCGACCATGGGGTACGGGACCGGTCCGGGGGCCAGGCCCCGGACTGCGCCGGGCTGTCCACGCCCCTGGCCGCCTACCCGTTGCGCCTACTCGACATCCTGTGCGGCCGCACCGGCAACGTACTGCTCCTGTACGCGGCCGACTTCGCCGACCTGGCCGCCGCCGTCGCTGTGGCAGCCGGGATGCCACGGAGAGCGGACGGCGGCGCGGACGGCGCCGACCGCCCGGCCCCCGAGGCCGACCCGCAGACCGTCGCCGTACTCGTCAGTGAGGCCGCGCAGAGCTCCCCCGGCACCTTGGCCGTCCCCGAATACCGCGACGCCGCCGGCGAGTTCGCCCGGCTCTACCGCCCCGACGGTCCGACGGGTTTCCTCGTCCGCCCGGACGGGCAGCTCGGCGCCCGCTTCCCCCTCACCGGCACCGCGGCGGCCCTGTCCGACTACCGCACAGCCCTGTCCGTTCCGGCGTGAACACGGCGAACGGACAGCATCATCGGGAGGCGTCAAGGCCGTCGATCAGGCGGTCGAGGAACCGGGTGAAGGTGGCTTCGGGGTCCAGGGGGCGCCCGGGTGCGGAGAGGACTTCGGCGAGCTCCGGGTGGTGTCCGTCGGCGGCGACGGCGGCGAGGTAGCGGGCTTCGGCCGCCGCCCGGTCGGGCTGGTCCGCGGCTGCGGACTGGGCGATCTCGTAGCCGACGTGTCCGGTGACGAAGCCGGTGAGCTGGCTGAAGATCTCCAGCTTCGTGGTGCCGTCCAGTCGGGTGGGCCGCAGGGCGGCGAGTGCGCGTTCCAGGAAGGCCAGCGTGTTGGGGCCGAGGGTTCGGCGGGTGGACAGCGCGGTGGGGAGCCAGCGGTGCCGGAGCATGAGGGCGCGCTGGAGGTGGCCGATGGCCTTCAGGTCGGTACGCCAGTCGCCGGTGAGGGGATCGGTCACCGGGAGTTCACCACTGACGTGGTCGACCATCAGCTCCAGCAGCGTCTCCTTGTCGGGGGCGTAGCTGTAGAGCGACATGACGCCGGCCCCGACCTGGGAGGCGACTTTGCGCATGGTGACCGCCTCCAGCCCCTCGGCATCCGCCAGGGCGACGGCCGCGGCCGTGATCGCCTCACGGCTGAAGGTGGGCTTGCGCCCCCTGCCGGGCCGGCCGGTGCTCAGCCAGAGCTGTTGGGGATCGATGCCTGTGGCACCAGTCCCGTCATGACGGGGCATGTTCTCCTCTTTCCTCTCCTGCTCGCCGGGCGTTGCGGAGGACATCCAAGCATCCGCTATTCTCGTACAACGTACGGGAATGACGGAGGGGAATCCACATGCCCACACACGCGCACGACGTCGTGTCGAAGCCCGCCTGGACCGCACCGACGGGGAAGCCTCCGTTGAGCTCGCGGATAATGAGGGCGACGTGGCGCGGTCTTCCGGCAAAACAGCACGACGTCGGGTGGGAGCCCGGCCTCGTGGTACCGGCCGCCGACGGCAGCCCCTTGGTCACGGACCACTACTTCCCCCGTGCCGAGGGCGACTTCCCCACCCTGGTCGTGCGCTCCCCTTACGGCAGGGGCCTGCCGTGGTCACCCCTGTACGGCGTACACTTCGCCGAACAGGGCTTCCACGTGATCCTGCAGAGCTGCCGCGGCACCGGCGGCTCGGGCGGTGAGTTCAGCCTGTGGCGCAACCAGGCCGCCGACGGCCGGGCCACGGTGTCCTGGCTGCGTGAGCAGCCCTGGTTCAACGGAACGCTGGGCACCGTCGGCCCCAGCTACCTGGGCTACACGCAGTGGGCACTGGCCCAGGACCCACCACCGGAGCTCAAGGCGATGGTGGTACAGGTCGGACTGCACGACCCCCATGCCTATTTCCACGCGGGCGGTGCGCTCAACCTGGAGAACGTCCTCGTCTCCGGCGCCGGCATGACGTACCAGCACCAGGGGTTGGCGCCCATGATGAAGGCGACCCTGCGCCTGCAACGCCGCCTGCGCGAGATCACCACCGCGCAGCCACTGCGCGGGGCCTACGCGTCCGCCCTCGGTGAAGTGCCCTGGCTGGACGAGGCGATGACCCGCACGGACGCCGACGATCCCTACTGGCGCGGCACGTCCATGGGAGAGGCGGCCGAGCGGCTGGCCGTGCCCACCTGTTTGATCACCGGGAGGCACGACGCGCTGCTCGACCAGACCCTCGAGCAGTACGGCCGACTGCGTCGGGCCGGATGCGAGACGGCCCTGCTCGTCGGCCCCTGGACGCATACCTCCGCACTGCAGAAGGGCTGGCCGGAGGTGTTCGCCGAGAGCCTCGCATGGCTGCGCGCGCACTTGTGCGACGACCCTTCGAGCCTTCGCACCACCGGGGTGCGCGTGCACGTCGGCGGCGAGGAGGCCTGGCGGGACCTCGCCGAGTGGCCGCTGGCCCCGGGCACGGCCTCCTGGTTCCCCACCCCGGACGGGCATCTCACCCGGCAGCCGCCCACGGACTCCACACCGATGGCGACCTTCCGCTACGACCCGGCCGATCCCACCCCGTCCGTGGGCGGGCCGCTGCTCTCGCGCGGGGCCGGCCCCCGCGACAACAGGGCCCTGGAGGCGCGAAAGGACGTCCTGACGTTCACCGGCCCGCCGCTGACCGAACCGGTGGATGTCCTCGGCCCGGTCTCCGCGCGGCTGCGGATCTCGACGGACACCGGATACGCCGATGTCTTCGCCCGCCTTTGCGACGTCGACACACAAGGCCGTTCCACCAACGTCTGCGACGGGCTGACCCGGCTGCGGACCACCGGTCAGGTGCCCTCGGAGGTCACCGTGGCGATGAGCTCCACCGCGTACCGCTTCGCCGCCGGTCACCGGATACGCCTGCAGATCAGCGGCGGCGCCCATCCGCGCTACGCCCGTAATCCCGGCACCGGGGAGCCGGCGGCCGATGCCACCCGCTTCGTGCCGGTGCGGATCACGCTGCATACGGACTCAGCGCTGAACCTGCCCCAGGGTGCCTAGGGTGTGTCCGACAGGTCGCGCACCGTACGCCCTTTTCGCCCACGAGATCGAACAACGCGTCTGCGAAGATCTTGCTGTCTCTGCCGCGTCGCACGACAGGGCCGGCTTCTGGCGGCGCGCACACGCGTGCGGTGGTGGATGGTGAGGTGAGCGCCCGTCGCTGCGGCAAACCTCGGGCGTCTTGTTGCGGGTTACGCAAGGCTGGTCGACTCATCGCCTAATGGGAGGGCTATGGCGTTCGATCCGTTACTTTCGTCGCTGTCGATGGTCTCCTGGGCCTGTGGTCGCGGGCCGGGGTGTCCGGTGCCGCTTGGTATTGGGGAGGGACCAGGAATGCTGCGATCGGTGATCAGACGTGTATGGAGGCCCGTGGTCGCGGCTGTGGCGGGGGTGTGTGCCTTCACAGGCATGACAGCGCCCGCCCCGGCCGCCCCCCCCAGCCCCGGCAGGCCCAGGCCGCCGCCTCGGGCTACCTGAACCTGCACCAGTGCGTGTACTACTCGTCCTCGGCCACCAACCACTTCACGACCGTGGTGCCGAGCAGCGACGGACGCTTCGCCACAGGGACGAACGTCTCCAACACGGCAGACACGCAAGCATCGTGCGGTCAGGGGGACGGGAACTACTCGCTCATCCCCCTCCTGTCGGGAGTCAAGGCACTCGACCTCACGTCGGGCAGCTACGCGAACCTGCATCAGTGCGTGTACTACTCGTCATCGGCTACCGACCACTTCACGACCGTGGTGACGGGCGGCGACGGACGCTTCGCCACAGGGACGAAGATCTCCACCACGGCAGACACACAGGCGTCGTGCGGTTCGGGCGACGGGAACTACTCCCTCGTCCCCCTCCTGTCAGGCGTCAAGGCACTATCGGTGGCCTAGGGACTGTTTCTCGGATCATGTTCGGAGCCAGATAGCGAGGGCTGCGAATGTGACGGTGCCGAGGTAGATGTAGGCGCGTTTCTCGTAGCGGGTGGCA